>CAXUIF010000090.1:0-12746 GCA_964250995.1 uncultured Acidobacteriaceae bacterium
ACCGCCGGTGCGGCCACGTTGCGGGCGGTCGCCCCGGGCATCTCGGAGGCCCTGATCACCACTGCTGCCGGTCTGGTTGTCGCGGTTCCGGCCGTCGTCGGGTACAACCAGTTCACTGCGCGCCTGCGCGAGTTCGCCGCCCGCATGGACGATTTTGGCCGCGAGCTGCTAAATGCCATCGAGAATGCCGCGCTGGTCGCCCCCGTGTCACCGGTTGCCCCGTTGGCGGGTTCGCCGGCCCTGCACGGGCAAACACCCGCTTTCCAAGGCGAAGAGCGGCGGAGGACCTTTTAGCCCATGGCGTTCACCTCCAAAGGACGCACCCAGACTGCGATGAGCGACATCAACATCACCCCGTTGGTCGACGTGGTGCTGGTATTGCTGTTGATCTTCATGGTCACCGCCCCTGTGCTGCAAAGCGGCATCGATGTGGCCGTTCCCCAAACCCGAACCGTGAACCAGGCCGTGGAAGAGCGACGGGTACTGACGCTGGACCGAAATCAGAACGTCTTTCTCGACGACAAGCCGGTCAATGTGCACGATCTGTCGAGCGTCCTGGCGAAGAGCCCGCATGCCCAGCAGACGGTGTATGTCCGCGCGGATCAGCGTGTTCCGTTCGGCGCCTTTGCCTCGGTCATGGATGCAGTAAAGCAGGCGGGCATCGTCAACATCAGCATCGTCACACAACCTTTCGATCGCTGACGTCACCCTCGAAGCTATGGCCACCGTAACCACGCACCTGCATCCGGATGAACGCGGCGATTTTGATCGCCTGGGCGGGGGCATGGCCGGCGCCGTAGGGCTGCACGGGTTGCTGGCTGCCGTGCTGATCGGTGCCGCCTACCTTGGCACCACCAAGCACGAGCGCTGGGGCGAGCACGCCGCGTCCGTTGGCGCCATTCAGGCCTCTATGGTCTCCGCGCTGCCGTTGCCTCCGCGGGCCAAGCCGGTCGAAAAGCAGGTGCTCGCCTCTGAGGACGTCAACGAGGCCCCACTGCCGCCGCCCAAGGCCGCCACGCAGCCGCCGCCCAAGCCCTCTGACCTTCTGATCAAGGCCAAGACACCCGAAAAGCCGGCTCCGCCCGCACCCGTTCATAGCACCGCGCCGCCCAAGCCGGCCGTCAAAGCCCAGCCCACGGAAGCGCCCCCGGTGAAGCATCCCCAACCCGCGCCCGACACGCCCAAGGCGCGGACTGGCGAGACCACAGCCACCCAGCTTCCTGAGTCGGTCTCGCAATCCAAAAATGGCACGGCCACGGCGACAGTGGAAGATCGCACCTTTGGTGCTCGTTACGCCTACTACCTGCGCGCGGTAAGTCAACGGGTGTCGCAGAATTGGTTCTCGGGGGAAGTGGATCCGCGCACCGCTCAGGGCAAACGCGTGACCCTGCTCTTCGATATCGATCACGACGGCGCGCCGCAGAACGTGCGCGTGGAAACACGTAGCGGCTCCGCGACGCTGGACCAGTCTGCCCTGCGCGCCGTGCAGCGCGTGGACGGCTTCGGTCCCCTGCCTGCGGGCGATCACATTACCATTGAGTTCGCCTTCGACTACAAACAGCCGTAGCGCCGGCGGTGGCACCAGCAACGGTACGGCCTCAACAAAGCGCGCCTTCGGGCGTCTACAGTGGATGGGGATGACAGGTTTCAGCAGCACGCGTCTGTGGCCGGGAGCAATGCGCCGTTGCCGTACGCGGATCACGACGCTCCTTCTGTTCGGCTTTGCCTCGGCCTTGGCTGGCCGTGCGCAAGACCCGTTTCACCTGGAGACCAGCACCGGCGCAGATCGCCTGCGGCTGGCTGCGGCCAACTTCAAAGCCGCTGCTGCTGACCAAAGCACGGCAGATCTCGCCCGCACCTTCGACACAACGCTTTACGCTGACCTCGGCAACGCCGGCGTCTTCGACCTCGTGTCCAAAAGCATGACGCCAGCGGGCCAACCCGGTTCACCAGGGGAGATCAAGCTGGACCAATGGGCGGCGGCGCCGGCCAGCGCAGGCATGGTCGCCTTCGGCAGTCTGGCTGTCGCGGACGGCAAGTTGACGGTGAACGGCTATCTGGACGACGTGCGCAACGCCCAGTTTCCGCAGGTCTTTGCCAAGCGCTACGAAGACGCCCCGGCAGCGGAGAACGCACGGCAGATCGCGCACAAGTTCGCCGATGAGATCATCTTTCGGCTGGGCGGCGGCATCCAGGGCATCGCCGAGTCGAAGATCTTCTATGTGCACTTCACCGGGAACGGCAACAAAGAGATCTGGGCGATGGACTACGATGGCGCCAACCAGCACGCCATCACGCACCTGGGCGAAATCTCGCTATCTCCGCGTGTCTCGCCGGATAACTCTCGCGTCGCCTTTGCGTCGCTGGGCCGCGATGGCTTCCAGCTTCGGATGTACTCGCTCTTGTTGAACCGCATGGTGAGCTTCAACTCGCCGGGCAGCACCAATATCTCGCCCGCCTGGGCGCCGAGCGGGCAGCAGCTCGCCTTTTCGTCGTCGCGCTCGGGTGACCCGGAGATCTGGATTGCCGACGCCCAAGGCGCCGCTGCCCGCAAGATCACCAGCTTCCGCGGCCCGGATGTCTCGCCGACCTTCAACCCAAAAACAGGGGCGCAGATTGCCTGGATCAGCGGCCGCACCGGTCTGCCCCAGCTCTATCTCATGGATGCCGATGGCTCCGGCGTCCAGCGCATGACCGATGGCGGGTATGCCACCTCACCGTCCTGGTCTCCCAATGGCCAGTTCATCGCCTATGCTTGGGACCGCAAATACGGCCCGGGGGCCCCCGGTGGACAGGACATCTACGTCATGGAGATCGCGACCAAGCGCTGGATCCAGCTCACGCACGACATCGGCCGCTGCGATTTTCCGTCCTGGTCTCCGGACGGCCGTCACCTCGTCTTCGCCAACTCGCCCGACGGGCGTGCAGACCACACCCGGATCATGACCATGCTGGCGGACGGCACCGCCACGAAGGCGCTGACCGCCGGTGGCAACGATATGCCCAACTGGAGCTCTCGCTAGGACTGCTGGCATTGCTGGAAGCACACTGCCCTTGCCGCGGGTGATCTTTGAGGAACACGCAGCTGGTTTGGAACGAAAGAGGAGAACGCATGAACACAAGCCGATCGACGCCAGGGACCGCGCTCCCCACCCCGAAAAGGACCCGGCTCCCGGGCCGCACACTCTGCGCTCTCAGTCTGGCCGCGCTGACCCTTGGGGGGTGCCACAAAAAGCCCGCGCCGGTGCCCACCAACAGCCTGCCTCCGGCAACAGGGCCCGCGCCCACCGCCACGCTTACGGCGGAGCCGCCGGCGATCGACCTGGGCCAGAGCGTCGTTCTGAACTGGCGCACGACCAACGCCGCCACGGTCAGCATTGATGGGGTCGGCGATGTTCCGGTGAACGGCACCCAGACCGTGTCCCCGGCGAACTCCACTAACTTTCACCTTGTGGCCAAGGGCGACGGCGGTACCACCGAAGCCAACGTGCGTGTGACCGTGCGAGTCCCGACCGTGCCCAGCGGCAGCGCGTCCGCGAATACGGGCGCGAGCGAGTCGGACATGGGCTCGGACGCCGCCTTCCACGCCGCCGTGCAGGATGTGTTTTTCGGCTATGACAGTTACGACATCAGCCCGGAGGCGGAGACCAGCGTCGCCGGGGCTTCCCGCTACCTGAACAGCCATCCAGCGGTGAAGGTCCTCATCGGTGGCTACTGCGACGATCGCGGCTCTGCCGAATACAACATCACGCTCGGCGAGAATCGTGCCAATGCGGCACGGGAAGCGCTGGTGAGCGCCGGCGTCGCGCCCGGCCGCATCCGCGTCGTGAGCTATGGCAAAGAGCGTCAGTTCTGTACTGACGAAACGGAAAGCTGCTGGCAGCAAAACCGCCGTGCGCAGTTCATGATCGACCGTTAGCCGCGGCGATCGCAGTCGCGCCAGATTCTGAACGCGACTGCGATTGCCTCCAGCACTGTGGGAGCCCCGACCTATGTGGACCAGAACACTTACCCGGCGTCTTGCCCCCGTTCTTCTTTGCGTGGGCGCATCAGCGGCTCGTCCTGCCTTCGCGGTGAGCAAAGACATGATTCAGCTGCAGACTCAGATGCAGCAGATCATCGACTCGCTTGCCCGGCTGCAGCAGTCGAACGATCAGCAAATGGGGGTGCTCAAGGACTTGGTCCAGCAGGACGTAGACGCCGTTAACAAGATGTCGACTACGGTCGGCGCCTTGCAGCTCAAGCTCGGAACGCAAAGTGAGGCGCAGGGCCAGCGCAACGACCAGCTTTCCGGTCAGGTGCAAGCGCTGAACGACTCGCTCGACGAGTTGAAGACCCGTATGCAGCGCATGGAGAAGAGCCTCGGCGATCTGCAAAGTCAGGCACAGTCGACCACCGCCCTTCTCGGGAATTTGCCTGGCGCGAACGGAGCGTCTACCGGCGCCGGAGCGCCGCCTTCCAGCAACGCGCCGCCTGCCCCTGCTGCGGGCGAGGGCGCGGCCTCCAGGGAGCTCGCGCCCACACCGGCAACCCCGCCCGGAGCGCTCGCTACGCACCCGGCCCCGGCTTCCGGCCCTTCGGCCAACGATATGTACCACGCCGCCTACGGCGATTACATGGCGGGCAAATACCTCGTCGCGAACTCCGAGTTCGCCGACCTGATCAAGGCCTACCCCGACGACAATCTTTCCGGCAACGCGCTCTTCTATATGGGCGAGATCGCCCGGCGCGCCAACAAACCCACGACCGCGATCAAAGACTACGATCAGGTTTTGGAGCGCTACCCGGACAATGCCAAGGTGCCGGCGGCGCACCTGCACAAAGGTGAAGCACTTCTGGCAGAAAAGCAGACCGATGCGGGCATTCGCGAGCTGCGTGCCTTGATTCAGCGCTTTCCCAACTCCCCCGAAGCGGCACAGGCTCAGGCACGGCTTTCCGCAGTCGGCAGCGCCAGTACCCGACGCCGCTGAGCCGCTCACGGGTCTCGCGAGGCCCTCACGACAGCGTGACGCCTAGTTGCGAATGTGCAGAAGCGTGAGCTCCAGCTCCTCGCGGTCTGCCGCTCGCAAGGGCAACCGCGGCAGCCGAGGCACCCCGCCGAAGTATCCATTGAAGTCACACGCAACCTTCACCGCAGCCGGCCCAAGCCGTTCGAGCAAGGCATCCGCCGCGCAGAGACGCCCGGCGCGCTCCGCCGCCAATGCCAGGTCGCCGTCCTTCCACGCGGCATACGCTTCAAAGCAGGCCTGTGGCGCACACGCAGCGAGCGTCGGCATCGCACCGGTTGCGCCGGCTACCAGCAGGGGCACCACCCCGTGAGCGGGGCCACCCGAGAGCACCTGGAAACCTACGGCTTTTGACCGCGTCTTTAGCACGGGCGGCGCACTCGCCGGGCTCGGCGCTCCTGAGGTGGCGACAGCGCCTGCGCCCAGAGCCGCAGCGGCAACAAAGCCGGAGGCTGCTTCTTCTGAGAGCACGGGCTGCAGCATGCGCCGTGTCACGGCCTCAAAGACCATGGTCACGGCCACCTCGCGACGCACGCTCGCTGTGCCCGACAGGACGTCAGCGAGCCGTGCTTCGGTCAGGTCGGCATCCACCAATCCAAGCACGTTGCTGTGCCCTGCCAGCCGAACGATCGCGTCGACCGGTAACGGCACGGAGGGCGGCGCCGCATCGCTCCAAAGCACGATCGGCAGCGGCGATCGATCCGCCACGGCTTCGTAGAAGACCAGCAGCTCGCGTGCATCCGATCCCCGCACCAGGCGCACCCAATCCGTAGGCGGCGCAAGCAGCACCGCATCGAAGCCGTTCCGCTCAGCCGCTTCGATTCGCCTCAGGGCGGCGGCAACGCTGGCACGCTCCACGCCCGCAAGCAGCACCTTTTCCTTCCCGGCCGTTTCACCGACCAATTTCAAGAACTCGTCTGCTTCCGCATCGCTAAGAGCACCCGCCTCGCCGCCCGGCGGCAGCGCCAGCAGCCCGGCCACGGGCCCCAGCGAGTAACGCGCGACATTATGTTCGAGTTTGCGGAGATAGCTCACCCCGTCGCGGTAAAAGGGGCAGGAAAGCGGCACATGAACACCTTGCAGCAGCACCCTTCCAGTGTAGCCGCGCTTGCCGGCCCCAAAGCTTTAACTCGCTCCGGCCAACGCCCGTTGCGCGGCATGCAGCTCCTGCAGGCACTCCACACTCCCCAATCCACCCTGCAGCGACACGATGCCTTCCACGGCAGCCTGCGCCGCAGCGAGCGTGGTGATCATGGGAACGCGCGCCAGCACCGCCGCGCGGCGCAGCGCCTGCTCATCGAACACCGCGTCCTGACCTGTGGGCGTGTTCACGACCAGGTGAATGCGCTCGCTCTTGATCAGATCCACTACGTTCGGCCGTCCCTCGTCCACCTTATAGACCCGCTCGACCTGCAGTCCGGAGGCTTCCAGCACTGCGGCCGTGCCATGTGTAGCCACCAGCTGGAAGCCTGCAGCGGAGAAGCGTTTGGCCAGGCCTGGAAGGGCCGGCTTGTCCCGATCGTTGACACTCAGGAACACGGTGCCCTTGGTCGGCAGGAAGAGGCCCGCCGCCGTTTGCGCCTTGGCAAAGGCCTCGCCAAAGCTGCGCCCAACGCCCATCACCTCGCCGGTAGAGCGCATCTCCGGTCCCAGCACCGGATCGACACCTTGGAACTTGGACCACGGAAAGACCGGCGACTTCACAAAAAAGTGATCGCCCGTGCCTAGGTCCTCGCCCGTGCCGACCTGATCCGGCAGCAGATCACGCAACCTCTGCCCGGTCATCAGCCGCGAGGCGATCTTCGCCAACTGCACGCCCGTCGCCTTCGACACATAGGGCACCGTGCGCGAGGCTCGCGGGTTCACCTCAATGACGTACACCTTGCTGCGCTGCACGGCAAACTGGAGGTTCACCAGGCCCACAACGTTCAACGCCAGGGCGAGCTTGCGGGTATACGCGCGAATGGTGCCAAGCACCTCGGTCGGCATGTCCACCGCAGGCAGCACACATGAGGAATCGCCCGAGTGCACGCCGGCTTCCTCGATGTGCTGCATGATGCCGGCAATCACGACGTCCTCGCCGTCGCACAGGGCATCTACGTCCAACTCCTGCGCGTCCTCGAGGAAGTGGTCGATAAGCACCGGGCGCTCCTGCGAGTACTCGATTGCGGTCGCCATGTAGCGGCGCACCGCGTCCTCGTTATAGGCGATCACCATCGCCCGTCCACCCAGTACATACGATGGCCGCACAAGCACCGGATAGGTCACACGGCGCGCTCCCGCGAGCGCCTCCTCGACCGAGGTGGCCATCGCCGCCGGCGGCTGGGGTATGTCGAGATCCTGCAGCAGCTTGCCAAAGCGTCGGCGGTCTTCTGCCAAGTCGATCGAATCCGGCGAGGTTCCGATGATCGGCACACCCGCCGCCTTGAGCGGCAACGCGAGGTTCAAGGGGGTTTGCCCGCCGAATTGCACGATCATTCCGATCTCTGCGCCGGCGGAAGCTTCGTGCTCATACACTGCGAGCACATTTTCAAAGGTCAACGGCTCGAAGTACAGCCGGTCCGACGTATCGTAGTCGGTCGACACCGTCTCCGGATTGCAATTCACCATGATGGTTTCATAGCCATCTTCTCGCAGCGCAAAGGCCGCATGGCAGCAGCAGTAATCGAACTCAATGCCCTGCCCGATCCGGTTCGGCCCCGAGCCAAGGATAATCACCTTCTTGCGGTGAGTCGGCGCGGCTTCGTCCTCCTCGTCGTAGCAGGAGTAGAGGTACGGCGTGAAGCTCTCAAACTCCGCCGCGCAGGTGTCGACAAGCTTGAAGACAGGCCTCACGCCCAGCCGCTCGCGCGTTTGGCGCACCTGCTCGGCTCCGGTCCGGCCGTCTAACCCAAACAGAGCCGCCAGCCGTTCATCGGATAAGCCCATGCGCTTGGCCGTAAGCAGGTCATCGCCGTCCAGCGCGTCGAGCCCCCGCTCACCCAGGCTCTTCTGTTCCTCCGCGATCAGCTTCATCTGGTGCAGAAACCAGGGATCCATGCCCGTCAGCCGAGCCGCTTCGCGCACCGCCATGCCGTGCTCAAACGCGTACCGCAAGTAGCTCAAGCGCTCCGGGTGCGGGGTCACCAGGCGCTGCGTTTGCCTGCGCGGATCGATGTCGTTGACCCCCGCTTTCTTCCCCGTCTCCAACGAGCGCACGGCCTTCATCAGCGCTTCCTTGAAGGTGCGCCCAATCGCCATCACTTCGCCTACCGACTTCATCTGCGGCCCTAACGTCTCGTTTGCGCCAGGAAACTTCTCAAACTGCCACTTCGGAATCTTCACCACGACGTAGTCGATCGTCGGCTCAAAGCATGCCGGCGTAGCTTTGGTGATGTCATTTTGTAGCTCGTCCAACGTGTACCCAACGGCCAGACGCGCCGCAATCTTTGCGATCGGAAAGCCGGTCGCCTTGGAGGCCAACGCCGAGGAGCGCGACACGCGCGGGTTCATCTCGATCACCGTCATGCGCCCGTTCTGCGGATTCACCGCGAACTGCACATTGGACCCGCCCGTCTCCACACCAATCTCGCGAATGACAGCGATGGCCGCATCGCGCATGCGCTGATACTCGCGGTCGCTCAGCGTCTGTGCGGGTGCGACGGTGATCGAATCGCCCGTATGCACGCCCATGGGATCGAAGTTCTCGATCGAGCAGATGATCACGACGTTATCGTTCAGGTCGCGCACCACCTCCAGCTCGTATTCCTTCCACCCCAGCACCGACTCTTCCAGCAAGCACTCGTGCACCGGCGAGAGGTCCAGCCCGCGTGACAGAATCTCCATCAACTCTTCGCGGTTGTACGCAATGCCACCACCCGACCCACCCAAGGTAAAGCTCGGCCGAATGACCACAGGAAAACCCAGCTTGGTCGCAAATTCTAGGCCGTCTCGTATGTTGTTCACCAGCATCGACCGTGGCATATCCAGGCCGATCTTCTTCATCGCGTCCTTAAACAGCAGCCGGTCTTCGGCCTTCTTGATTGCCTCCAGCTTCGCGCCGATCAGCTCAATGCCAAGCTCGTCGAGCACACCCTTATCGGCCAGCTCCACGGCCAAGTTCAGCGCCGTCTGGCCGCCGACGGTGGGCAACACAGCAAACTTGCCGCCGCTGTGTTGTTCCGACCTCGGCATGCGCTCCAGCTCCTCGCGCAGGATCGCTTCGAGGTAGGCCTCGGTCAGCGGCTCAATGTAGGTCCGGTCGGCGATCTCTGGGTCCGTCATGATGGACGCCGGATTCGAGTTCACCAGCACCACCTCATAGCCCTCCGCCTTGAGGGCCTTGCAGGCCTGCGTGCCGGAATAGTCAAACTCAGCCGATTGGCCGATCACAATCGGCCCGGAGCCGATCACCAGGATCTTGGCAATATCGCTTCTACGTGGCATGACGGTAGATCTTCCCCCGATTTCCTACCTCGACAACCAGCACCACGAGATGGCCCTCCTGTATGTCACAAATCGCACGATAGTCCCCGACGCGAAAGCGCCATAAGCCTCGTAAGGAACCCGTAAGCGGCTCCGCCATTCTCTTCGGATCAGGATGCAACGGCACACGTTCTCGAAAGAACTTCAATAGGCGTTCCCGTACAGGCTTGTCTAACGAAAGAATGTCGGCTTCAGCAAGGTCAGAATACTCAACCCGCCACATCAGACCGACGCTCCATCTCATCCTGCGAGATCGTGTACTGCGTTCTTGAAAGAGCGCTGATACCCGCAGCGTAGTCGGCGCGATCTTCCAACCATCGCTTCATGACTTCGCGGATCAGAAAACCTTCGCTAACGTTCTGCTCGTCAGCAGCGCGCCGCACCATCTGCTCCACCTCAGGCTCGAACTGCACTTCCACCATCGCCTGCGACCTCACTTCTTCCACGCTTCCATCATCCTACGGAAGTCCCGAAACAGATAATGCGAATCATGCGGCCCCGGGCTCGCCTCCGGGTGGTACTGCACGCTGAACATCGGATCGGTCTTATGCTTCAGGCCGGCCAGCGTGTTGTCGTTCAGGTTCACGTGCGTCACCGCTACATCGTCCGGAAGACTGTCCGGATCCACGTTGAAGTTGTGGTTCTGCGCCGTGATCTCGACCTTGCCCGTTTCCAGATTCTTGATCGGGTGATTGCCGCCGTGATGCCCGAACTTCAACTTGTACGTCCTGCCCCCGAGCGCCAAACCGAACAGCTGATGCCCCAGACAAATTCCGAAGAGCGGCGTCTTTCCCTGGAGCGCACGGATGTTCTCCTGGGCATACACCAGCGGCTCCGGATCTCCAGGTCCATTGGAGAAAAAGACCCCATCCGGCTCCAAAGCCAGCACATCCATCGCGGACGTTTTCGCCGGCACCACGGTGACGCGGCAGTTTTCCCGGCTCAGCATCCGCAGGATGTTCTGCTTGATGCCGTAGTCGTACGCCACGACGTGCAACTCCACTTCTGCCGCCGCGTTCTGCGCGGGCAACAGCGCGTCCCCGCTGCCGTTGCGCACATCGCGAGCCGTCCACTCATACCTCTGCGGCGTGCTGACCGCGCTGGCCAGATCCGTACCTTCCATCGTCGGGTGGGCCCGCGCCCTGGCCACCAGCGCCGCTGCGTCGCCCGTGGCCGTCGAGAGGCAGCCACGCATCACGCCATGGGCCCGCAGGTGCCGCACAATGGCCCGCGTGTCCACGTCCGCGATCACCGGAATCCCGCTGCGTTCGAGGTATTCATCGGTTACCTCGGTGGATCGCCAGTTTGAGCTGATGGGGGAGAACTCCCGCACCACCAACCCCTCGATGTATGGCCGGGCCGATTCAGCGTCCGACGGCGACGTGCCGTAGTTGCCAATCTGCGGATTGGTCAGCACCACAATCTGTCCCGCGTACGACGGATCGGTGAAGATCTCCTGGTAGCCCGTCAACGACGTATTGAAGACCACTTCGCCCACCCGCTCCACGGGTGCACCGAAGCTCCGCCCTGTAAACACACGCCCGTCTTCCAGGGCGAGCCTAGCTTGCATGACCTCTCCCGTTGCAAAGCGATCACCTGAGTTTACCAGCCCTGTCGGTCACCTGCTACACGGGTCGCTGACGCAGCAAGGCCCGGACGTGTCCGGGCCTTGCTGCAGATCACCTGCGCCTTAGTGACTGTGGCGATGGTGATGGTGATGCCGGTGGTGCCGATGATGCTGTGCTTCTGCTGGGTTCAGCGTTCCAAACAAGACGGCCAGCCCAAAGATCGAAAGCAGCGCCCGCTTCCATGTCATTTCGTTACATCCTCCCTGTCGTACCGATCGCCTGCTTCCCATCGGCTCGACACTGTGAGCATCATCCCACGGCAAAGTTCTCTCGCAAGGGGAACCTGCAACGGGAATCAAGCAAGGTCCACCAACACGTCCTCACCCTCGTTGCGCACCGGATACACCTTCACGTGCGCCTGCTCCGGCTCCTCCGCCACGCCTGTCCGTACATCGAAGGCCCACGCATGCCACGGGCAAACGACAGCCTGCCCTTCCACCCAACCCTGTCCCAGCGGACCCTCCCGGTGCGGACACAAATTGTCCAATGCGTGCAGCACGCCGTCGATGTTGGCCAGGCACACCGCCCTGCCACGAGCCTCTACCTCCGTCACCTCACCAGCCTTCGGCACCTCCTTGATGCTGCAAAGCCGCACCCACTCCGCCATATCTGCACCTCCGTTCGCTCGACGTAAGATGCGAAGGGAGGTTTTGCGTTCCTTGCCGCCTGCTCAACGTCCCAACCCCCGCACGCCGGCCCCCGCGCCGCCCGAAACGGTAGACCCGGTGTGGATCCTGAAGGCCGCAGGCGCTGTGGTCGCCCTCGGCCTGGTCTGCGCCTATGTGACGCTGTGCGTCTTCTTCTACACCGGCCAGTGGCAGTTCGTGCTCCACCCCTCACGCGCCGTCACCCGGACACCCGCCGCCCTGCAAATGACGTTCACCCCGGTCCGCTTCGGCGACGACCATTCCGGCCAGCCACAGCTTAGCGGCTGGTGGCTCCCGAGCGACTCGCCGGACGATCCGACCGCGCTTATGCTGCACAATCAGACCGGGTCGATGGGTGAGGCGCTGCCGCTGGCAAAGGCCCTGCATGACGCGCGGCTGAACGTGCTGCTCTTCGACTACCGCGGTTATGGTCAAAGCGGGGGAAACCACCCTTCACAGGCCACCATGCGCCAGGATGCAGAACAGGCGCTTGCCTTTCTTATGCAGACTCGCGCCATCCCCGCCTCGCGCATCATCGCGTTCGGGGACGGCCTGGCGGCCTCGCTTGCCACGCGGCTCTGCGCCGAGCACCCGGAGCTGCCCGCCCTGATCCTGACCAACGCGGATGGCGACACGGCCACACGCGTTGCAGCCGACCAGCGCTCGCGCATTGTTCCGCTCGGTCTGCTCTTCCATGAGCGCTTCCCGCTCGCCGAGCCGTTGCACGCGCTGCGCACGCCCAAGTTGCTGATCAGCTACACAGGCGGCGGGCCCCCTTTGGAGGCAGAACGAGCCGCCGACCCAAAGATGACGGCCGAACTTGCCCCATCCGCCGGCCCCGCGGCAGTTACCCCTGTTCTGCGCCGCTTCCTGGACAGCTACGTTCCCCACCCCGCACCCACGCTCGTCCCGGGCCGCCCGTAAAACCACTAGTCCCGCCTTCCGCTGGCGATGACGCAAAATCGCCACAGAGCGGCGCTGGGCACAGTGGCTGACCGTAG
>CAXUIF010000091.1:0-6076 GCA_964250995.1 uncultured Acidobacteriaceae bacterium
GAAGTGGACCCAGCGATTGGTGAGCATGCGATCGGCCAGAGCTTTGGCATGGCGGCCCATGTCCCCTGTGACCGAGCCTGCCGTGACTTGGGTGAGGAGGCCGTCGCGGAGCCATGGGAGCATGCGCTCGGGCTCGCGCTGCAACACGGGGTTGCGTTCCGGGTGGGTGAGGATCGGGGTCAAGCCGACTTTGCGGAGCTCGTAAAAGGTGTCTCGGAGGCCGGGCGAGATGGTGTGTTCAGGCAGCTCGACGAGCAGGTACTCGTGGCCGTTGATGGCGTAGCGGGAGGGGTGCGCGAGGGCGTCCTGGATGTTGTCGTAGCTTAGGTGAAAGTCACAGCCAAGGCCGAGGGTGAGCGGCACCTGCGCGTCGGCGAGGGCGGCACGCAGGTCTTCTATACCCTTTTGCGCAGCGGCCGGATTGAAGGTGTAACGGCTGCTGGCATGGGGCGTGCAGACTACGTGAGTGATGCCGTCTGCTGCCGCGATGCGCGCCATTTCCACGGAGGTGGCGAGGTCAGGCGAGCCATCATCGAGCCCCGGCAGAAGATGGTGGTGGAGATCGACCATCGATCTCAGCGTACCATCGTGGCCGTGGCGACTTGGAGCGAGACAGCTTTGACGCGCTCACCCACGTGCCAAACCGAAGTTCTAGGACAACCACCGAAGACAGCGTAAGATAGCAGGGGCATTGCAATCGCGACCGCGACGCTTTCACGCGTCTTCAGGAAGGCACTCAGGAATCTTCATGGCAGACACCCCCACGACCGGCAGCAAACCTCGCGTTCTCGTCGCCGACGATGAACAGGTCATTGCCAATACGCTGGCCATCATTTTGAACCAGGCAGGGTTCGAGGCGCGCGCCGTGTACAGCGGCGAGAAGGCCATCGACGCACTGGAGACATTTCAACCGGACATGTTGATCAGCGATGTGATCATGACCGGCATGACGGGCATCGAGGCCGCCATACAGACCCGCGCGAAGTTGCCGCACTGCAAGATTCTGTTATTTTCCGGGCAGGCCGCTACGGCGGACTTGTTGGAGCGGGCGCGGGCGCAGGGTCATGAGTTCGAGATTCTCGCCAAGCCCGTCCATCCGACCGATCTTCTGGCGAAGCTGCGGGCTTAGAGCGGCGCTGCGCGTTGGCGAGATTTCGCGGTGTGCCCCGATGGCGAGGCGCTCTGAGCGTGGTTAGAGGGACCTTCCCGCGCGCCGGCGCAGGATCTCGGTCCGTTTGGCTTCAATCAGGTATTCGTAGAAGGCCTGCAGGGTCGCGTAGGTAAGTCCGGCACGTCCATCGAGCAGAGCGCCCCGCAGGAGGACCATGTAGAACCACTTGATGAGGGGACGCCCAGGAAGCTTGTAAAAGAGCGCTTTCTGGGCGACGCGGCGCTCGTGGAAATTAGAGGCGAACAGGGCCTGTCGCCACGAGGCAGCCAGCACGGCGTCTCCGCTGGCGAGCAGTTCGGCTTCCTTGGTGGAGTACACGTTGTGTTTGGCGACCCAGTGGTTCAGGCCTTTGGAGAACGCCAGGTGATCGAGAGGAGCGGAGAGCTCCCCGATGGCCCCGTCCACCTCGAGAATTTCATTGATGTCCCGGACGTAATGCACACGCTCCGGGCGGAGCAGCCGCACATAGAACGGCGTGAGCTGCGCGTGTTTGAGCCAGGTGCCCCAAAGAAAGTCGCGGCGGCGCAGGCGGAAGGCGGCCACTGTCTCCGGGGCCGAGCGGACCGTCTCCTGCAACTCTGCGGAGAGCTCGGGGGTAGGCCGTTCGTCGGCGTCCAGAACCAAAACCCAGCGATGGCGGAAGGGCAGCTGCAGGGCGGCGTTGCGCTGGCGGGCGTAGCCGTCAAAGGGGCGTGTGGTGACCGCGGCGCCGTGCGCACGCGCTATGGCGGCGGTCCGGTCCGTGCTCTCGGAGTCGAAGACGTGGATGTCGTCACTCCAGGCGACGGACCGCAGACAGCCTGGCAGGTCCTGTTCTTCGTTTTTGGTCAGGATAAGCACGGAGATCAAGGCTGGGCGGCTCCTGCCTTGGCAGAGGGCGCGTCAGGGTGCGGTGCCCGTTGACGAACCGGCTGGGCCGGGTTGCCGCTGTAGACGGTCCAGGGCACAAGATCGCGCGTGGCGACGGAGCCCAAGCCGAGGACCGCGCCCTCACCGACCTGCACGCCGGGCGCCACCATCGCGCGGGCACAGATCCAGGCATAAGGGCCGAGGCGCATGCGGTAGGCCAGCAAAGGGAACGCCGGGTCGTTGTAGTCGTGTGTCGCGCCGCAGAGATAGCTGCCTTGCGAGAGGATGACGTGGGAAGCGAGCTCGACCGGTGAAGGGTTGTAAATCTCGACGCCGTCGCCGGCAGCGACGTGGTCTTCGCAGCGAAGATTCCAGGGCGCCCAGACGCGGGAGCCGGGGTAGAAGTGGCAGTCGGGGCCAAGGTGTGCCCCGAAGGCTCGCAGAAGCAGAGCGCGCCAGGCGTGCAGTGGCCGCGGCGAGGGCCGGTACAGGAGCAGCCAGCAGAGATTCCAAAGGGCGCGACGGGCGCGGTTGCCGAACGAGAAGGCGGGCCGGGTGTAAGCATCGGCACCGTGTTCAGTGCCGATGTGGTCCGAGGCGCGGTACGCCGCAGGGCGGGGCACGGCTAGCGCACCCCTGCACGGGCCTGCGCGGGCCGGCCCGCGGCGTGGAGGGTCTCGGTCTCAAAGGCCCGCAGAATGGCCTCAGTGTTCCGGCGCATGTCATAGCGCTGCTCAAAGGTGAGAAGGGCGCGCTGCTCCATGTCAGCGCGTTCGCCTTCCGAGAGGGCCAGCCAGCGGCGGAGCAGGCCCCGCGTGCCGTCGAGGGTGTCCGGTGCCACCAGGGCGCAACCCGCGGCGGCAAGCTCCGGGGCAAGGTTGACCGGGTCGGCGAGCAGCACGGGCTTGCCGGAGGCGAGGGCCTCCACGGCGGCGATGCCGAAGTTCTCCTGATGCGAGGGCAGGATAAAGGCCTCGCAGGCCGCAAAGGCGCCCCATTTGGTTTCACCCTGCAGCATGCCCGGCCAGTGGACGCGGTCCTGCAAGCCTGCGCGGAGGACCGTCTGTTGAAGCTCGGCTTGCCAGTCGTTGGGATCGGGACCAGCCATGACAAGATGAAGGTCGGGATGAGCCTGGGCGATCTCTGTGAAGGCTTGCACAAGCAGATCACACCCTTTTTTGGGGTGAATGCGGCCAAGAAAGAGCAGGAAAGGTTTGCCCGCGAGCTCAGGGCAGCGGTCTGCGAAAGCCTGGAGCAGCTGATCGCGGGGTGCGGGGGGGCGTTCCGCCCCAAGGGGGACGACCATGGATTGCCAGCGGTGAAGAAAGAAGCTCTGCGCCGCAAGATTGCGTTCGAGCTTGGTGGTGAAAAGGACGCGATAGGCGCGGCGCAGCACCCAGTACTCGGACGTAAGCCAGTACAGCCACTTCTTGAGGTGTTTGCGCGGATAGGTTCGCTTGAACCAGGGATCCAGCATGCCGTGGGCGAAGACGACATAGGGCACGTGGCCGGCAAAGGCGCGCAGGGCCCCAAGGCCGGTGTACTCCCACAGGCCGTGAACGATGACGCCGTCGAAGCGATGGCGGTGGGCGCGCAGCCAGGGCACGAACTGAGGCGCGTACCAGCGTTTCTGCGGCCCGCCGAGTGCATGGACAGGGCACGGGAGGTCGCGGAGGAAGGGTGCCGCGGGGTCGTCCAAGGTGGCTAACTCCGCCGTGAAACCGTCCGGGGCAAAGCGCACCAACATGCGGATGGCCTCGGTCGGCCCGCCCGCAGCGGGGTTGATGGTGCCTACGATGTGCAGGATTCTCATGCGGGATGGCAGCGGTCAGGATACCAAGGCCAGCGCAGGGCGAGGGTCATGGACGCAACTGCCGCGTCGCAAAGGCCAGGGCCTGCCGCATCCCACGAACGTCCGCCTCGAAGTCCCAAGAGGCGATGCGCTCCGCGGCGGCCTGTCCCATGCCGTGGGCGATGGCGGGCGAGCGCAGTACCCGAGCCAACGCGGACGCGAGCGCAGCGATATCGCCGACCGGGTAGATGAAGCCCTCAACGCCGTCCGTGACGAGGTCCGGAGCGGCGCCGACGTCGGAGGACACGACGACCGCGCACCCGGCAGCCATGGCTTCATTCACAATCAGCCCCCAGGGCTCGTGGCGGGAGGGAAGGACGAAGACATCGGCCAGGGCGAAGAAGGCCGGGAGCTCTGTCTGGTTGCGAAACCCCAGAAAGCGTACGTCCTCGGCGAGGCCCCGCAGCACGGCAAGTTCTTGTAACCGAGAACGCTCTTCGCCGTCGCCGACCAGCAACAGATACGGGCGCAGTTTCTGTTCGGCGCGCAGGCGATGCAGCGCTTCGATCAGGTGATCGGCGTGCTTGCGGGGCTGGAGCTTGGAGGCAAACAGCACAACCGGACGATCCGCTTCAAGCTGGAGCTCGGACCGAAGGGAGGGCAGGCGGTGGTCGGCGGCGAGGGTCTGACGGGTGAAGAAGGCGTTGTCCACAGCGTAGGGCACCGGAAACTGCGGAATGGTTGCGCCCAGGGACTCGCGCCAGTACGCAGCGTTGCGGGAACCGATCGGGAGGGTGGTCGTGACGAACGGGCGCAGCACGCGGAAGAAGGCTCGCTTGGCCGCTTGCTTCGCCAGGCTTCGTGGGCGGTCGCCAGACCAGCTTTCGGCACGAAGCAGCACGGGAATACCCAAGGCCCTGGCCGCGAGGATACCGCGCAGGGCGTTCAGGCTGGCGTAGCCGTGCACCCAGAGTGCATCGAACGCTGCCGTGCCATCCGGTTGACGAAGCGCGGCGAGGAGGCTGCGACTGAGCGGCGTGGTGGCGCTCACCGTGCCGTTATCGCGTAGGGCCGGCAGAACACGCGAGCGATAGCCCTCCATCAGCGGGACGTCCCAGGAGACGTCGACGCCGAAGCCCGTATCCCGATAGCCACGCGCGGAAAAATCGGAACCGAACAGGACGGTGAGGTCCAGATCCGGCTCGCGAGCCAAGCGGCGCAGCAGCGGTGCCTGATACTGGATGGGGTGACTGACCAGATAGGCAAGGCGGACGGGTCCCTTCACGATGGACCCGGGCTCACTGACGGATGGTGTAGAAGGTAGCGAGTGCGAAGGACAGCACGCCCAGCACCGAGCCCAGGCTGCCGTTGGCCAGCGAACTCTTGATCGGGCTGGGTGGCAGGAAGATGATGTCGTTTGGCTGCATGATGGGGTCAGCCGCTTTGCCGTACAGCACGTTCTTGATGTTCAGCGTGGTCACCGTGCGGTGGTCGCCGACCGTGCGGATAATATGCAGTTGGCCGTAGCGCGCGTCCCACACGGGGCCACCCACGATGGCGGAGACCTGCGTCAAGGTCAGTGGCCCGTAGTTGGTGATGGGCACCACGCCCGGATTGCGGAACTCTCCGGAGACGTACACAACTCCGATCCGGGAGACAACAACGGTGTCGCCTGGCAGCAAGGGAACATTGGCGGCAGCGCTGTGGAGCGGGTCGTTGCCGATGTCGACGGAGATCGGTTCGGCGCGGCCCGGGCGAAGGATGGTCAGCGTGCGGCTGGCGCTGCTGGGCAAGCCGCCCCCTGCTGCGAGCACAGCATAGAGGCTGCGGGACCCAACCACAGGGACTACCGCGTGCATCTCGCCGCCCAGGGTCACAATCGCGTTGGGGCCCTCGGCCAGGGTCAGGATGACCTGCGGGTTGCGATACATGCCCGCCGCTTCCAGGCGGCCGGCGATCAGTTCTTCGGCGCTCGTGATGCTCTGACCACGAAGCGGCACGATGCCGATCAAGGGCAGCAGGACCGTGCCATCGACAGAGATGCGGCCGGTAAAGTTATAGTCCGGGTCGCCGTAGAGACGAATCGCGATCTGATCGCCCGGGGCCAGCAACGGTTCAGGAGTCGCAGGATAGAGCAGCGACGGATCCTGCGTGGGGATTGCGCTGGTGGCGCGGTCGGCACTGGTAGGCGGACCGTTGTACTGCGCCCACGCTTGGGCTGCGGGCCAGAACAGGAGCAGCAGCACGGCGAGGCACGGAACGGT
>CAXUIF010000091.1:6176-12721 GCA_964250995.1 uncultured Acidobacteriaceae bacterium
GCACCGTCCTGCTTGGCACCGTTGGTTGATTGCGACTCCCATGCGGTGCTGTCCACGCCCGAGGACGCGTACCCCGCGTACCCCGAATAGCCGTAGTAGGAGTAGTACTCCGGGGAGCTGAGGTCAACGGCGTTCAGGGCGATGCCGGCAAGTTTGGCCCCGGAGCGGAGCAGCAGATCGCGGGCACGACGGACAGCATGCTTGGTGGATTTGCCGTGCCGAACGATAAGGACCACGGCATCGGCCTGCCGGGCCAGCACCACGCTGTCGGTGACGGAAAGCAGCGGCGGCGAATCCATGACCACGTGCGTGTACAGGCCGCGGCACTCGTCCAGCAGGCGCCGCATCGCATCGGAGCTGAGCATCTCGGTTGGGAAGGGCGGAATGGGGCCGCTGGGCAGTACGTCCAGGGTGGGCAGGTCGGGCAAGGACTGAATGGCCTCGCGCAGAGACAGGCTTCCGGTGAGCACGGAGGTAAGGCCGACCTTTCCGTTCAGGCCGAAGCGGTGGTGCACAGTGGGCCGGCGGAGGTCGGCATCAATCAGCAGCACGCGCACGCCCTGCTGGGCCAGCACGGCAGCCAGATTCAGCGAAGCTGTCGTTTTGCCTTCGGAGGGCGTGGCGCTGGTCAGCAGGATGTTCTGTGGCTCGCGACCGGCGACGGAAAGGAGCAGTGAGGTGCGCAGGGCACGGAACGCTTCGGCGAACTGGGACTTCGGGTTGGTAAGGACGATCAGATTGCGTTGGGCGGGCGTCTGGCTGCTTGGGTCGGCTGAACGCCGCGCTTTGGGGATCAGCGCCAGGGAGGGCAGACCCGAGATCTCTTCGATCTCGGCGACACTGCTCAGACTCGTATCCAGGCTTTCCAGGATGAACGCCAGAATGACGGCTACACCGGCAAAGGTCACCGTGTTGACCACCAGCATGGAGCCGCGAGGCTGCAGCGAGGGGCCGATCGGCGGCACGGCGTTGTCCACGATGTCGACTTCCTGCGACTCAAGCCCTGCCTGCACGCCGGCGGTGCGAAGCCGCTGCAGCAGGCCCTCATACAGGTTGCGGTTGGAGTCGAACTCGCGCTGGCGGATGGTGTACTCCACCAAATCGTCCCGGAGCTTGTAGGCGTCCGACTTCGCGGCTTCCAGCGCGCCGCGTGTTTGGGCCTCATCCGCGCGCGCGGCCACCAAATCCTCGCGGGCCTGGATCAGGACGCGATTTTGTTCTTCGTTGATCTCGCGATCCAACTCCGCCAGCTGGGCGCGAAGCGCCTTTTCCCGCGGCAGGTTTGGGCCTGCCGTCACGTCCACACCGCTAAGCTGAGCGCGGATGCTTTCGCGTTGCGTACGCAGATTACCCAGTGCCTGGCTGGCTTGTCCGTTCACCACACCAACGGAGGCGTCCAGCGCACTGGGGTCCATGCCGGTCAGCACGCGGTATCGTGACTCGACGACGATGCGGTTGATCTGGGCCTGACTGGCCGCTCGGGTGAGGTCATCGATGCCCGAGGTGATCTCGTTGTGGCTGGTGTCGAAGCCAAGCACGCCCAGGCGCTTGCCCAGGTCGATCATCTGTTCCTGCGAAGTCTCCACCTGTTGCTTGAGGTCGCCTAGCTGATTGGCCAGCCAGTTGGAGACCTCTTTAGAAGCATTGAAACGCGACTGAAAGCTGTACTGGATGTACTCGCGAACGAGCTTGTTCACGATGTCTGCTGAAAGCTTCGGATCGAGCGTGCTGCAGGAGATGCGAACGATATCCGTCTTGGGAATAGGCGCGATGGTGATGTCGTTCTGGAGGGCGCCCAGCATCCCTTCGCGCACTGCAGGATCATCCAGACTGACGTGAGGCGCGGGCCCGCGCGCGCCTGTGAACTTGGGGTTGTTGGGCAGGTCGAGGTCCCGGGCGACGGTGAGCAGCAGGTTATCGCTCTTGAGGATGGTGGTTTGGGTGGGAATGTCGTAGGTGTCTTCTGCCAGAGGAGTGGAGTTGACGCGATATTCGGAGGCTGTGCCGCTGCGAATCTCGATGTCCCCGTAGGCGATATATAGCCGGGGTTGCGTCAACGCTTTATAGTAGCCATACGCAAGGCCCAAAAGACCCGCGAACAGGATCAGCCACTTCCGCTTGCGCAGCACAAGCAGGGAATCAGAAAGGGTAGTGTCTGCCCGAGGTCCATCATTGCTAAGGCCCGGCGCAAAGCTCTCCGCAGGCCTTGCAGTGGACTCGAGACTGTCCGAGATCATCGCCTTTCAGTCTACTTGAGATTTCTGCCTGACGCCGACAAGGTAACAATCGGATGGGGGATGGCAGGGGGCTGGTTGGGCCTGTAGGATAGGTCTACTTTCGTCAGATCGATCCACCCCTTGGAGGGGAACGGAGAGTCATGCAGACAGGAAATCAAATTGCGGTCGTTGGATCGGGGTATGTCGGCCTGGTTGCGGCCATGTGTTTTGCGGAGATGGGGCACCAGGTGGTGTGCGTGGACAATGACGAGCGGAAAGTGGCCGCGTTGCGCGGCGGCGACACGCTGATCCACGAAAAACACCTGCCCGAGTTGATGGCGCGCTATTGCAATGGACGGGTGCGCTTTACGACGGACCTGGCTGAGGCCACACAGAACAGCGACGCCATCTTCATTGCGGTCGGCACGCCGCAATCGGAGACAGGGGATGCGGACCTGTCCTATGTTGAGGCAGTAGCGAGCGAGATCGCCCGTCACATCACCTCTTACAAGGTGATTGTGGAGAAGAGCACTGTCCCGGTGTACACCAATGAATGGATTCGGCGCGTGATCGAGCGCAACGGGGTGCGGCGCGATCTGTTCGATGTGGTGTCGAATCCGGAGTTTCTGCGCGAGGGAACAGCGGTCGAGGACTTTCTTCATCCGGACCGGATTGTTGTGGGGGCGGACAGCACACGTGCGGCACAGCTGCTGCAGTCCCTTTACGCGCCGCTGACGACGGGCGCTTACTACGGTTTCGACGGGGCGATCGGGGGCGCGTGCTCGGAGAACGTGCCGCCCGCGCTGCTGCTGACCTCAACCAAAAGCGCAGAGATCATCAAACACGCGTCCAATGCCTTTTTGGCGCTCAAGATTTCGTTCATCAATGCCGTATCCAACTTGTGCGAGGCAGCCGACGCCAACGTCGAACAAGTCGCTCGCGGGATCGGGCTGGACTCGCGCATTGGCCCGAAGTTCCTCCGTCCGGGCATTGGTTACGGCGGGTCGTGTTTTCCAAAGGACGTGGCCGCTTTCCGCTCCGTGGCGGCACAGTTGGGCGTTGATTTCCAGCTGCTGCACGAGGTGGAAAAGATTAACGTAGCGCAGAAGAAGCGTTTTCTGGGCAAGGTGCGGTCGGCCCTGTGGACCCTGAGGGGCAAGCGGCTCGCCGTGCTTGGTCTGGCCTTCAAGGGCGAGACAGACGACGTTCGCGAGTCGCCGGCCATCGACCTGATTGAAATGCTGTTGGCCGAGGGCTGCTGTATCGACGCCTTTGACCCAGCCGCCATGGACCGTGCCAAGACGGAGCTGCCGGAGTCGCGGTACATGCACTACGTCGACTCGGTCGACACGGCCGCCAAGGATGCCGACGCGCTGCTGATCCTGACAGACTGGCAGGACTTCGCGCAGTTGGATTTGCCTCGTTTGCATGAGCTGATGCGCTACCCAATCATCGTCGATGGGCGCAATCTCTACGACCCGCGCGTGATGCTGGAGCACGGGTTTACCTACATCAGTGTGGGCCGGTCCGCGGTGGCACCCGTGCGCGAGGCTGTGGCGGTCGGCGCATGAGCGAAAGCAACCAGCTGACTCTTGTCACGGGAGCCGCGGGCTTCCTCGGCTCTCATCTTTGCGACGCGCTTCTGGCGGAAGGCAACCAGGTGCTCGGGGTCGATAACCTGGCGACGGGTAATCTGGCCAACCTGGAACACCTTTCGCGGGAGCCTCGGTTTCGGTTCGAGGAGCAGGACATCTGCGAGCCGTTCGACTTTGGGCCTGTGGACAATGTGTTCAACTTCGCGTCTCCGGCCAGCCCTGTGGACTACATGCGGCTGGGCATCGAAACACTGCGGGTGGGTTCGGCGGGCACGCTGAACACGTTGGAGTTGGCGCGCCGGCACAGCGCCGGCTACCTCCACGCCTCGACGTCGGAGTGCTACGGCGACCCTGAGGTGCATCCGCAGGTGGAGACGTATTGGGGCAACGTCAACCCAATCGGTCCGCGGTCGGTATACGACGAAGCGAAGCGTTTCTCCGAGGCGGCTGTTTCGGCGTACCTGCGCTACCACCGGGTGAACACCCATCTGGTACGGATCTTCAATACCTATGGCCCACGATTGCAGGCCAACGACGGCCGCGTAATCTCCAACCTGATGATGCAGGCGCTCCGCGGCGAGCCGCTGACCGTGTATGGGGATGGGTCGCAGACGCGCAGCTTCTGTTATGTGTCCGACCTGATCGAAGGGATCGTGCGCCTGTCGAAGTCGGAGGAGCATGAGCCGACCAACATCGGCAACCCGGTCGAGTGGACGATCCTGGAGTGTGCACGCGAGGTGCAGTCGCTGCTCGGGGTGCAAGGCGAGATTGCCTTCAAGCCCCTGCCACAGGACGACCCCAAGCAGCGCAAGCCGGATATCAGTAAGGCGCGCCGGTTGCTGGCATGGGAGCCCAAGGTGCCCCTGCGCGAGGGTTTGACCCGCTCGGTCGAGTACTTCCGCCAGTGCGTGGAGGCGGAGCGGGTTTCCGCCTAACCGGTCACGTCGAGGCAGTGCCGGCTTCGCAAAGGATCTTCAGATCGCCATCGACGCGACCCGAAGACCCTCTGCTGAGTTAGGGCTTGCCGTTAAGGTGAGTAGTGCCGAGTGTGCGCAGCTTCGGGTAAAAGGTGAACTGAAACGCGAACACATTGTCGGTCTGGTGACCGGTTTGGTAGAGCGGTGCAATCCAGTGTTCGTACTGGTACCAGGCGTCCAGTTCCACATCGGGCCGGAGCCGTTTCACGACGTCGAGCTTGAATTGATTTTGCGTGGTGCCCAGGGGGATAAAGTCCTTGGGCGTCTTTTTGTTGAGATATTCGAGCTGGACCCACTCGTTGCCGGACAGGTGATAGGTGAGCCAAGCCTGGCCGCCTTTGGCCTCTCGACCGATCCAGTCACCCATGATGAAGCCCTTGTTGGTGTAGCCCTGGCGCTGGATGCCTTCGAAGTAGTTGAAGCTGCCATTGAGGCTGCGCAGGGTGGAGGTATCCGTACTCGCGGCTTCGACCCGGAGATCCAGCTTCCGCAGGCGCCCAGGAAACTGGGAGATGTACACCCCGGGTCGGTATGCGGCGCGGCGTGGCGCGCTGATAGGCGAGACATCATCGTGGGCGATCGAGTCGGTGTAAAGCGTCACGTAGCGGCGCAGAAACGGCAGCCGCCAGGAGAAGCTGAAGTCGCTGTAGCGTGCGCCGGGATCGTTCGCTGAATTCTTCGACGCAGGGTTGGCCTGGGTGTCCTGCAGAGAGAAGAAGCTGCGCAGAAAGGTGTGGAGTGTCACGGGTTCGTGGCCCTTGCCGCCCCAGATGACGGTGCGCTGGAAGGTGAACTCGAAGTTGCCGGTAGGGCGAAACGAAAACATCTCCGAATGCACCCAAGGGTCGTTAGGGGCCGTGTGTCCTTTGAGCGAGCCGACGAAAAAGTCGTAGCGGAGCGGACCGAGGAGCTTGTCCACGTAGGGGATGTGCATCGGCTCTACGCGGTTGATGCGGAAAGAGTAGATATTTTCCGCGTTGTTACTCCAGGCCATAGAGCCGCCCTGCGCGGGCCCCAACCAGGCATCGGTCTTGCCGCCGGAGATCTCATGGCCGAGAAAGTGAAACGAAAGCGCGGCCTCCTGCAAGCGGAACGGGTTTGTGGCGGCGATTGGACCGGCAGGGATCGTGGCCTGGGGCGCGTTGGGCGGAGCGTAGGGGCCAATCTCGTCACCGAATGACAGGAAATTGGCGAGATCCGGGCTATAGCCGGCGGCGGATGGCGCGTGCTGGTATTCTCCGCGAACATACAGGGAGAACCGGTGCCACTCGTTCACCGAAGAAAAGCCGGTCAGGTTATTGAAGCCCGGTTCATAGGGCCGGCCGTAGTCATTGGCGATGGTTTGGCCCAGGTGGTAGCTGTCCCGCAAGGTCAAGCCGCTGATCCCCATAAGCCGGGTGTACACGGTATCCAAACCGTATACGGCGCCACGGTTCATTGCGTAGCTGGGCTTGTCGCCAGGGACCTCGGCGCTGACGTAGGCGAACAGTTTGGCATAGATGGATTGCGCCTGGTCGTTGCCGCTGTTCTGGATGTCCGCCGCGGAGCTCTCCAGCATGTGGAGAAGGCTGCGGCGAGTCCAGGGCCGCATGCTGATGAACGCTGAGTCGAGGTACCCCATCGAGTACAAGCGAAGCGCTTCAGGGTAGACCCAGCTGTCATCGGGGATGTAGGTCGAGCCAAGCGAGTCCTTGTGGTCTTCCAGGGATGCGGGATACTCCGTTGGAAACGAGGGAAGCGAGGCCACGGGGGAGGGC
>CAXUIF010000092.1:0-2675 GCA_964250995.1 uncultured Acidobacteriaceae bacterium
GCCGCGGTGCACAGGAGGCCGCTGGCGGCGAGGGCCGCCCAGGCTTTGAAGGAGACGCCGTGGACCGGGGGGAGGCCCCAGAAAGGGGGCACGCAGGCGCAGCGCATAAGCCAGCCCAGGATCGTTCCGTAGGCGGTAACGACGACGGGGCTATGGCTGGCGATCAGGCGCTGGTTGATGAGCAGCCAAAAAAGCGCGATGGCCATGGAAAGGACGACGAGGAGGTCGCCGGTGAGGGACGGGCCGTTCGCGGTGGGTCTATGGTGGCCGCCGAGAGCGATCAGGGCGGCCCCGGTCGTGGACACGGCGAGAGCGGCCCAGCCCAGCCTATGAAGACGCTCGTGCGCAAAGGCCGTGGCGCCGACGGCAAGGAAGACGGGCATGGTGCCCACCATCAGCGAGGCATGGGAGACCGTGGTAAGGGACAGACCGTAGAACTGAAGGAGGAATTGGACCGGCACGCCGAGAAGCGAGGCGACGGCGAGCAGAAGCCACTCGCGGCGGCTGAAGCGAGGGCGATGGGTAAAGAGCAGCGGCGCGAGGCCGAGCACAGCGAAGGCAAAGCGGTAAAAGACCATCGCTCCGACGTTCATTTCGGCCAAGGCGAGCTTGCCGAAGAAAAAACCGCAACCCCAGAAGACGCTGGCGAGCGCGCAAGCGGCAAAGCCGAGGGCTCGGCCGGGTTGCGGTGTCACTGGCGTGGTCGTGGGCTCCATCTAGGGAAGGAACGTCTCCCCACGCCCCGAAATGTAAAAAGATCTGCTCGGGTCGAGAGGACAAACGTACAACGGTACCCCGCTCATCACACCATGATGCCGTGTGACGAGCGGGGTACCGGATCGCGCGAACTGCCCGGAGTT
This sequence comes from uncultured Acidobacteriaceae bacterium, assembly GCA_964250995.1. Taxonomy (GTDB): domain Bacteria; phylum Acidobacteriota; class Terriglobia; order Terriglobales; family Acidobacteriaceae; genus Granulicella. The sequence goes on from CAXUIF010000092.1 coordinate 861, forward strand.
GTTTGCTGCTGAGCGCAGATTTGCTGCGGGAAGGGCAACCAAGAAAACCGCCGAGTCCATTACCAGACCCGGCAGTTTTGCGTGGGGGTCATGGCGCTGTTGACCTTGCAACTGAAGGCATTGGCAAAGCCGGGCTGGTTGACGATCGGGCCGTTGGCACGGAAGTGGTCCGGTGAGTGGGGGTCGGTGAGGGCGCGTTGGCGAATGGTTTCGGGACGGGTGTTTTCGCACCAGTTCTGGGCCCAGGCGATATAGAAGCGCTGTGGGCCGGTGTAGCCGTCGACTTTTTTGTTTGGGTCGACGCCGTCCTTCTTGGCGCGGTCCAGATAGGCCATATAGGCCAGTAGGAGACCGCCGTTGTCCGCGGTGTTTTCCCCGAGGGTCAACTTGCCGTTCACGTGCACATCGTCGACCGCGACAAAGTTGCTGTATTCCTTGGTCAGGCAAGCGGTGCGGGACTCGAAGTTCTTTTTATCTTCGGGGGTCCACCAGTCGTTCAGATTGCCCTTGCCGTCGAATTTCGCGCCTTCGTCGTCGAAGCCATGGGTGAGCTCGTGGCCGACGACGCCGCCAATATGGCCGTAGTTGACGGCGAGGTCGGCGCTGGGGTCGTAGAAGGCAGGCTGCAGAATCCCGGCAGGGAAGTTGATGTTGTTCATGCTCGGGTCGTAGTAGGCGTTGATGGTGGGTGGCGTCATGCTCCACTCCAGCGGATCGACGGGCTTGCCGATCTTGCTCATCTGCCGGTCGTTCTCAAAGGCTGCGGCGTGCTCCTGATTGGCGAGCGCGTCGGTGGGCGAGATGGCGACGGCAGAGTAGTCGCGCCAGTGCTCCGGGTAGCCGATTTTGTCGGTAATGGCGTGAAGTTTGGCTTTGGCCTTGACCTTGGTGTCGGCACTCATCCATTGGAGGGTGTCGATATCGCGGTCCATCGCGGCCTCGATGTCGTGAACCACCTGCAGGGTCTTGGCCTTTTCGTCCCCGGCAAAGTACTGCTGCACGTAGACCTGGCCGAGCGCTTCCCCGAGTGAGGCATCGACGGTGGCGGAGCAGCGCTTCCAGCGGGGCTCCTGCTCGGGCTGACCGCCCAGCTGCGTACCGTAGAAATGAAAGTTCTCGTCGTCGAAGGCTTTGGGCAGGTTGCCTGCGAAGGTGGTCAGGACATGGTAGCGGAGGTACGCGCGCAGGGTTTCCAGCTTTGCGCTCATGATGGCGTTGATCATGGCCGGGAAGAACTTCGGCGTGGCGTCGTTGAGCGACTCAAGGTGCGGCGCGTGCATGGCCTGGAGGAAGCCATCGAAGGGCACGCCGCGCAGGCTGTCGTCAAAGCTGGCGAGGGTTTTGGGATGGTAGATAGCAGCGGGGTCGCGCATTTCGGTGTTGGTGAGCGAGTTCTCGGCGAGCTTGGTCTCGAAAGCGAGGATGTCCCGGGCGTCGGTCTGGGCCTGGGCGGCGGGCTCGCCGGCCAGGGTGAGCATCTTCGCGATGTGGTCCACGTACTGCTGGCGGAGCTGCTTGTCTTTGTCCCCAGTGCGGGTGTAGTAGTCGCGTTCGGGTAAGCCGAGGCCGCCCTGGATGGCGACGGCGATCTGTTGGCTGGAGTCTTTGAAGTCCTGCATCTCGCCAAAGCCGAAGAAGGCGGTGACGCCGTAGCGCTGCAGCTCGCCGGCGAAGTAGGGCAGGCCGGGCTTGCTGACTTTGCCGATCTGATCGAGAAGCGGCTGGACGGGGGCGAGGCCTTTTTGCTCGATAAGCGCGGTATTGAGGCAGGCGGCGTAATCATCGCCGATCTTCTGCTCGCTGGGCGTGCGATTG
>CAXUIF010000092.1:2775-12713 GCA_964250995.1 uncultured Acidobacteriaceae bacterium
TGTTCGCGGCGGTTTGGGCGCGGGCCGCGGGGGCAAGCAGGGAAAGGCAGCCGGCGACAGGTGCAAGCCGCAGGGCAAAGCGGGTGCAGCACCGGGGAAAGAGCGAATTCATGAGGACCTCTGTTTCCATGTTTACAGGATGGGAATGAAACAGTTACGACGGGGTGGCAAGGCCCGGGGTGCGCCCCCACGGCGGTGCTGCGCGTCTATAACAGAAAGAGTACAAGGTAAGCCTTTTGCAGGTGGGCCAATGGTAGCGGCAAAGCCGATTCAATCGTGGGAGCGTCTGACGCGGGGGCATCGCCTTGCTTGCAGCTTCATCAAGGGCCTCGCTGGGCTGCTCTTGCTGGCGGGCGCCGGGCAAGGGGCCGGAGCGCACGGCGAGGTGCCGCCCAAGCCCGTGGCGCGGATTCCGCTGAGCGACCTGGGGTTTCCCGGCCACACCCTGAGCCTGATGCACGCGGGTGCGTCCATGGCGACGGTGCATATTCTGGACGGATCGCATGTGCTGTTTACGTACAGTTTGCGGGGGCTGGTGCCGCGGTTGCCAGGGGACGACGCCAACGACTCCGACCGGCAGGTGGCGGCGGTGCTGGTGGAGGTACCGAGCGGCAAGGTACTGGCCCAAACGAAATGGCACCTCCATGACCATGGACGGTATCTGTGGAACGTGGGGCGAGGCGTGTTTGTGTTGCGCAGTGGCGGTGACTTGTCCGTGATTGCGCCGCTTCAGCGATTGGCCGCCGGCGATGAGCCGTTTCGGCGCTATGCGCTGCCGCATCGGGCGGGGCAGCCGGTGCTGGTGGACGGGTCGCCGGACGGCAAGATCGTGACAGTGGAGCTCGAACTGCCACGGACGCCAACGGAGGCCGAAGACACTGAGGCGCGCAAGCGGAAACACTATGCGCTGGAGTTCTACCGCGTGGACCTGGGGGAAGCGCCGGGCGTGCCGCTCCGGATCGAGCCGGCTGGTGCCGTGGGATCGCCCGGGTTGTTGCGGCTGGCTATGGACGGGGACGGGTACCTGTGGGCCGAGGATGGCGAGCGCGGCCAGTGGATGTTGAGCTTCAACGAATTTGGGGGCAAACAGCAGAAGCTGGCGCCTGTGTTGAGCTCGTGCCATCCGCGGCTGAGCCTGTTGAGTCGCAGCCAGTTTCTGGTGGAAACCTGCCGGGGGTCCGAGCAGCAACCGATGCTGGCCTCCTTTGGATTCGACGGGCACGAAAACTGGCAGGAGCAGTTTGGCGAAAGCCTTCAGCCGCCTACGCTGGCGCTTGCGCCGAGTGCGGGCCGGTTTGCGCTGAGCCGGCTGGTGGCCTCGAGCGGCGGGGCACCGGTTAGCGGGCTGATAAGCGACGATCCGCTCAGCCAGGAGATTCGGGTGTACCAGACCGAGAGCGGCGACATGCTGCTGCATGTGCAATGCGCGCCGGCGGTGCGTTCGGCGGAGAACTTCGACCTGTCGCCGGACGGCAAGACGCTGGTGGTGCTGGCGCCGGAGACGCTGGATCTGTACCGGCTGCCGGAGTTGTCGGCAAAGGACCGGAAAGAGCTGGCGGAGGCGCAAACAATGACCCCGCCGCTGGGCTCGGGGCCGGTCGCGCTCGCGCGGATCACACGGCCCATTGCGGAACAGGAGAGCGTTGGCGGGGGCGACGCGGTGCGGGCCAGGGATGAGACGCCCGCGGCGATGAGCCCGCCCCAAGGCGCGGCCGCGGCTCCGGCGAGTCGCCCCGCGGCAACAGCGGCTGCGGCTGCAGAGGCGCCGGGAAACAAAGGAACGTCAGCGGAGGCCGTGGGCGCGCCCGCAACGGGAGGGCCGCGCAAGCCGCCGACCTTGCTGCAGCCTGGCGAGCACCCGGAGAGCAAAGGGCAGAGCGGGCCGCCGCAGTAGCGGTGGCGGGGCTTCTCCTTAGTTGTGGCGGTAAGGCAGGCGGCGCCGTTGAGGGAGTCTGCAGGATGAGGCCGGCCGCTGCACGTCCGGGCAAAGCACCGCACCGCCAGAGGACTGCGGTCTTGCGCAGGTCTTGGTGGGTCTAGCTGGACCCCAGGCTTAAGCGGGGATCTAGGCGCCGGGTTAGGCGGCTTTGGTAGCTATCGCTTTAACGCGCGCGTTCAGGCGGCCTTTGTAGCGGCTTGCGGTGTTCTTGTGAAGCACACCCTTCTGAACGCTCTTGTCCAGGATGGACACGGTGGCGCGGTACTGCTCCTGCGCGGTCTGGGCGTTGCCGGCCGTGAGGGCTTCGCGCATGGCGCGGAGCGAGGTGCGCAGCTTCGAGCGATTGGAACGGTTGACGGCCGTCCGGGTGATGGTTTGACGTGCGCGCTTCAGTGAGGAAACATGATTTGCCATTGAACTCTCTTGATTTTCCCTTGATTTCCCTACGACCGCGGGGAGTGCTTGCAGACAGCACGCTGGTGCGGACACAGCGGGGCTGCATCGACTGCAACCCTCCCATCTTAAGGTCCTGCCTGGCAGGCGTCAACCAGCAGGCCAGCCTGCGTGGGGTGTCCGATGGCGAAGCCGTTTTCAGGGCGTGCGTTTGGCTATTACGCAAGTTTGACCGGATGTACTCGGCGTTTCGGGTGTGTTTGCCAGAAATTTGCTTGACCGCTCCGCACGATCGGCGCTAGGCTCACGCCAACATCGTTACTTCTTTGGCACTTCTCGCCAACTCGGTTGCGGAACGGCGCGGGACAGGCGCTCAGCTTTGGCTGGCGGCGGTGTCCGGCGGACCGGCCAGACGCATCGAGGTTTCTCCCCCAAACATCCAAAAACTGGAACGTCCTGACGGAGGTCAGATCCCTTCTTGGTAAAAACGACACTGCCCTTGACCCCTGGAATCGAGCCGCTGTATGGCACGCGCGACGAGAATCTTCGTTTGATGGAAGACAGCCTGGGCGTTCAGATCGACCTGCGATCGGACGCGGTGCGGGTGATGGGTGAGGCAGGGGCGGTGGCCCGCGTGGAGGGTATCTTCGCGGACTTTGAGCATCTGCGACGATCCGGCGTGCACCCGCACAATGGCGAGTTGAACGGGCTGCTGAAGATGGTGGTGGCCGATCCGACGGCGACGCTGCGTGGGCTGATCGAAAGCGGCAAGCAGCGTGGGGCCGGGACCAAGCGCAGTGTGCAGCCGCGTACGCCGAATCAGCGCAAGTACCTTGAGGCGATTGAAGGCCACGACATGGTGTTCGGGCTGGGGCCGGCGGGTACAGGCAAGACGTACCTGGCCGTGGCGATGGCGGTGAGTGCGCTTTTGGCGAAGAAGGTGGCGCGCATCATTCTGGTACGCCCCGCGGTGGAGGCCGGCGAGCGGCTCGGGTTCCTGCCAGGGTCGTTGCAGGAGAAGGTCGACCCGTACATGCGGCCGCTCTATGACGCGCTGTACGACCTGATCGACCCGGCGAAGGTGGACCGCATGCTGGAAACGGGCGTGATCGAGATTGCGCCGCTGGCGTTTATGCGCGGGCGCACCTTGAACGAAGCCTTCATCATCATGGATGAGGCCCAAAACACGACCAACGAGCAGATGAAGATGTTTCTGACGCGGCTGGGGTATGGGTCCAAGGCGATTATCACCGGCGACCTGACGCAGATCGACCTGCCCAACCCGAAGAAGAGCGGGCTGTGGGAGGCGTTGCGGGTGCTGGACGGCGTAGAAGGCATCCGGTTCTGCCGCTTTGAGGATGTGGATGTGGTGCGGCATCAGCTGGTGCAGCGCATCGTGCAGGCCTATGACAGCCACACGCGGGCGGAGCAGATGCCGTTGGCCATGGAAGGCGAAGGGGAGTTGGGCATGCGTCCTGGCCAAGCGGAGCCGCGGCGGCCGGTCAACAAGCCGCAGTAGCTCAACAAAGCCGCAGTAGCGGTGCGGTATGCTCTGAGGACTGATGATCTCGCTTGAGCCTCCACGAGGGCTGGCGGCCAATACGCCTTTGCTGAGTGAAGCGGCGGCGTGGCAGGCGGCCGGCCTTTCCCGTTCCGGGTTGACGCGCTTTCTGCGCGCGGCGCAAACGGCTGTGGGACTGCCGGGAGAGGTGGAGGTGCTGCTGGCCGGCGACCGGACACTGCGGCAACTGAACCGGCGATACCGCGGCAAGAACAAGGCTACAGATGTGCTGAGCTTCCCCGCGGCGGAGGACCTCCCCATGGCGCATGCGGGAGATCTGGCGATCTCGCTCGAGACCGCGACGCGGCAGGCGGACGAACATGGGCACACGTTGCGGGACGAAGTGCGGGTGCTGCTGTTGCACGGGCTGCTGCATCTCCAGGGGATGGACCATGAGACGGACCGCGGCGAGATGGCGGCGCGCGAGGCGGGGCTGCGCCGGGCGCTGCGGCTGCCCACCGGCTTGATCGCGCGAAGTGGGCGGGCCAAAGCCAAGGGAGCGGCGCGGTGACCGTGCTTTACGGGATTGCCGTGCTGCTGTTGCTGGGCCTGATGGCGCTGGCGGGCTTCGCGGAGCGCGTGTATGCCGAGCTGGAGCGCTTCTTGTCGCGTGAGTCGGGTGAGGCCGTAGAGACCTGGGAGACGGCAGTGGAGCCCCGGCTGCGGTTGAGCCGGGAGTCGGCCACGATCTCGGCTTCGGTGCTGGCGCATGGGGCATTGGCCGGGTTGACGCTGCTGCTGGCGGCGCGTGTGCCCTGGCGCGGGCCTCACGTCGCGGTGGCGGTCGGGCAGGTGGTGCTGGAGGTGGGCCTGGCGGGGCTGCTGTTTGGCCGGTTGCTGCCGCAGTTTATGGTGGCTCGCACCAGCGGACGTGCCGTGCGGCGTCTGCGCGTGCTGTTTCAGGTGCTGTTCTACCTGGCGCTGCCGATGACGTTGCTGATCTCGCTGGTGTTGTCCATTGCCGACCTGGCGGAGCCGGAGCTGCCGCAGGAGGAGCGGCCCCAAAGCGAGGCTGTGGATGCGCTTCTGGAAGCGGGCGAGGAAGAAGGCATTCTGGAGGTGAGCGACCGCGAACTGGTGCGGTCGGTCGTGGAGTTTGGGGACAAGGTGGTGCGCGACGTGATGACGCCGCGGCCGGAGGTGTTCGCGGTGCCGGCGTCGATGAGCCTGGAGGCCTTTACCGCGGAGGTGAATGAGCATGCGTTGTCGCGGGTGCCCGTGTACGCGGGCACGTTGGACAACGTGACAGGGATCGCGTTTGCGCGCGACCTGCTGGGCGTGCAGGATGCGGAGGCGGGCTTGCTGACGGTGGCGAGCCTGGCCCGCGAGGCGCACTTTGTGCCCGAAACCAAAAGGGTGAACGAGTTGCTGCGCGAGATGCAGCGCGGCAAACAGCACATGAGCGTGGTGATCGACGAATACGGCGGCGTGGCGGGGCTGGTGACGATTGAGGACCTGCTGGAGGCGATCGTCGGCAACATCGAGGACGAACACGATACGGCGGAAGCGGGCGATCTGCCGGTGGCGGAACGGGGTGGGACGTTTGTGATTCCGGGGAGCTTCGAGGTAAGCCGCTTGCGGGAGCTCTTCTCCAATGCTGATGGCGCGGAAGAGGCCATGGACGAGGATGCGCCGGAACAGGCCCTGGCGCAGGTGGTGACCGCCTATGAGGCCACAACGGTGGGCGGTCTGGTCAGTGAGATTGCGGGGCATATCCCGCTGCCGGGCGAGGTGGTGGAGGATGGGCCGCTGCGGTTAGAGGTGCTGCAGTCGACCGACCGGCTGGTGGAGCGGGTGCGGGTGGGGCTGCAGCGGACGATGATGGTGACGGAGCCGGAGTGAGGTGGGCGCTGCGCGAGAGCACCGTGTAGTTTGCTGCTTTCGGTAGACTGCAGGCGGGGGCCTGACATGACATTTGCCGTGGGGATAGCAGCGGTTCTGGGTCTTGTTTTCTTGCAAGGCTCCAAGCCTTTAACGGACACAGCTCCTGAGAACACGCCAGCAATGGCGAGGCATTTTGGTCGTGGCACACCGCCCCTAAGTCCTCTCCGCGATCTGGAGGATCATGTGTTCGTGGTGCCCCCGCTGCGGGGTCATTGGACCTTGCTTTACTTTTGGGCAGATTGGTGCGCCCCGTGCGTACAACAGGGCATTCCGGACCTGGTGGCTTTCAGCAAAGCACATCAACAGCAGAAAGCTCAGTTTCGCATCGTTGCCATTCGCTTCGGCTCAACCCACGAGGCATTCGAGTGGAAAGACTTTCACGCAAAGACGCTAAAGCTGGAGCAAGAAAGGTGGCATGGAGTGCCGCCTTTTCCTGTTGTGGATGACGACAGCTCCCAGCTGAGCATGGATTGGGGCATTCACGCCCTGCCTACCTACGCACTCATCGACCCGGAAGGCAATCTCGTTCGGGGCGGCGATCTTTCCATGTTGGAAGGCAAGCTCAAGGCGTCACGTTGAGGCCGTAGCGCGTTGGCTGAGGTTGGCGCTGCGCGATGGGGAGCCGGCAAACGCCGTTGAGCCCCGTCGTGCAGCTTAGGAACTCGAAGTGCTAACACGCAGTGCCAACGCGAAGCGCCAAACGCGAAGCGCCAACGCGAAGCGGCCAGATGCGAAGATAGTTTATGGCCATTCGCTCTGGGTTTGTATCGATTGTGGGCCGGCCGAATGCCGGCAAGTCGACGTTGTTGAATGCGTTGCTGGGGCAGAAGCTGGCGATTGTGACGCATAAGCCGCAGACGACGCGGACGCGCATCCAGGGGGTGTTGGAGCTGGCGGCGCGCAAGAAGATCAAGGGGGGCCCCAACGCCGATCCTGGGCGGCCGGCGGCGCAGGTTGTGCTGGTCGATACGCCAGGCGTTCACAAGGGCGACACGCAGCTGGACCGCCGCATGCTCCAGGAGGTGCAGGACGCGCTGGAGGGGCGGGATGCGGTGCTGTTCCTGGTGGATGCGACGCACCGGCTGCCCGCGCCGCAAGGTGGGGCGGAGACCGATGGCGACGAGGCGGGTGAGCCCAAGGTGCGGTCGATGGGGCAGCACAAGCGGGCGTTGTCGGCGGCGGAGGACGACTTTGCGCTGCAGCTGGTGAAGCGCCTGGAGTGCCCGGTGCTGCTGGTGTTGAACAAAATCGATGCGTTGCCGAAGAGTGCGCTGCTGCCGCTGATTGCTCATTGGACCGCGCTCCATGCCTTTGCGGAGGTGGTTCCGATCTCGGCGCGCAAGGGCGAGAACTTAGAGTTGTTGCTGGACCGCGTGGTGGCGCATTTGCCGGAGGGGCAACGGTACTTTCCGAAGGATCAGCTGACCGACCAGCCGGAGCGCTTTCTGGTGGCGGAGTTGATTCGCGAGAAGATCTTGCTGCTGACCGGCGAAGAGGTGCCCTATGCGACTGCCGTGGTGGTGGAGCGGTTTGAAGAGCCGGCCTCGCGCAAGAAGCTGAGGGATGGCCGACTTCCAGTGACGAAGATCGCCGCGGCGATCTTCTGCGAGCGGTCGGGGCAGAAGGCGATCCTGATCGGCAACCAGGGCTCCATGTTGAAGCGGATTGGCACCGCCGCGCGCAAGGAGATGGAAGCGGTGCTGGGCATGCGCGTGTTTCTGGAGCTGTTTGTGAAGGTGAAGGAGGATTGGCGAGGGTCGGCGGGATTCATCGAAGAGCTGGACTGGCGGCGGCAGCTGGAGCAGATCGCCAGCAAACAGCAACTCGCGGACAGCCTGGAGCGGCAAGCCACGCTGCAGGGTGAGGGTGGGGCCGACGGTGCTGAGGAGGTTGAGTGATCCACCTGCTGCGGCGGCCGCGGCGGGGCGCGGCGGCGCTGTTGACGAGGCGGCTGCACCAGGTGCCGATGACCTCTGCGTTGTTGCAGGCGGAGGCGCAGGGCAGCTGGCAGCTGGGGGCGGCGTTGCGGGCTCGGGGGGCAGAGGATGGGCCTCCCGCGCTCTGGGAGCCCGCCGTGCGCGCGCACATTGAGGCGCAGTTGACGGCGCGGCCAGAGACGGTGGGATGGCACCGGTACATGCTGCGAACGGGCCACGGAACCCCGCTGCTGGTGGGCTGCCTGGGCGCCTTTCCGTGCGCGGCGGGCGATGTGGAGCTGGGGTACTCGGTGGTGAGCTCGGAGCAGCGGCGTGGGCTGGCGACGGAGGCGGCGGGGGCGTTGATCGAGTGGCTGTTGCAGCAGCCTGCCGTGCATTCCGTGAGCGCGCAGGCGTATGAGACCGCGCCGGCGTCGGTGACGGTGATGCAGCGTTGTGGCCTGCGGTTTGTGGGCGGAGGCGATGAGGCAGGGACGGTGCGGTACCGGCGCTGGCGGTGAGGTGTCCGCCGTGAGGGGGGCTTACGTGTCGGCTGGGTTGGCGGAGGGCTCGGACGCCTCGTTGCGGGGACGCATCAGGGGAAAGAGGATGACGTCGCGGATGGAGCGGCTGCCGGTGAGCAGCATGGTGAGGCGGTCGATGCCGATACCTTCGCCGGCGGTGGGTGGCAGGCCGTAGCCGAGGGCGCGGACGTAGTCTTCGTCCACCGCGGCCATGGCTTCTTCGTCGCCTTGTGCTTTCTGTTCCAGCTGGGCTTCGAAGCGTCCGCGTTGGTCGACGGGGTCGTTGAGTTCGGAGAAGGCGTTGCCGACCTCGAAGCCGCCGATGTAGAACTCGAAGCGCTCTACCCAGTCGGGTTCGTCGGGTTTGACTTTGCTGAGCGGGGAGACGGCGAGGGGAAAGTCATAGATGATGGTGGGTTGGTGCAGATTTTTCAAAATCTCCCCCAAGACCTCGAAGAGAATTGCGATGACCTTTCCCAGTGCAACACCGCTCCGTAGACCGTGACTCAAGGCACTGAAATTGTCTGCGACGATTTGCAGCGGTTCGGGCTCCGATTGTGAACCGACCGCCTCCCATTCAAAGGTGCGCTTCCCGGATGTCTTCAGGTGCGCGTTTAGCTTTGTAGACGCGCTCTCGAGATGTTCTGCTAGAGCGTCTCTGGAATCGAAGATTGGCCAGTCAGGCCGAGGTCCTGCTTGCGAGGGCCAGTACTGCCGGATGGCCTCGCGCATGGTGAGTTTCTGCCACTTGCTGAGGTCGATTTCTGTGCCGTTGAAGTGGGTTTTGGTGGTCCCGTTGACCTCTGTGGCGACTTGCTGGATGAGTTCCTGGGTGAGGTCCATCAGGTCGTGGTAGTTGCTGTAGGCCTGGTAGAACTCGAGCATGGTGAACTCGGGGTTGTGCTGGGTGCTGATGCCTTCGTTGCGGAAGTTGCGGTTGATTTCGTAGACGCGGTCGAGGCCGCCGACGACGAGGCGCTTGAGGTAGAGCTCGGGGGCGATACGTAGGGCCAGATCCAAGTCGAGGGCGTTGTGGTGGGTGGTGAAGGGGCGGGCAGCGGCCCCGCCGGCGACCGTGTGCATCATGGGGGTTTCGACTTCGAGATAGCCGCGGTCGTCGAAGAACTTGCGGATGGCGCGCAGAATTTTGGAGCGCTTCTCGAAGACTTCGCGGACGTTGCGGGGAGCGTCGAGATGTTGGTTGTTGGCGGCGGTTGTGTCGGTGACGGTGGAGGTGCCCGGTGGAACAACCGCAGGTCTCTCCACTCCGCTGACGGATGTCAACTCCGGTCGAGATGACAGTTCAGAGGAGACGACTGGGTCGGCTTTGGCGAGGGTGCCGGAGTTCATGATGAGGTCGACGTAGCGTTGGCGGTAGCGGAGTTCTACATCTTCGAGGCCGTGGTACTTGTCCGGTAGGGCGAGCATGGCTTTGGCGAGGAAGCTGATCGCGGGCTTGCCGTTGAAGGGAAGGGCCTTGAGGGTGAGTTCGCCGGTGCGCGTCCTCATCAGCACGCCCCGGACGCCGATGTGGTCGCCGAGGTCGAGCAGTTTATAGAGGGCGAAGGCGTCTTCGCCGACGTCATCGCGGCGGAGGTAGATCTGGAGACGCTTGCCGCCCCCCTGCAGATGGGCGAAGCCGGCTTTGCCCTGGAGGCGGTGGCTCATGAGGCGGCCGGCGACGGCGACCTCGGGGTGTTGCGCTTCGAGTTCTTCGGCGG
>CAXUIF010000093.1:0-12653 GCA_964250995.1 uncultured Acidobacteriaceae bacterium
ATGAAACCTATTGTTAGAGACATCGACTCCTCATCAACATGACCTCAACTCGGGAGAATCTGCACTTCGGAACCGCGAGCAACGTCAACGATAGCCCGTGAACACGCGTGCGATTGCTCCATCCATTCTGGCCTTCTCGGCAAGAGCAAACCATTTATGGTTACGCGGCCAGCGTGGTACGAAGGAGAAGGGCTTCTTGTATTGATCCATTGCGGGGTGCGAGGTCCAGTCGTCTCGCATCGTTCTTTGGAGAACTGCCTTCGAGCGGTCGCCACTTACAGGAAGTACGGGAATGAACGCTACGGGGAAGTACGGCATGTTCGAGAAGACACGACTCGCCGCGCACCGGTAGATCTCGATCTCGGGATTGAAGAGCTTGGCAAAGCTAGGTAACGCTGACGAGGTCTCAATGACGACGGCACACTTGGACAAAAGCAGGCAGTCCACAAGCGCGCGATCTGCCTTCTCCGCCCGCGTGGTGGAGTGCACGGGGGAGAGGTGAAACTCCACAGCCCCGAGGTTGGTCACGGGTAGGCTGACGTGTTGTTTGAGATTTTCTATAAAGCTCTGCTCGTCACTCGCTGCGATCACACCGTCGAAAGGGGGCTGCTGTGCCAGGAAATCCTGCAGGAGTTCAAGGAACTCGCCCTGTGTGATGGCATTGGAGTCCCAGGATGAAGTCTGCTTATCCGTTCCACGATAGTGAACTCCGAGCAACCGCTTACCAGGAGGAACGTGCGCCTTCACCTGCTCAGCCGTACGCTCGGGTACGGTGAAGTAGGCATTCCACACCTGCGCAAGCTCAGCCCAGTTGCTGCCTAGGATTTGGCTGTGCCGCCGCCGCATCTCGTTAAGAGACACTCGGCGCGCTGCACCCTCGGCAGGTGTATAGCTTAGATCGAATACACCAGGGAGAGCGATGTAGTCCGGGGCATCTGCATAGTGCCGGGACCTGATCTCCCAAGCTGGGAAGATATGCTCTCGATAGAGATGCGGAAGGATCTGGAGTACGTTGGGGAGAACCTGGCCAAATAAGCCTTGGTCCAGGTCCTCGGGTCGACATGTAATGCAGAGTGGTTTCATCTATCTTCGCCCTTGAGCGTCACACCTAGCGCAACGGAGGTGGAGTGCCTTAACCCTTCTTGGTGTAATACGACTCAATCCGAACGAAGAACTTACCGTGAAGGAAGCCAAGCAGGTTCCAGGTTGCTAATTCATCCGCGAAGGCCTCGCCTCTCCTCCGGGCGATCAGGTTTCCGGGTAAACGGAGAAGAGAGCGGATCGCGTAACCGATCCGGTGTCTTGGTACGCCGAGCAGGTAGCTGACGGGTTCCTTCACGTTCCGGTCGAGCACCCCTTGGGAGACAGCCCGCCAGTACACCCAGCGTCGATGGTACTTTTTGGTGAGCCGATCGACTGGGATGAAATGGTGAATGGCCAGGTCAGGGACGTACATGCCGCTGATGCCGGCCGCCAGGATGCGCCCAAACAGTTCCGCGTCTTCATCGGAAAGAAGGCCCTTTGGGGTACGGCCCAGCAATGGGGAGTAGGTGCCTACCCGGTCGAACACTGACCGTCGCAACACCCCGTTGCCTCCGTTCAGCATGCCGGGGTGCCCGTTTCCGTAGCGACCCCGTTGCTTCGGAGGGATCGCACCGACAACGGCGTGGTACCCGGGAGGAAGCCAAGCGGGCGCGGGAGCCTGCCAGTTTGGAAGGTAGGGCCCGCCGATGAAGTCCACGGTTGGGTCCTCGAATTCACGGGCAATGACCTGGTACCAACTTGTCTCGATCTCTTCGTCGTCATCGATAAAGCCGATTAGTTCGGCTTTCCCGGCCGCGATGCCGGCATTCCTAGCGTTCGACAGCCCCTGCTTCGTTTCCCGCACGTAATGTACAGGCAGGGCTGACCCTGCTTGCAGCTCACGCACAACCTGGGCTGTGTTGTCCGGACTGTTGTTGTCGATCACGAAAATGTTGACGTTGAGGCCTTCGGGGACGGGAGCGCGCAACAGACTTTCCACGGCCTTTCGCAGCAGCGCGCTCCGGTTGTAGGTGCAAAGAACGATGTCCAGATTCACGAGGCGCGACCTTCTTGGTGGAGGCCTGCCATCGCGCAGCGCCGTGAAGCTAAGGCCCATTTGTAAGGTCCGGGCGAAAGATCCCCTGCCAAGCTGGGCCGTTTGAGAGCGGTACTGAAGAACACTGGAACTCCTGGGCCGATCCAAGCTGCGTACCCACTCAGGAGAGCGCGGACGCAATCGACTCAGCACGATTGTAAAGTGCCTCGCCGCGGTTTTTTTGTATCGAAAGGGGTAGAGCGCTGGCAGAAACCGGGCATCGACACGGGTGCTTGCGACAGAAAAGGGAGGATGTCCCCCGGTCGTGATATAGGCGTGCATGTTCCTCGCTGGGTATGATCTTGGGAGGACACGCATGAGAAGCCTCCATTTTCTGTATCACGAACTGCGACCAGTGGGGAGCCGGTACTCCTACGTGACCCCTTGCGAAGAGTTCGAGGCACACTGCGCTTTGTTCGCGACGTTGCGGAGAGGAGATTCGCAGCATCGCCTGTGTCCAGAGATCACCTTCGACGACGGCCACGGTTCAGATGCGGAGTATGCCGTGCCGACGCTGGCCCGGTACGGTCTCCGGGCAAGATTCTTCATCACCGCAGGATGGACGGGCAAGCGCTCCGGCTTCATGGACTGGGCAGCGGTGCGGGCCGTGCGAGCCGCAGGGCACGAAATCGGCGCACACGGCATGACGCATCAGCTTCTGACGGCGTGTTCCGCCCCTCAACTACAAGAAGAGTTGCAGGGCGCCCGCAGGCGGCTGGAGGACGGTCTTGGCGAAGCGATTACAACGATGTCGCTGCCCGGCGGTCGCGCGAACGGGCGCATCCTCCAGGCCTGCGAGAGTGCAGGATATACACAGGTGTTCACCTCCGTGCCCAGCGCCGAAGCCATGCAACACGCGCCAAAGACGGTTGGGCGCTTGAACCTGACCAGCGGCACCGCCACCGCCTGGCTGGAGCGTGTGCTCGACCCGAGCTCGGGCGCGCTAACGCGCTTGGAACGCATGCAGCGATTCAAGAGCGCGGCGCAGGGCTTGCTCGGGGATCGGTTGTATGCGCGCGTGTGGGCGTTGGCGAATGGGAAGGAACCGGCGACGGTAGACGTTGAGGCCTCTGCACAATGAGGATTCTGCACCTGATCAGCAGCGGAGGCATGTACGGCGCGGAAGCCGTGATCCTCAACTTGGCGCGCGCCCTGCCTGCGGCGGGGCCGCATGCGTGTTTCCTCGGCGTCTTTGCCCCTAGTGGACGAGCTACTCCTGCGCTGCATAGGGCGGCACTGGAAGCTGGCGTCGCGTCCAGCCTTGTGCCGTGCCGCGGGCAGGTGGATGTGTCCGCGGGAAAAGCGATCCGAAGTCTGTCGGAGCGAGTGGGTGCCGATGTGGTTCACGCTCACGGTTACAAGGCGGACCTATACGCGTTTTCCGCCCTTCGCGGAACGTTGCGGCCGGCCCTGGTATCTACCTGCCACACGTGGTACGACAACGACTTGGCGGTACGCCTCTACGGGGCGGCCGATCGCTGGGTGCTACGGCACTTCGACCAGGTTGTTGCCGTGTCCACAGAGGTGGCTCATCGGTTAACACAGGCCGGCGTCGCGCCGGGCCGGGTTCATCTGGTGCGCAATGGCATTTCGACGATGCCGGAGCTTGAAAGAGTGGCAAGCCGGCAGACCGCTGGGCCCTTACGCGTCGGCCTAGTCGGACGATTGGCGCCTGAGAAGGGCGTGGATCTATTTCTGCGCGCCGCGGCCGTGATGGCGGGGCGTCTTCCGGCGATCCAATTTGTTGTGGCCGGCGATGGACCTGACCGCGCCAGCCTGGAAGCTCTACTCACAGAGTTGGATTTAAGGGGACGGGCCGAGCTGTTGGGCCAGCAGACGGACATGTCGGCTTTCTATGCCTCGCTGGACGTGCTGGTCTCGGCCTCTCGACAGGAGGGCCTGCCGATGGCGCTTCTGGAAGGCATGGCCAGGGGTCTGCCGGTAGTCGCGACCACCGTTGGCGAGGTGCCGCAGGTCGTCGTGCCGCAGGAAACGGGCATATTGGTGGCGCCAGAATCCCCGGAGGCGTTGGCCAGCGCAGTGGAGAGACTTGTTTCCGACGCGGCCCTTCGGGAACGATTCGGGCGCGCAGGCAAGAAACGCGTCGCCGAAGAGTTTTCGGCGGAACGGATGACCGCAGACTACCTGGACGTATATGGCGCAGCCTTGTTGCGGCACTCGCCGCGGACTATGGCAGCGGGGGCGAGCAACCCAGCATGAGGCGGCCTATGAGAAGCGCCCCGAAGGTCTTCATGATGGACCTTTGGGCGACGGTGCCGTACTACACGGCCTATCTGTCCCGGGCCTTGCTGGCCAGGGGCGTCGATGTGCAGATTGGGTCGATCACGTATTACCTAGACCGGCAGTGCTTTCAGGCGCGCGGTTTGCGCTTGCAACCCGGAGTTTCAGACCTGGTAGGCAAGTGGGACCTGCCTCGGCCGTTGCGACGCGTGCTGAAGCTGGTGGAGGGCGCGGCCAACTTGCTGGCCTTGACGGCGCGCTTTGCCCTGCGACCACCGTCGGTCGTTCATGTGCAGTTCTTGCCGCTGCTGCGGTCGCGGCTTCCCCTGGACCTATGGTTCGTGCGGTTCTGCCGTGCGCGGGGCGTGCGCTTGGTGCTCACAGTGCATGACCTGCTGCCGCACGATACCGGAGAGGCGCACCGAACCGTGTACAAGCGGCTCTACGCAGAGATGGACAGATTGATTTGCCACTCAGCGCACATCCGCATGCGACTCATCGAGGAGTTCGGCGTGGCGGAGGCAAAGATTGCGGTGATTCCGCACGGTCCGTTTTTCTACGATCTGCCTGCTGGACCCCAGGGAAAAACCACACTGGCCTCCGGTGCCGCCGAGGAGCAGGTGACTGTCCTATGGCAGGGCATTCTCTTCCCCTACAAGGGCGTCGATCTGTTACTGCACGCATGGCAGCGGGTAGAGGCAGGTTCGAAGAAGGGAAGTCTCGTGGTCCTTGGGACGGGAGCCCCTGCGTTGCTGGCGTCTTTGGAGCTACAGGCCCGCCAACTCGGGCTCACGCGGGTGCGCTTTGACTTTCGGTTCTGCTCGGCAGAAGAACTGGTTGCGGCCTACCGGACGGCGGCGGCGGTCGTCTATCCCTACCGGGCCATCACGACCAGCGGCGCGCTCGCCACGGGGTTGGCACTGGGCAAAGCCATTGTGGCCAGCGACCTGCCGGTCTTTCGCGAACTGCTGGTAGACGGCGACAACGCTTTGCTGGTGGATCCAAGCGACCCGGAGCAGCTGGCCAGCGCTCTGCTACGGGTGATCGAAGAGCCCGCCCTCCGCGCTGCTCTCAGCGAAAGGGTACAGGCGATGCACTTCGGCGATCAATCGTGGGCGGAGATCGCCGAAGCTACCGCGGCTGTCTACACGGGTGAACGGCTGTCCTGACGGAAGGCGGGCCGTCAGAGCGCGGCATCTTCCAGACGGAGATCTTGCGCTTCGCCGTGCTCGATCCCGTTGCGAATCTGGTCGGGTGTTTTGCCCAGCTTGGTCTGTTGGTAGGCGTAAATCGCCTGGCGCATACAGGTGCCGCAGATGGCCCCATGCGTGCCCTCAAAGCAGGAGTGCAGCGATTTATGGCGAAGGGCCCGGTCGCAACGGCAGTAGCAGGGCTGAGCGTAAAGAACTTTCTCAATCTTCGCAGCCATCCGGTACGCGGTGATCTGAAAGGGATGCGTGAAAAACTGGCCACTGAGCTGGTCGCCTGAAAGGATGGGAGCGTCCCTGCGGCTGGGAGCCACGGTGTAGTACGCGGGGGTGGTATCTGTTCCCGGCACCCAGTGGGCGGCGCCGGCTACCGTGGTCGCAGCGAGCAGACCGTATCGAAGCCAGGCTTGCATGCGGCTAGTATCGCATGCACAGGATGCTTGGGCGCGGTTCACTGAAGGCCACGGCTCGGCACGGGTTTGCTCGCGCCTCACTCTGCCTCAAGACGCACGCATTGACACCCTTCATTCGATCTTCCACAATGTGGCGCACCCTATCCGCCAACGTTTCACGTATGCGAGGCCTCGATGCGCCGTACGAAAAATTGGATCGCCGTTCTCTTGATGCTTGTCTGGGGCTGCACGTTCTCGCCCGCTCAGGCGGTGAACGGCACGCTGCTCGGCACCGTGACTGATCCCACGGGCGCGACGGTACCAAACGCGAAGATCGTGGCCGTACAGGCCCAGACAGGCGTGATCCGCGAGACCGTTTCCAACGAAAGTGGCAACTACGCCATGCCGGACCTGCCTCCCGGCACGTACACCGTTACCGCAACTATCTCCGGCTTCAGAAAGGAGGTGCGCGAAAACATCGATCTGCAGACCAATGCTGCAACGCGCATCGACTTGAATCTCGCTACGGGCAGCGTGACAGAAACGGTCACGGTGACGACCGAGCCCGCGATGTTGCAAACAGATCGCGCCGATATCAGCACGAAGATTGAGGCGGCCCAGGTAGAAAGTCTGCCCTTGGGAACGAACCGCAACTTCCAGTCACTACTGAACCTCGTCCCTGGAACCGCCCCGGCAACCTTCCAACACTCGCAATTCTTCAACGCACAGAGCGCGCTGGAAACCGAGGCGAACGGTGTGCCGCGGATGGGAAATCTCTATCAGATCGAAGGCATCGACGACGACGAGCGGACGGGATTGCTCCAGATCATCATCCCTCCCGCGGAGGCTATCGAGTCGGTCGACATCTCGACCAACAACTTCGAGGCGGAACTCGGGCGAGCCATCGGTGCTGTGACCAACGTGACCTTGAAGTCGGGCACGAACGCCTTTCATGGCTCAGCCTTCGAGTTCATCCAGAACAACGCCGTGAATGCTCGTTCGTACTTTGGAGGCCCGCTCGGCCACCTGTCCTACAACTACTTCGGCGGAAGCTTCGGCGGACCCATCCTCAAAAACAAGCTATTCGTCTTCGGCGACTACCTGCATACCAGTGACCACGAAGCGATCTCAAACACCCTGACCATTCCGCCTCCGGCATACTACACCCCGAGTGCTGCCGGCTTCATCGACCTAAGCGCGCCCCTCAACACCAAGACCGGACTTGGACAGATCTACGACCCGAACACGGGCACGGCCTCCGGCGCGAACCGCACGCCTTTTGTGAACAACCAAATCCCGATCAGCCGTGTGAACCCGATTTCGCTTGCGCTGCTCCAGCAGCTGCCGAAACCGAACCAGAATGTAACCAACTTGGCGGCTCCTACCAATAACTTCGTCACCAATCTGCCCTTCACCAAAGGGACGGATAGCTATGACATTAAGGTGGACTACACCTACAACGAGAGCAATCACCTCAGCGGACGTTTCAGCTACCAACGCGTAAACACCTTCCAGGCACCGGCATTTGGTGCTTTTCTTGGAGGCCCCGCCGGCGGCGGCTTTGAGGGAACCGGCAACCAGGCCGCATACAGCACAGGCCTGAACTACGATCATGTCTTCTCGCCAAAACTGCTGACCGAGGTTCGCTTTGGCGTGGCGCACCTTCGCAACAACGCCCAACCCAATGACTACGGTTCCAATGACGCGACGACCGCGGGTATTCCCGGCGTGAACATCAGTCCGTTTACCAGCGGGCAGGCTGGGATCACCATCGGCAACTTTTCGGGGCCGACGATCGGGTACTCGGCCTCGGAACCATGGATTCGCGCGGAAGCCAACATCGACGCGGTCAACAACTGGACCAGGATCATACGGAACCACACCGTGAAGTTCGGTGCGGACGTTCGCCGTGTGCGGGACGACCTCTTACAGGATCAGACCTTCAGCCCGCGTGGAGCGTTCACCTTTGCAGAGCCCCAAACCTCGGAGATTGGCGCCACCACCAACGTCGCCAACGACATCGCGAGCTTCTTGCTCGATGTGCCGAGCCAAACGGGCCGCGATCTGAATACCTATTTCCCGGCGTATCGGCAAACCTGGTTCTTCACTTTTGTCAGCGATAAGTGGCAAGCCACACCCAAGCTGACGCTGGACTTGGGACTTCGCTGGGAGTTCTATCCACCGGCTACCCCGAAGATAGCTGGTGGTTTCTCAAACTATGACCCCACCACCAATAACCTGGTGATTGCCGGCGTAGGAGATAACCCCTCGAATCTCGGTATGCAGACACGCTACACCTACTTCGCTCCGCGCACCGGCTTTGCCTACAGGGCGACAGAGCAGACCGTCATTCGCGCAGGCTTCGGCATCAGCTACACGCCGTTTCCGGATAACAACTACGCGTATAACTACCCTGTTCGCGCCAACAACAGCTACCAGCCGGCCTACAGCTATGGTCCGGCCCTGCTGAGCAATGGCGCGGTCGCGACGTTTCAAGCCGGCTTTCCTGCCCCTGTGCCGGTCGTTGTGCCGGCTAACGGACTCATCAGGGCTCCACTGAACCAGGCTGAAACGCTGATCCCCCTCAATTACAAAAACCCTTATGTAGAGTCATGGAATGTGGCCGTCCAACAGGCTCTTCCGGCACAGTTGTCCTTCCAGATCGCCTATGTGGCGAACCACGGCGTTCATATGCCGGTCAATCAGAATATCAATCTACCCACAACCATCGGAGCCGGTGTCGCAGGTGAGCCCCTGAACAAGGCTTTCGGCAAAACGGCTGCGGTCACGCAAAGCTTCCTGGGCTTTTCATCGAACTATCAATCCCTGCAGGTGCAGCTGACCCGGCGTCCGTCCAAGGGACTTTCCTTTACGACAGCCTTTACTTTCAGTAAAGCGCTCAACTACGCGAGCGGCGATGATGGCGGTCTGGTGTTCTTTGCCCAACCCCGGCGCAACTATGCCCCGGCCGACTTCGATCGGCGTTTGAACTATGAGCAGAGCGTCACCTATGAGCTGCCCATCGGGCGCGGACACCATCTCCTGCCGACGGGTATTGCCGCCGCGACGCTTGGAGGATGGAAGGCTTCGGCGATTGTCTCTGCCGTGTCCGGCACGCCGTTTACCGTGAACGCGGCCGGCGGTACGCTAAACACACCCGGCACCGCGCAGACGGCCAACCTGATCGGCCCCTTCCGTGTGCTGCACGGCGTTGGGCCAAACAGCAATTGGTTCGACCCCTCTGCCTTCGCACAACCTGTGGGCGTGACCACGGGGAACACCGGGAGGAACCAGTTCTACGGCCCGGGGTACGTGCAAGACAATCTTTCGCTGTTCAAGAGCTTCGCTTTGTTCCGCGAGGCGGCACTGGAAACGCGTATCGATGTTTTCCAACTCAGCAACACGCCGCAGTTCGCGAATCCGAACACCGGTACACTCGGTTCCACCACCTTCGGGCGCATCACCAGCACCCTGGGCAGCGGGCAGGGCAGCGTGAATGGTGTGGGCGGTGGCCGCACCCTCCAAGCTTCCGCGCGCTTCAGCTTTTAGCAAGCGAGCGCTTCGTGCGGCAGCTCGGGGGACACCACATCCCGAACGCAGCGAAAGCTCATGTTGGTCGTTCCGCTGTCGGGTGTGTTGGAGCTGCGGGCCGCCACGCGATACCGGTTGCAGTAGGAGTGGTGGCACAGGTAAGAGCCGCCTTTCAGCACGCGGGCTGTTCCAGACGGCGGCCGACCGGGTTCACCCGCGTGGCATGGATATGGTGCTCGGCGTCGAACCAATCCGCGCACCACTCCCAAGTGTTGCCCGTTATCGAAAAGAGGCCAAAGTCGTTCGCCGGAAAGGCATCCACAGGGCACGTGCCGGCAAAGCCGTCCTCCGCGGTATCTCGATGCGGGAAAATACCCTGCCAGATATTGCAACGATGTTGGCCGGCGGGGGTCAGATCATCTCCCCAGGGGTACAGCTTCTGCGCCAGGCCGCCCCGCGCCGCGTACTCCCACTCTGCTTCTGTTGGAAGACGCTTACCGGCCCAGGCGGCGTACGCCGCGGCATCGTTCCAGGACACATGTACGACAGGATGGTCGAGGCGTATCTTGAGGTCGGTTTCAGGGCCCTCAGGATGGTCCCAGCACGCGCCGTCGACCCGCCTCCACCATTCGATACCCCGTACCACCTCGCGCGAGTGCACGCCTTCCGGTAGGTTCCCTTGAAGACAAAAGGTTCCGTTGATCTGGTGGGCATACCGGACAAAGACAGAATCCACGCTTTGTCGCGCTTGATAGCACCCCCCAACGAACCGCCGTATTGATTGCGCACCAGCAAGGGCCTGGTAGGGGCAAAGTAGTTTTGTGCATCCAGACGATCGTTGCGGAAAAAGTCGTACGCGGAGCCATGCACCCGATTCGTTCCGCTCATCGTGATGGCGTTCACCACGCCCCCAGCCGCCGCTCCGTATTCCGCGGAGAAGTTGCTGGTCTGCACCGTGAACTCGCGCAAGGCATCGAGTGGCGGCCGAATCATGTCGCGTTGCTGGTTGTCCAGACCGCGAAGGTAGTTCACATTGCGGGAGCCATCCAGCAAAAAGGCATTCTGCAGTCCCGTGTTTCCGTATGCGGAAAACGAGTTATCTCGTCCAGAGGAGGTCGGGATAACGCCCGGCACAAAATTGGCTGCCTCCAGGTAGTTGCGTCCATTCAGCGGAAGGTCGGTGACCTCCTTGTTGCTGATCACCTGTGCAATCGTTTCGGACTTGTCCTCAATCAGCGGAGCCTCGCCGCTGACCGTCACTGTGTCCGCCGACTCACCGAGTGTGAGTGAAACATCAAGAGAGATCTCATCGCCAACAGACACAGTCACCCCGTTCCGGTCGAGCGTCTTGAACCCCGGCGCCACGATATGGGTGTTGTAGCGTCCCGGCTGCAGCAGGGGCACCTCGGCGATCCCACGGTCATTGCTTTTCAGCACGCGAACAGTGGCCCCGGTGTCCGTGCCGGTGATGGTCACCTCCGCGTCTTTGATGATGGCCCCGGAAGGGTCCGTGATCGTGATGCTCATCTCCCCAGTCGCCGTTTGCGCCCTCAGGGTAGCCGGCACGCACAGCAGAAGGGTGAGCAAGGTGGGCAGACCCGCAGAAAGGCGATGGGTTGTCATCTGTGTCGCGGCTCCGTGCCGCCTCCAAGAGTGTTCAAGGTTGAGTGTTTGTGTTCTCCGGTGCGTCGCGCGGGAGACGCAGAAAACGCAGCTGGTCGCGCTCGGAAGGGTGAGCCCGCTCAGGACGTAGTCTTTCTGGGGTGGTCGCCTGCCAAGGGATCACCAAGTTCACGTTGCATTTGCTTCAGCTGGACGATCAGATCGGCTTTGACCTGCGCATAGGCCGGGTCGTCGACCAGATCGTGCCTCTCCCACGGGTCCCTTTCTAGATCGAAGACCTGGAAGCGTTGGATCGGCGGGTAGTAGATCAGCTTGTGCTGCCGTGTTCGAAGGGACCGCTGCAGGCCACTGAGCCAACCGAACATGGCGTCATAGAGCGGCTGCGGGTGATCCGTCCGCAACATCGGAGCCAGAGAAGGGAACTCCACATGTGGCGGCACTGGCACTCCGGCCAAGTCGCAGGTTGTCGCGAACATTGAGTGCTGGTAGACCATGTGGTCCACGTGGCTGCCGGATCGAATGCCCGGCCCGGCAAGAACCAAGGGCATACGCATGGAGCACTCGTACTGATTCTGTTTGCCCATCAAGCCGTGCTCGCCCACCGCCAGCCCGTGGTCTGCGGTCAGAATTACGTACGTGTTGTCCGCCTTGCCGGAGGCCGCCAACGCGTCCAGGATCCGCCCGATCTGCGCATCCATGTAGGAGATGCTGGCGTAGTACTCGCGGCGGTGAACTTGCACCGCGTGCTCGGTTCGTGGGAAAGGCGCGAGCAGCTCGTCCCGGGTTCGCGCATCCCCCTGATCGAAAGGGTGTTGCGGCAGGTAGTTCGGTGGGATCGCAATCCGATCGGCCGGGTATAGGTCCAGGTACTTCTGCGGCGCCTGCCGCGGATCATGCGGTGCGTTGAACGCCACGTACATGAAAAACGGGCTCTCCCGCCCCCGGACTTTGTGGGTGAGGTGATCGATCGCGGCATCGGCGTAGAGTTCGCTTGAATGCTGAATCGTTGTGTCTCGCCGATTCAGCCACAAGCCTTTCTCGAGCCATTGCCCGCGCAGCGAACGGTCCGTTGGACTCCAGGTATTGCCCGGGGCGGGGCGGTTGTACTCTTCTGGCGTAGACGGAAGAAAGCCGGGCCCTACCGGGCCCTGCTCCGCAAACGAGCGCTGCAACGTGACCGCATCAAGGTGCCATTTGCCGGTAGTGAAGGTGTCATAGCCCGCCTCCCGCAGGGTTTGCCCCCAGGCGGGAGTGTTGCTGGCCGTGTTGCCCGCGTCGGCGCGATTCGCGTGAAAGGTCGTCAGCCCACTGTTGAGCATGGTCCGGCTAGCCACACAGACAGCCCCGGTCCAGGAGCCCTGGTGAAAGCAGTGCGTGAAGTGACAACCGGAGCGAGCCAACCGGTCGATATTGGGCGTGGACACCTCAGGGTTGTTGATGCCCCCGACGGTGCGATACATCCAGTCATCCGCGATGATGAAAAGGAAGTTGGGGCGGGTAGCAACACCGGCAAGCGCCCGGGCCGGTCGAGCCTTGGTC
>CAXUIF010000094.1:0-3238 GCA_964250995.1 uncultured Acidobacteriaceae bacterium
CCGGCAAGCCCGAACTGGCCGCGAGCGGCTATATCTTCGTTTGCCAGGACATTCGAGGACGCTACGGCTCCGGAGGCCAGTTTGTGATGAACCGGCCGCTCGCGGATTCAGCCGCAGGGGCCAGCGGTGTGGACGAGACTACCGATACGCGCGACACCGTTGACTGGCTGCTCAAGAACGAGCGCAACAACGCGGGCAAGGTCGGCGTGCTGGGCATCAGCTACCCAGGCTTTTTGGCGATCATGGCCGGCATCCACGCGCATCCGGCGGTAAAGGCCATCAGCCCGCAGGCCCCCATGACGGACGTCTGGCTGGGTGACGACTTCTTCCACAACGGCGCCTTTCGCGAGACGTACGGCTTTGACTATGTGCAGGAGCTGGAGGCCCAGAAGAACGACATCAACCCGGACGCGGGCGAGGACCAATACAGCTTTTTTCTCCGGGAGGGAAACTTCGCCGAAGCCGCCGCCTCGGTCGGGGCCACGCGTCTGCCGACCGCGCAGCGCTTCCTGAATGAGCCGACCTATACCAGGTTCTGGCAAGAGATGGCGGTGCAGCGCCGTCTGGGCAAGCCGGAGGTCCCCACGCTCGAAGTGGGCGGCTACTGGGACCAGGAAGACATGTGGGGGCCGCAGGCCGAGTACGCCGCGCTCCGTGCGCACGAAGACCCGAGTGACCCGCAGGGCAAAGTCTTTCTCGTGCTCGGTCCTTGGAACCATGGGGGCTGGGCCCGCGGTTCGGGCGATGCCCTGGAGAGTAAGCACGGCAAGCTGAGCTTTGGCGGCCAGGAGACGGGCGCGTTTTACCGCGCCACGTTCGAGGCACCGTTCTTCGAGCTCTACCTGAAGGGGAGACCGGGATTCGACCTCCAGGATACGGCCAGCTTCCGCACGGGCGAGAACCGCTGGCATCGCTACCCCGGGGGGCCGCGGGGGGCGGGGACCCACGCGTTAAACGCCTAGCTCGGGCCACCGGGCGCGGGGGGCCGCGCCGTGCCCGCGGGCGACGGCGACGCCCCGTCGGCGACCTATGTCGCCGATCCAGCCAACCCCATCCCCTACCGGCACAGGCCCATTCAGTCGACCTACGGCAAGGCGTCGGAGTGGCGCACCTGGCTCGTAGAGGACCAACGTTTTGTCTCGGGGCGTAAGGATCTCGCCAACTTCGAGACACCCCGTCTCGCCGCGGACGTGACCGTGACAGGGGACGTGACGGCCGATCTTTTCGCCGCGACAACGGGCACCGACGGCGACTGGGTGGCCAAGCTGATCGACGTGGACCCGGCTACCGGCTACGAACTGATGGTGGCCGAGGAGATCCTGCGCGGCCGCTACCGCCACAGCTTCACGGCGCCCGAGCCGGTGAAGGCCGGCGAGGTGAATGAGTACACCTGGAGCCTCCATGGCGTGGACCACACGTTCCTGAAGGGCCATCGGATGCTGGTCGAGGTGCAGTCGAGCTGGTTTCCGCTGTACGACCGCAACCCGCAGACCTTTGTGCCCAACATCATGACCGCGCCCGCTTCGGCCTACCGCGCGCAGACGATCACGATCTACGATTCGCCCCGGTACCCGTCACATCTGGTGCTGCCATTGGCGGAAGAGTCGACGCTACCGTGATGCGGGAACTTGCCATCCAAGCGGTCAGGAGTGGGAGCCGGTCGCCTGCTCTGACCCAAAGGGAGGCGTCATGCACAACGGAAGATCTGGAAGCGTCCTGCGGTCGGCCGTGCTGGGGTTCACCCTGCCGTTCTTTTCTGGGGCTGCATCTCCGTCGCTGACGGCCCAAACAGCACCATCTCCCACCGCGGCGCCCACGACGGCCCTGCGGCAGAGCGGAACGGTAAAGGCCGTGACGCCGCGCGATCTGGTGTTGACCACAGCCGCCGGGCAGGACTTCGCCGTCAATGTGCCCGCGTCAGCACGCATTTTGCTCGTGGATCCCGCCACGCGGGACGTCAAGAATGCACAGCCGGCCACCATGGCCGACATCGCCGCGGGGGACAAGCTCATTGTGAACGGAAGCCCCGGTGACGCGGGACAGACCCTCACGGCGACGCGCGTGCTGCTGCTCAAGTCCGGAGCGATCGCCGCGCTGCACGCCGGGGAGCAGGCCGCCTGGGCGCACAGTGTGGGCGGCCTTGTGCGAACGGTGGATTCCGCCACGGGCACCCTGACCACAGCGAGCGGCACGCGCTCGGTCACCATCACAACGTCGCCCAACACGGTCGTCCGCCGGTATGCAGGCGGCTCTGTCCGCTTTGAGGACGCGGTGAAGAGTACGGTCAGCGCGATCCAGCCCGGCGACCAGGTGCAGGCACGTGGGCAGCGGTCGGCGGATGGCACCTCGGTAGCGGCCGATGAGATCGTCGCCGGGTCGTTCAGCAACTTTTCGGGTACTGTAACGGCGGTGGATGCGGCAGCAAAGACGCTGACGCTGAAGGACCTCGCCACCAAGCGCACCGTCACCATCGCGCTCACGGGGGAAACCAACCTGCGCAAGCTCCCGGCCGGCTTTCTGCAGGGACTCGCGGCGCGCACAAACGGTGGAACGCCCAGCGCGGGCGCGGGCGCGGCCTCCAGGCCGGCTGGCGGGGAGGCGGCTCGGCCCTCGTCGGCGGCTTCGGCCACGCTGCCGGGCAGCGGCGAAGCTCGTTCCAGCGGAGCCGGGCGGGTAGACCTGTCGCGGATCATCAGCCGCCTGCCCACCCAGACCCCGGCTGACCTGAAGCAAGGCGATGCGGTGCTGCTCGTCGCCTCGAACGACCCCAACACGGGTCGACCCACCGCCATCACGCTGGTGAGTGGCGTGGAGCAGATCCTGGCGGCTTCGCCGGGCGGGCAAACCACGTTGTCTCCCTGGAGCCTGGGCGGCGGTGGGGAAGGCGCCGAGGGTGGAGCGGGCGGTCCCGGGGGACGATAGGAATTTCGATCTTTTGACACGAGGCCGGACGCGCCCGCTGAAGTTCAGCTCCGTAACTCAGCTTGTAAGGTGCGTTCTGGGCCGTGCGCACCGCCGTCTCTCCGCAGCAGACCGCTTGCAGAGCAGGTCGTCTGCGATCCTGTCGGTCCGGTCCGTTTAAAGACGCTTTTAGACTTTTCGCCGGGCTGTTGCGTCGAACGGAGAGAACGCTTTCATTACAACCTGTAGGTCTTTTCGAGGAGACGGATGCAGCTTCCTAGAGGTTTCTCTGCCGCCGCCGTGTGCATGCTTTTGAGCACG
This sequence comes from uncultured Acidobacteriaceae bacterium, assembly GCA_964250995.1. GTDB lineage: Bacteria > Acidobacteriota > Terriglobia > Terriglobales > Acidobacteriaceae > Granulicella. The sequence continues at coordinate 3,223 of CAXUIF010000094.1, forward strand.
GGTGCGTGGGCAGCCG
>CAXUIF010000094.1:3248-11488 GCA_964250995.1 uncultured Acidobacteriaceae bacterium
CGCCCACCCCAGCCACCCTTGGCGCCCCGACACGCGCCGGTGCCCCCGGCTCTGGCGGAGCCCGTACAGCACAGACAACGCAGACAGCCCAAACAACGATCGGCGCAACGCGCGTGCACGGCACCATCGCCGATCCGGATGGCGCAGCCATCCCGGGCGCGACGGTGCTCTTCACGTCGGCCAGGGGCACACCGCGCAAGGTCATCTCCGGCGCGGACGGCAGCTATAGCCTGCCTTTGGCCGCGGGCACCTACAGCCTGCTCGTCTCCATGCCGGGCTTCAGCTCCTACTCTGTGCAGAACCTGAAGATAGCGCCGGTTGCCAGCCTTACGGTGGATGCCAAGCTGCAGATCGGTCAGCAGGAGGTGGTGATCAACGTCGATGCGAACGCCGTCACGCTGTCCGTCGATCCGGACGCGAATGCGAGCTCCACGGTCATTCAGGGCAGGGACCTGGAGGCGCTTTCCGACGACCCGGACGAGCTTTCCAACGAGATCTCCGCGCTTTCCGGTCCGGCAGCCGGACCGAATGGCGGGCAAATCTATGTGGACGGCTTCACAGGCGGCCAGCTGCCGCCCAAGTCGTCGATCCGCGAGATTCGCGTCAATCAGAACCCGTTCACCGCGCAGTACGATCGCCTCGGCTACGGTCGCGTCGAGGTCTTCACCAAGCCCGGCACCGACACCTATCACGGCAACTTCCAAATCAACGGCAACCCGTCGCAGTTCAACACGCCCAACCCGCTCAGCGCGGCGTACGAGCCGCCGTACCACACGATCTTCATGTTCGGAAACGTGACCGGACCGATCGGCAAGAACACCTCCTTCTCCGTCGGCGGATCGCATCGCGACATCGAGGACAACCAGTTCACCAACGCGACGATCCTGGCGCCGTCGGCTGGGTCCACAAGCCTGTGCCCGCAGGGAAGCACCAACTGCGTCGCCACGCAATCCCAGATCTTCACGCACTTCCCCCAGGTGCGCACAGACATCAGCCCCCGTTTCGACTTCGCACTCGGCGCCAAGAACGTCCTGACCGTGCGCTTTCAGTACGTGCAGAACGACATCCTCAACTCCGGTATCGGCAACTTCACGTTGCCGGACGCGGCGTATAACATCAACGTCCGCAATGAGGAGCTGCAGCTGAGCGATACGCAGACCTGGAGCTCCAAGCTGATCAACGAAACCCGCTTTGAATGGGAGCGCGATCGCACCGCCAACGCGGCGCTTAGCAATGCGCCGGTGATCCTGGTGCAGGGGGCCTTTGTCACCGGTGGGGCAGCGATCCAGAACACGTCGGACCACCAGGACCACTTCGAGGTGCAAAACTACACCTCCATTGCCTTGAAGAAGAACTTCATTCGCGCCGGTGGACGCTTGCGCACCAACCGCGAGGCGCAGTATGCGGCCGGCAACACCAACGGCAGCTTCACCTATGCGACGCTGACCTACGATCCCACCAAGGACACCAGGGACAGCAGCTACGCCACCGGCGTCCCCACGCAGTTCACCCTGAGCCAGCTGAACAACACCAACATCGGCTACAACTACTTCGACCTGGGGCTGTATGCGGAGGACGACTGGAAGGCCCGGCCGAACCTCACGCTCACCTACGGCCTGCGCTACGAGACGCAGAATCATCTGCCGGGGGACCATCACGATTTCGCCCCGCGTCTGAGCTTTGCCTATGGTTTAGGCAGCAGCAAAGGCACGCCGAAGACCGTGGTGCGCGGCGGCTTCGGGCTGTTTTACGATCGCTTCGGTGGCAACTACCTTCTAAATCTCGCGCGCTACAACGGCACCTCGGAGACGCTGCTTTCGCTGCAGAATCCCGCCGCAGGCTGCGATCCCAACCACATCGCCGTGTGCAAAGCGCAAGCCACCGTGGGCGGCAGTTCCACCTACGTGCAGTCCAACGGCGACTTCGCCCCGACGCTGCGCACACCGTACCTGGTGACCGCTGCCGGTGGCTTCGATCAGCAGCTCGGCCGCCGTGGCACGCTGTCGGTGAACTACATCCACTCGCAGGGAGTGCACCAGCTTGCGCTCCAGAACATCACCTGCCCGCCGGGCTTCACGCAGGGCGACATCTGCTCGTCTAACCACGTCACCAACGAGTACTTCTCCGAAGGCTACTTCAAGCAGGACCAGCTGTTCTTCAACGGCCGCGTTCAGGCCAAGCGGGTGTCGCTGTTCGGCTTCTACGGGCTGAACTTCGCCAAGGGCGACAGCTCCGGTGCGGGTTCGGCGATCTCTGTGCCGTACAACATCAGGGCCGACTATGGCCGCACGAACTTCGAGACGAGGCAGCGGCTCTTTCTGGGCGGCTCGGTTACGCTGCCCTACTTGATTCAGTTCAGTCCCTTCACCATCGCGCAAAGTGGCTCCCCGTACAACGTCACCCTGGGCAGCGACCCGCTGCAAGATAGCTACTTCAACGAGCGGCCCGATGCGGTGCCCGCCAGCCAGGCCAACGGCACCACGGTCTTCGGTATTCCGGGCTGCGGCCTGGCGTTTACCCAACCCACACCGGGCACAACAGGTAACGCACCTATCAATCCCTGCACCGGGCCCAATCTGTTCACCTTCAACTTCCGGCTCACCAAATCCATCGGCTTTGGCGAGAAAACGGCAAAGAACGGCGGCGGACCCGGCGGTGGTGGTCGTGGCGGTCCCCCCGGTGGCGGCCCCGGAGGTCATGGGGGTCCCGGCGGCCCGGGTGGCATGTTCGGCGGGGGCGGCAGCACCGGCAGGCGCTACAGCCTGGCCCTCGGCCTGCAGGTGCAAAATCTGTTCAACAACACGGATCTCGCGAACCCTATCGGAAACCTCAGCTCACCGCAGTTTGGCCAAAGCATCAACCTGGCTGGCGGGCCGTTCACGCAGCAGAGCGCGGTGCGCCGGCTTTCGTTACAAGCTTCGTTCAACTTCTAGCCGATCAGGTAGCTGCTACGAATCGTCAGCGACGAGACGACAGGAACTGACTTTCTCATTTCCCTCAACGGCGCGATAACCCGAGCATGGAGCCGCTGCTGCGCACGGGGGCCACCGTCGCCGTGGCGATCGCCGAGATGAGTTCGCCTTCGGGCTCTGGCGCGCTACTAGCGAGTTCCGGTGCCAGGGCGAGTACGGTCTGTTGCGGGGCGTCCTGCGCTTCGGCGACGACCACCGTCTTGGCATTCAGGAACTCGCGCATACCCGCGGCAGAAAGTTCGCGTCCATAGCCGGAGCGCTTGATGCCGCCAAAGGGCAGCCTGGGGTCGCTGGCGACGGGGGCGTTGAAGAAGACCGCGCCTGCCTGAATGTCGCGCGCCAACCGTTCCTGCTCCGCGGCCTGCGCGGTCCAGCAGCTCGCACCCAGCCCGAAGGGGGTATCGTTGGCCACCTCGATCGCCTCATCGACCGACCCCACCCCAAACCCCAACGCCACGGGCCCGAACGTCTGTTCCGCGCCCAGGGCCGAGGCGCGCGGCACGCCGGCGATGACGGTCGGGTCCATGAAGAAGCCGGCGCCCTCGCGGCGTTTGCCTCCGGTAAGCAGACGCCCCCCGGCAGCGATGGCCTGCTCTGCCTGAGCAAGCAGCTTCTCGCGTGCCTCTGCACTGGCCAACGGGCCGATCTCGGTGTCGTCGCGCATCGGGTCGCCGACCTTCAACGCCTTCATGCCTGCCACAAAGCCGCTTTCAAAGTCGTCATAAACGTCCTCATGCACGATAAAGCGTTTCGCGGCCACGCAGCTTTGGCCGTTGTTCACGCACCGCGACTTGATGCCGTTCGCAATGGCAGCAGCAAGGTCGGCAGAGGGCAGCACCACGAAGGGATCGGAGCCGCCCAGCTCCAGGACGCTTTTCTTCAGCAGGTACCCGGCCTGGGCCGCTACAGCACGGCCCGCAGCCTCCGAGCCTGTAACGGTGACGGCGGCCACACGCTCGTCACCCAGCACGCGTTCAATGTTCTCCGCTTCCATCAGCAGCGCCTGAAAGCTGCCGCGGGGGAAGCCGGCGCGGCGCACCAGCGCCTCAATGGCCAGCGCGCACTGCGGCACGCTGGGTGCATGCTTCAGCAGGCCGATATTGCCGGCCATCAGCGCCGGCGCCAGAAAGCGAAACACCTGCCACAGCGGGAAGTTCCACGGCATGATGGCCAGCACCACGCCAAGCGGATCCCAGCGCACATAGCTTTGCGCGTGCTCGGTGCCGATGGGTTCGGGTTCCAGGATGCGCGCCGCATGCTCGGCGTAGTAGCGGCACACCGCGGCGCACTTGTCGACCTCCATGCGCGCGGCGGTGATCGGCTTGCCGACCTCCGTGACAAGCAGCATGGCCAGCTCTTCGCGGTCGCCCTCCAGCAGCAACGCCAGGCGCCGCATCCAGAAGCGGCGATGCTCAAGTGTCTCGGCGGCATAGGTCCGCGCGGCGCTGGCAGCCAGCTGCAGCTTGCCTTCCACGGCCTCGGCGGTCAACGGAGTGAAGCGGCGCAGCACATCGCCGGTCGCGGGGTAAAGAGACTGAATCATTGACGATCGCGCTCCCAAAGCCTTGCTGCCGCCGCACACGCAAAGGGGGGTGCCTTGGCTGGTTCCTAGTCTACCCGCGTGCGTTGTCCGCCGGAGCTGCGCGTTACCCACAGGACCGGTGGAGTCAGGCCCTGCTGCGAGGCTCTACGGCCGCACAGCATGTACCATGAGGCTGACTATGCCCGGACGCCCCGAGTTCATGCAGATGGCTATCCATCTGGCGACGGAAAACGTGACCTTTGGCCGTGGCGGCCCGTTCGGCGCGGTGGTGGTGAAGGAAGGGGCAGTGGTGGCGACAGGAACCAATCAGGTAACCGCGACCAACGATCCAACGGCACACGCCGAAGTGGTCGCTGTCCGAAATGCCTGCCAGGCACTGGGTACGTCTCACCTGACCGGCTGCGAGGTGTACACCAGCTGCGAGCCCTGCCCGATGTGCCTTGCGGCGCTGTACTGGTCGCGCTGTTCGGCAATCTTCTACGGCAACGATGCGAGTGACGCGGCTCGCGCCGGCTTTGACGATTCCTTTCTCTACCAGGAGGTCTGCAAGCCCTTGTCCCAGCGCCGTATTCCCATCCAGCGGCTCCTGGCGGAGCAGGCTCGCAGCAGCTTCGAGGTCTGGAAGACAAGCCCCTTCCGGGTGGCGTACTGATGCCCCTTTCTCTGCTCGCCAACGCCGGTGCAAACCCCTCCAAGAGCCCGGTCAACATCGCCCTGCTGGGCTTTGGCACGGTGGGCCGCGGCTTTGCCGAGGTGCTCCATGCGGCAGGGCACTCGCATCTTCGTCTCACCCACGTCTTCAATCGAGGCATCGAGCGCAAACGGGGGGCTGCCGGTTCCGAGTTTGTTCCGCCGGAGGCACGATGGACAGGGCTGGTGGAAGAGGTGCTCCAGTCGCCTGACGTGGACATCGTGGTCGAGCTGATCGGCGGCGTGTACCCGATCGAAGACTGGGTGCGTACCGCTCTGGCGCGCGGCAAACACGTGGTCACGGCGAACAAACAGCTGATTGCCATCCGGAGCGGTGAGCTTTTGCCGTTTGCCCTGCAGCACGGCCGTCAACTGCTCTACGGTGCGGCCGTTGCCGGGGGTGTACCAGTCATTCCCGGGCTGGTGCAGGGTCTCGGGGGCGACCAGATCCGGCGCGTCAGCGGCATCCTGAATGGCACGTGCAACTTCATGCTCAGCGCGATGGAGAACGGCGCCGAGTACGCCGACATCCTTCGCGAGGCACAGCGCCTGGGCTACGCCGAAGCCGATCCCAGCGCCGACGTCGACGGCTACGACGCGCGCGCCAAACTTTGCATTCTTGCGCGGCTTGCGATGGGCGCGCAGCTCAAGCCCGAAAGCCTGCCCACGCAGACCATCAGCCGGGTAAGTGCCATCGACTTCGCCTACGCCCGGGAGCTCGATGCCACCGTGCGGCAGATCTCCCGCGCTGAACGTACCAGCGACGGTGTGCGTGCGCGAGTGGGGCCGATGCTGGTGCCGCGTAGCTCACCGCTGGCGCTTTCGCATGGCACGCAAAACACCGTCGTTACCAGTGGACGTTTTGGCGGCGATGTCGTCTTCAGCGGCCATGGCGCCGGTGGCCATGCCACCGCAGTGGCCGTGCTCAGCGATGTGCTGGCGGCTGCAGAGGGCAGCTTCCAGCTGCGCCCGGTTGCGGTGCCTTTGCCGGTGAGCGGCGACGTCCTTGCGCCCTTCTACCTACGCTTTATTGTCCGCGATGAACCCGGCATCGTGGCCGCCATCGCCGGCGCGCTCGCCGCCGAGCACGTCAACATCGACGCAGTGTTGCAGCACCGCGGACACGGAAGCGATCGCTTGCCGTTTGTAATCACTACCGAACCGTGCCTGCGCTCGACGCTGGAGCGAGCGGTCACTGCCATGGCGAAGATGAGCTTTATGGTCGAGCCGCCGTTGCTGCTGCAGATCCTGGTCGTGGATGATTCGGCATTGGATTGAGTACGGCCGGGCCCCTGGCGCTCAGTACTTCGGCAGGGAAGGATCGATCCTCTCCGCCCAGGCGGTGATGCCGCCCGCGAGATTCTCGACGTTCGTGAACCCTGCCGCCTTCAGCTCCTGCGCAGCCCTTTGGCTGCGACCGCCGGTTTTGCAATGGACGACGATCTCCTCGTCCTTGCCGACCGGGATCTCGGCCAAGCGCTGTCCCAGTTGACCGACCGGGATCAGCGGTGCGCCAAGGTTCACGATCGCATACTCGTGCGGCTCGCGCACATCCAGGATGAACGGCTTTTCGCCTCCATCAAGCCGCTGCTTCAGCTGTTCTACGGAGATCTGCGGGACCCCATCGATCACTTTGGCGCTCGTATCGATGCTGCCATGGGAACTCACCTCGAGCGGCCCCGTGGAGGTAGGCGGCGCGATGCCACAGAACTGGTCGTAGTCGATCAGCTCCTTGATCTGGTGCGTGCCGCAGGCGGGGCACTCCGGGTTCTTGCGCAACTTGAGGGTACGAAAGCTCATGCCGAGCGCGTCGACCAGCAGCAGGCGTCCGATCAACGGCTCACCAATACCCAGGATGAGCTTGATGACCTCGGTTGCCTGGATCACGCCGACCAGCCCCGGCAGAATGCCCAGCACGCCACCTTCCGCGCACGAGGGCACCAGTCCTGGCGGTGGTGGCTCCGGGTATAAGCACCGGTAGCACGGGCCCTCTTCGGTAGCAAAGACGGAAGCCTGGCCCTCAAAGCGAAAGATCGAGCCGTAGGCGTTCGGTTTACCGGTCAACACGCAGGCATCGTTCACCAGGTAGCGCGTTTGGAAGTTGTCCGTGCCGTCCGCGATGACATCGTAGTCCTTGAAGATTTGGAGCGCGTTGGCGCTGGTCAGCATCTCGTTGTGCTTGACCACGTTGACATTCTTATTCAGGCCCTTCAACATCACCTCGGCGGAGTCCACCTTCAGCATGCCCACGGTGGCCTGCGAGTGAATGATCTGCCGCTGCAGATTGCTCTCATCCACCACGTCGAAATCCACCAGACCGATCGTGCCCACGCCGGCGGCGGCGAGGTACAACGCCAGCGGCGCGCCCAGGCCGCCCGTCCCCACGCAGAGCACCTTGGCAGCCTTCAGCTTCTGCTGGCCCTCCATGCCCACCTCGGGCAGGATCAGGTGACGCGAGTAGCGCGCGATCTCTTCGTTGCTGAGCTTTGGGAGCGCTTTGGCCGCGGTCACCGGCTGTTCGAGGGTTGGCATAGATGTCCAGATGCCGGAAGGCAGGCCAAAGTTTCCGCCCGCCCGTCCGGTGACCGCGACCTTGTCCCGGGGAAGTCACAGAAAAGTTCGCGGGCGGCGGCCACGGACTGCTAGATTGCTTGGGAGTATTGGAGCCCTGCCTTGAAGACATCCTGTACCGCTCTCCTCAGCCTGTTGCTCGGCCTGCCTGCCCTGGCTCAGAGCGATCCCGCGCCGCGGCCGCCCATGGGCTGGAACAGCTGGAACCACTTTGCCGGCAAGGTAACCGATGCGGACGTGCGCTCGGCCGCCGACATGCTCGTCAGCACGGGCATGCGCGATGCGGGCTACACCTACGTGAACCTGGACGATACCTGGGAGGGCGAACGGGATGCGCAGGGTGTACTGCACACCAATGCGCGGTTTCCGGACATGAAAGCGCTCGCCGACTATGTTCACACCAAGGGTCTGAAGTTCGGCATCTATTCCTCGCCTGGAGCCAAGACATGCGGCAAATATGCCGG
>CAXUIF010000094.1:11498-12653 GCA_964250995.1 uncultured Acidobacteriaceae bacterium
ACGAGGCGCAGGACGCGACGATGTACGCGCAGTGGGGCGTTGATTTCCTGAAGTACGATCTGTGCTCGTTTCGCGACAACATGGCGCAAGCGCGACGTGAGCATCCGGATGACCCCGAGGCCGGCTTCAAGCTGATGATTGCCGCCTACCGCAAGATGGGCGACGCCCTGAAGGCGACAGGACGGCCCATTCTCTACAGCCTTTGCCAGTATGGCGTAGACGAACCGTGGAAGTTCGGCCCCGGCGTGGACGCGCAGATGTGGCGTACAACCGACGATATCAACGACACCTACTGGCGCATGATCGTGATCGCCTACGGCCAGGTGGGGTTGGAAAAGTTCGCGGGTCCCGGACACTGGAACGACCCCGACATGTTGGAAGTCGGAAACGGGGGCATGAGCTTCGACGAGTACAAGACGCACATGAGCTTATGGGCGCTGCTGGCGGCGCCGCTGCTCGCCGGCAATGACCTAAGTCGCATGAGCGATGCCGACAAAGGCATCCTAACCAACCGCGATGCGATCGCCATCGATCAGGACCCGCTCGGCCAGCAGGGCGCGCGCGTCTGGCAGCACGGTGACCTCAGCCTTTGGCGCAAGCCGCTCAGTGACGGTCGGGTCGCCGTGGGGGTCCTTAGCACCGCCTGGGGCGTCCGCGACGCGGAAGTCAACCCCGCCGAGGTGGGCTTTGCGCAGGGGGCCACGGTGCGCGACGTATGGGCCGGCAAAGACCTCGGTCGCTGGGCTGGACCGCAGTTGATCACCCTGCCCAGGCACGGGGTGCAACTCTACATTTTCAGCAAATAAAAGGTGCCAGCTAGCAGCAACAACCACCGGCAATGGAAGGAATGATCGAGACCTCGTCGGCGTCGGCGACGGCGGTGTTCTCCTTCTCCGGGAGATAGCGGACGTCTTCGTCGCGAACATAAACGTTGACGAACGAACGCAGCTTGCCTTCCGGGGTGAACAGGTGATTCTGCAGGGCGGGGTAGGTTTCAACCAGGCCCTGCAGGCCGGCCGACACAGTGGTGCCGGGAACATCGACGGTCTCGTGGCGATCCGTGTACGCGCGCAGCGGGGTGGGAATGTGAATCTTCATGGGGTCTGTCTCGTCCTTTGGGGCTCTTCCCCGCAGTGTTCGATGCTAACCCACGTC
>CAXUIF010000095.1:0-8033 GCA_964250995.1 uncultured Acidobacteriaceae bacterium
GACGTTCGACGCGCGGAAAGCGTTTGAACTACCAGCGGGACAAGCGCGTTGGCGTCTGCCGGCAGGTAGAGATCCCGTCCGAACTCTACAGCCTCGCTCAGCAATTCGCGTTGCACTACGGCAAACAGCTTTCGTTACGAAATTTGGATGCGCTGCATCTAGCGACCGCGAAGCACCACGGCGTAGAAGCGTTCGGAACCTACGACCGCCGCCTCGCCGCAGCCGCGTACCACCTCGGCTTGTCCGTCGTTGGCACACGACCCTAGGCCGGTACACCACAAAACGGGCATGGCGGGAACCGCCCCAGGGCAGGCTATAGTGAACCCAGGCGATTTTCCGCGACCCTGCTCGGGCTGGCGGTGATGAAGTTGGTGTACAAACGGAGCTCAGCAGCGACGGCCTCGGCAATGGCTTTGGCCGAGCCGGTGGCGGCGTATGCCTCTCCCGAACCGGCTTTGCCGGAGCCTGCGCCCGCACCCGCGGGCGGCCTCCACCCCCTCTCGCCGCCGGGGCACTTCGCTGCTGAACCGGCAGCGGAGGACGACTACGTCCCGCAGCGCGGCTCCTACAGCATGCGCGTCCGGGGCGGCATGCCGCGCAGTCTCGCCGGCCGGATCCTGCTCGGCAGCGGGACACTGGTGCTGTTGGGGGCGGTCGCTCTCACGGTGGCAGAGGTACGCCAGTTTCTGCTGCACGACCCCCGTTTTGCCATCACCACGTCCACCGAGATCGCTGTGGAAGGCAACGAGCATCTCTCCCGCGCCGACGTACTCGGGGTGTTCGGCTCGGACCTGCAACGCAACGTTTTCCGGATACCCCTGTCGGAACGCCGCGCCGATCTGGAACGGCTGCCCTGGGTGGCCCACGCCACCGTGGAGCGCCTCCTGCCCAATCACCTCCGCATCCACCTCACGGAGCGCACTCCGATCGCGTTCGTCCGGCAGGGCTCCCACATCGGCCTGGTCGACGCCAGCGGCGTCCTGCTGGACATGCCGCCGGAGTCTGCCGGGGATCCGCATTACTCCTTTCCGGTACTCACGGGCCTGGCTCCCGAGGATACGCCCGAGGTCCGGGCGGCCCGCATGGAGGTCTACCGCCGGTTTATGGCCGATCTGGACGCCGGTGGTCGCAAACAGACGCAGGCGCTCAGCGAGGTCGACGTAACCAACCCGGAGGACGTCAAGGCGCTTGTGACGCTGGGCGGGTCCGACATTCTGGTGCACTTTGGGGACGAGGAGTTCCTGAAGCGTTTTCAGGCCTTCCAACAACACCTGCCGGAGTGGCGCACGCAGTACCCCAAACTGGCCTCGGCGGATATGCGCTATGAGCGGCAGGTGGTGCTAGAGATGCAGGGCGGCGCGGCGCCGCCGTTGGTGGAGGGCACAATGGCCGGTGACAGCGGGGCGAAGGCTCAGACCGCGCCGAAGGCAGCCGCCATAGCACGCAAGGCACTGCCCGTTGCAGCGAAGCATTCTGCGGGCCACTCTCTGGCCAACGAGCGCGTGTTCCGGGCGCTAGCGGCCCATCGAACGCAGCAGACCAGCCAACGATCCAGGACCAGAGCAGCGGAAAGGCGATAACCCGCAATGAACGGCAAAGTGCACAACCTCATTACCGTGCTCGACGCGGGAAGTTCCAAGAGCGCGGTCCTTGTGGCGGAGGTCGGCGAGGGTGTTCGCTATCGTGGCCACGGCATCGAGATCTCCAAGGGCATGCGGCGGGGCATGATCGCCGATCTTGCGCCGGCCGCGGAGGTGATCGACCGCGCGGCGCTGGCGGCCGAACGCGCCACCAAGGCACCGATCGAAACCGCCGTCGTGGGCATCGGCGGCCCGCACATCAAGGGGATGAACTCGCAGGGCGGCATTTCCATGGGCAGCCGGATGAAGGAGATCACCCGCGAAGACGTGCGCTCGGCGATCGACCGCGCGCGGTCGGTGGGCCTTGCTCCCGACCGCGAGGTGCTGCACCTCTTGCCGCAGCAATTCATCCTGGACGACCAGGCAGGCATCCATGACCCGGTCGGCATGGTGGGTAACCGGCTTGAGGTAAATCTGCACCTATCCACCTGCTCTGGCTCCGCGGCGCAAAGTGTCGTGACCTGCGCGAATAAAGCCGGGCTGGAGGTAGTGGATACGGTCTTCGAGGGGATCGCCTCGGCCGAAGCCGTGCTGCATCCGGACGAACGCGAGCTTGGGGTGTGCCTGGCCGACATCGGCGCCAGCTCCACAGAAATCGTCGTCTACTTCGAGAGCGCGGTCGCCCATACGGCCGTGCTGCCCATCGGGGGCGATCACTTCACCAATGATCTGGCTGTCGGTCTGCATGTTGGGGTTGAGGAAGCCGAGCTGCTGAAACGGCAGTACGGCCACTGCGTCGTCACCGCGGTGCCGCAGCTGAATGAGATTGAGATTGGGGGCGACCTCTCGACCGGGGGTCAGGGCGCCCGCATGGTCCGGCAACGTTTTCTGGCGGAGATCCTGGAACCCCGTGCTCGCGAGCTGATGACCATGCTGCGCGACAACCTGCGCGCGGGTGGTGTGCTGGAGGCGATGGGCACCGGATGCGTCTTCACCGGCGGCGGTGCGCTCCTGCCCGGGCTGCTTGATCACGCAGAAAGTCTGCTGCGCGTGCCTGCCCGTATCGGCTACCCAGTGCCGCTGCCGGGCATGCCCCAGGAGCTTGCACGGCCGGAGTTTTCTACCCTGATCGGCATGCTGCTTTACACGCACCGTACCCAGATCCGCAAGGCCAGCGAGGAACAGGGGCTGATGCAGAAGATTCAAGGCTTATTCAAGGACAGCTTCTGAGCTCACACCGGCGTCCCGGCACGGTCTCACAGGTAGAATGAAGCTCATGTTGTTGCGCAAGTTGCTGCCTGTCTTTGCCGCTGTTGCGGCGCTCCCCTCCACCGTTGCCTCTGCACAGATCGGCGTCTTTGGTACGGTCACCGGGGCGCGTATCGGCGGCGTTGCTTGCGCAACGACCACGGGCAGCGGCGTGGGCAGCTGCACCTCGGGCACCACGACGGACAAACCGTACGGCGCCAACTTCGGCGGCTACTATGATTTTCGGACTTACGGCCCGGTGCGGGTGGGTGTCGTGGTTCGGGGCGGTGTGCTCAATGCCAACAAGGACCCCGGGGCCAATATCGCCAGCTCTGACCTGATCCGCGAATACACGGTGCTCGGCGGTGTACGCGCGAGCACGGGCACTCCCATCCATTGGCTCCGTCCCTTCGGCGAGGTCGCTGCCGGCTATGCCAAGTTCGGTCCTGTGTATGCCTACAACACCTACACCAAGGTGGAAGGCCTGCTTGGCGTCGATATTCCTGTTGCGTCGGTCCTCGATATCCGGGCGATCGAGCTGGGCGCAGGGGCCCTTTTTGGCCCAAGCACCCATGGCACGCAGTCCATCGGCGTCGGCCTGGTCCTGCACACACCGCGCCGCTAGCAGCGTAAGCCCTGGCGCGCCGGAACAATCAGGGGGCGTAATGACCCTATCGTCCGAATCCAACTAGGTTCCGGACTGGGCGTGTCCGTCCAGAACGGTACGCTTCAACGGCATTTTCATGCAGAATCAGAGTCGAAGCATCCCCTCCGTCTCTCAGGAGCCTCCCGCATGTCGTACCCGTCTGACGACGCCCTTCGTATCCACTACCATGATGAAACTCAACGCACGGCCCGGATCAAGGTGATCGGCGTCGGTGGGGGCGGCAACAACGCCGTGAACCGCATGATTGCGGCCAAGGTGGAGGGTGTCGAGTTCATTGCGGCGAACACCGATGCGCAGGCGCTCGAGTCCTCAAACGCGCCCGTGAAGCTGCAACTCGGCGTGAAGCTGACCGCCGGCCTGGGCGCCGGGGCCAATCCCGACATCGGCCGCCGCGCGGCGCTGGAAGACTCCGACAAGATTATCGAAGCGCTTGAGGGCGCGGACATGGTATTCGTCACGGCAGGCCTTGGCGGCGGCACCGGCACCGGCGCAGCGCCGGTGATTGCGTCGCTGGCCAGCGAGATGGGCGCGCTTACGGTTGCCGTGGTGACACGGCCCTTCGGGTTCGAGGGCAAGCGTCGCATGATGCAGGCCGAGCGCGGCATGCAGGAGCTCCTGGAATCGGTCGATACGCTGATTATCATCCCGAATGAAAAGCTGCTCGCCGTGGCCAAAGATGCCGGTTTTTTTGAGAGCTTCCGCATCGCCGACGACGTGCTGCGCCAGGGCGTGCAGGGCATCTCGGACATCATCACGATTCCCGGAGTCATCAATCGCGACTTCGCCGACGTCAAGACCACGATGGCCGGCATGGGTTATTCGGTGATGGGAACAGCCATTCGCTCGGGCCCCGACCGCGCCCGCGAGGCCGCCATGGCCGCCATGGCATCGCCACTGTTGGAGTCCGGGGCCATCGACGGGGCGCGCGGCATCCTGATCAACATCACCGGCACCAGCAGCCTCAAGCTGACCGAGGTCAACGAGGCGTCCACCATCATCCAGAACGCCGCGCATGAGGACGCCAACATCATCTTTGGCGCCGTGCTCGATGAGACCATGGGCGACGACGTCAAGATCACCGTGATCGCGACCGGCTTCCGTGAGGCCCAGCCGCAGCGCCGTGAGCGCATGCTGGGCGGCGCGGCGACCTTTGAGTCCAGCGCCGCCTCGCCGGCCACCTATAGCCCGCGGATCTCGCCGCGCGTCCCGAGTACGCCGTTTGCGAGCGAGCTCCCTCCGCCGGCCAGCGCTCCTTCCCCGACGGTCGCCGGCGTGAAGAGCGAGGCACAGCCCGCCGCTGTGGCCGACCCCGCACCGATCCCGGTTGTTCGCGCACCGAGTTTCTCTCTTGAGGGCAGAATCGTAAGCTCGGCGAGGCCGAACGAAGCGGCTGGGCCGGAACCAGCATCGCCCGTTCCTCTGCAGCCGCAATCTACCGGCCCAGGCGCCTACCATCCCGCTGCCTCCGCCGACACTCGCTCCGAACTGGTGCCCGTACCCGCTTCCGTCTTCGACGACGAGTTCTTTCAAAGAGGCAACGAGGAGCTTCGCTCCGGTCCCGGCAAAATTTGGCCTCAAGATTTACCGCGATCTGCCGATAAGGTCTCTGAACCGGCTGCCGCGCCACATTGGCCGGAAGCTCGGGTTCCTTCCTTTGCGGGCTATGCCGGCGATACGCCTCCGCCACCGGCAGAGTCCGACGAACTTGATATTCCGGCGTTTCTGCGCCGTAATCACTAGGGGCTACCTGTGGCCAAGCTGCGGTTCATTGTTGTTCTTCTCTTGTTGAGCTGTGATTTAGCCGCTTCGGCGACCGTGCGTCGGCGTGTTGCGCCCCACAGTGCGCACGCCAGTGTGGCCCACGCGAGTCGTCGCGGGCGAAGCGCGGGCACGGCGCGGGGGACCCTGGTCACACGGCGGGGCCGCGGCGGCCGCCGTATGCTGGTTCGCGGCTCGCGCCGGACGGGAGAGCGCTTCTATGCCTCGAGCTTTATTGAGGATCCGGCGCTGCAGACCAGCGGCGACCTGACGGCGGGCGAAGACCCCGTCGTTCGCGCCGCCGCCATCCAGGCGCTGGGCAACATGAACGGCACCGTGCTGGCGATCGATCCATCCTCCGGCCGCATTCTTGCCATGGTGAACCAGAAGCTCGCCTTGAGCTCCGGGGCGGAGCCTTGCTCCACCATCAAAGTGTCCGTCGCGCTGGCCGCGCTGAAGGAAGGCCTAGTTAAGGCCGACACGCCCGTCAACCTGGGCGGCCACTACTCGCTCGATCTCACCACGGCGTTGGCCCGCAGCGTCAACCTCTACTTCGAGGTGCTGGGGCGGGCGATGGGCTTTGAGCGCGTGAAGCACTACGCGAACGAGTTCGGCCTGGGTGAGTTGGCGGGCTATGGCATCCCCGGCGAGCAGCTCGGCACGTACCCCGACACCGAACTGCCGCACAACATGGGCGGCGTTGGCCGTATGTGCTCCTTTGGCGAAAGCATCTCGATGACGCCGCTGCAGCTCGGGGCACTGGTTTCCGCCATCGCGAATGGGGGCACTCTCTACTACCTCCAGCACCCCACCACGCCCGAACAGCTGGCCGACTTTCAGCCCCGCGTAAAGCGCCTGCTGGACATTCAGGATGTGATCCCACAAATCCTGCCCGGCATGAGCGGCGCCGTGAACTGGGGCACCGCCCGCTCGCTGAAGAGCAATTTCGTGCAGTTTCCGGTCTTCGGCAAGACAGGGACCTGTTCCAATAACGGCACGCGCTTCGGCTGGTTTGTCTCCTACGGCAACGCCCCTACCGGGCGCATTGTGACAGTCGTCTTCCTGGAGGGGGGCCGGCCGACGTTTGGGCCCAAAGCTGCCGAGCTTACGGGCGAGTTTTACCGCGCCATGTACGAGCGCAACTACTTTGGGCCCCATGCCCCTGCGCCGATCGTGAGCGGCTCGCCTGCCACGATCGGACGCTGAACGCCCGGGTCGCCCTCCGGACCGTGCGGCATCTGAGACGTTGAGGTGCGCATGCAGATTGTGACGGCTGAGGAGATGGGCGCGGCGGACCGGCGCTCCGTCCAACAGGGGACGTCAGTCGCCACCCTGATGGCGAACGCTGGCGCTGCGGTGGCACGCTTTGCCCTGCGTCACGGACCGCCGCAGGGGCTCATCGTGGCCCTGTGTGGCAAAGGCCTCAATGGGGGCGATGGGATGGTTGCCGCGACGGCACTGGCGAACGCCGGGCGAGCGGTCCGCATCGCGCTTTTCGGTGCTTCGTCTGAGCTCATGTCGCCCGTAGCGGAGGTCTACGCGCAAGCCGCTCAGGCTGGCGTCGACTGTCGCGAGATTGTGGATGAGGCCGGACTCAGGACGGTGCTGCACGAAGCCGCGCTGGTGCTGGACGCCATTGTCGGTACCGGCTTTCAGCCGCCTCTGCGTGGGCTCGCCGCAACGGCACGGGATCTGCTTGCGGGCAGCAAAGTCCCTATCTTCGGCGTGGATCTTCCCAGCGGCTGGGAGGCGGACAGCACCGCGCTGCACGCCCCCGTAGAGGTGGCGGCGCGGGCGGCCGGGCGGTCACCGGCGCAGTCATTGGGGCAGCAAGCAGGGCAGGGTAGCGGGGCCTTTCGGGCCGACGCCGTCGTTACGTTTGCGGCCCCCAAATTCGCCCACATCTTCGGTCACCTGACCCCCGGGAAGACCTTCGGTCCTGTGGTTGTGGCCGGCATCGGCACGCCTGAGGGTGCGCTGCAGTCCACCACCAACATGCATTGGGCAGGCGCCTCGAAGATTGTAGCCGAAAGGCCCCGCGAAATCGACGGTAACAAAGGCAGGTTCGGTCACGTTTTGCTGGTCGGCGGCGCCTTCGGAAAATCTGGGGCGCCGTCCATGATGAGTCTGGCCGCCCTGCGCACGGGTGCCGGCCTGGTTACGACGGCTGTGCCGCGCTCCATTCTGCTCGAGGTCGCCCGCATCACCCCGGAGCTGATGACCACGCCCCTGGAAGAAACCCCAGAAAGCTCCGGCCTCGCCATCGGTGTTCTCGAGCCCGAGCCGCTGGCCACACTGCTGAAGGGCATCAAAGTCGCTGGGATCGGGCCCGGGCTGGGGCAGGACGGGTCTACCCCAGAGTTTGTTCGGCGCTTCGTCCGGCGGGTCACGCTGCCTCTCGTGATCGACGCGGACGCGCTGAACGCCCTTGCGGGTCACACGGACCTGCTGAAGGAAGCCGCGCATGGAAAGGATGAGCAGGGCCGGTCGCGCACGATTGTGCTCACGCCTCACCCCGGCGAAATGGCACGGCTGATTGGCGGCTCGGTCAAGGACGTAGAAGCTGATCGCGTGGCGCTTGCACGCCGTTTCGCGATGGAGCACGGCGTGACGCTCGTGCTGAAAGGCTGGCGCACACTGATCGCACACCCCGACGGCCGCGTTGGCGTGAACACCACCGGCAATCCATCGATGGCCAAGGGCGGCAGCGGCGGCCTGGTCACCCGCCTCGTAGCCGCCAAGCTCGGCCAAAAACCCGCGGCGGTACCGGATGCCCTGGG
>CAXUIF010000095.1:8043-12326 GCA_964250995.1 uncultured Acidobacteriaceae bacterium
GTAGCTGTAGGTGTCGGGCAGCACGCTTCCCTCGGGCGGCCGCGGCGCGGGGCCCCCCGGCAGCGTCGCCGCAATGCTCGGCCAATACCCCGAGGCTGTACCGGAAGCCGTGGAAGCCGCGGTCTTCCTCCATGGACTGGCCGGGGACTTCGCCTGTCTGGCCCAGGACGAGCACACCGTGCTCGCCACCGACACCGCGGCGCATCTGGCTCGCGCTTTCCAGGCCCGAGTACTGGATGGGGATGGGTTTACCTGGATCGCCGGCACGGCTGCCAACGGCAGCTTAGCGGGCAGGCGGGACTGGTTTCGATGATCTTCAACCGTGAAAAGCGTCTTCGCACACGCAGTGAGGCAGGGACGCTGGCGCTTGGAGCTCTGCTGGTCGAACTGCTGCGCCCGCCCCGGCTGGTGCTGCTGCGAGGCGATCTAGGCGCCGGCAAGACGACGCTGGTGAAGGGTGTTGCCGCCGCGCTCGGGGCCGATATGGACGCCGTGAGCAGCCCGACCTTCACGCTGGTGCACGAGTACAAGGCCGCCAAACTTCGCCTCTTTCACCTCGACCTGTACCGGCTGGAGACCGACGCCGAACTGGAAGGCATCGGCCTATGGGAGATCGCCGACGCCGGGGACGTTCTGATCCTGATCGAATGGGGTGAGCGCTTTGCGGCGTTGGTGGAACGTGCTGACGCAGAGATTGCCATTACGTCGGGAGAAAACGAAACGGAGCGACTTCTGCACGTCCGATGGCGCGAGACCTAAGCCCATCCCCTCCTGCGGGATAGCACTTGCTTTCCGGGTCATTGAGGGGAAAGCCCGTCCGCGATCTCCGGCTGCCCCGGGCGCAAAAAGGCCGCGCTCAGGAGCGCGGCCTTGCTCTTCGACAGGCGATCGTTAGCGCTGGTGCCGTGTGGCGGTCTCCTGAGCTTCGGTCCGGGCACGGATTCCGATGAAGCTCGGGACGAACACAGTGGCTGCAAAGGCGGTAGCGACAAGTAGTTGATACATACATAACTCCTCTTCGGCGCCGCGAACTGCGCTGCGGCACACGAGATGACGACGTGAAGCGGTGATGTGTCTTCAGCGGGGGCGGACATCAGATCAAGACTGAGCCGTCACGAGCGCTGGCATGCGGGGCCCGGAGCTTGTTAGCGGATATCGATCACTCGACCGATCCGTTAGCCGCTCTGTTTACCCTCTACGAAATAGAGTAGCGCACTGTTCCAAAAGATTCGGATTTCCACGTGAAAAATGGGCCAAAAGTTGTATCAGTTGACAGCCGTTCGATAGAAGGCGCATACTTCCTCTCCCGTGGAGCCGTACTCCTTCTGTAAGGCAATGGCCTCAAGGTCGGCTACGTGATCGGCGGCGCTCATCGGAAGGCGACCTGCCCATAGCCTGCGGAGCCCCCGGTTCCGATCCAGCAGAGAGTCGTGTTCGGCATTGACATAGACCAGATCGAAGGGGCGCGGTCGCTCCTTTACGGACGCGGCTACGTGGCGCACGAAACGCCGCAGCAGTTTGGCCTCAAAAGGGTGAAAGAGGTAGGCAAGGGTAGGCTCGGGCGGCAAAGGATGCCGGGTCGCGTCTGCTTGGTGAAGGTGCAGCGGCGCCAGGGCGCCGGCGCTCGCGTCCTGGGCCCAGCGCTCGATGTTGGCCTGCGCAATCCCGGCAAGGACGGGATTTAGTTCCACCCCTTCCACCCGAAGAAAGGGGTATTGCGACGCCAGCAACATGGCGCGTCCCTTACCGGCGCCGACATCCAGGAACACCGTTCGGTTGATCGGCATCTGCGGTGCGCACTCCCCCAGCCAAACATCGATGACGCCATGCAGGATGCTGGGCGCCACACCGTAGTACGCGGTCAACTCCTGCGGCTGCCATTCGGTTCCCTGGGCGATGGTCGTCCCGGGCAACAGGCCTGAGGTGTCGGTACCGTGCCGCCGATCAAACGGGTGCACCACGGATGCAAGTTTGCGCAGCGCGGCCATGTGGCGAGCTTACCTTGGGCTCAAAATGGGGAACAACGCGGGACGCATCTGCACCTCAGCGCGTGAGATCTCCGGCATACCGAGCAGGCGGTTTTCCACGGCAGCGCGCAGCTGCGCGTTCACAGCATCGTCCCCTCCGGGAGCCCGAAGCGTCACCCGGGCCACAAAGCGGGGTGGCACCCCTGAGATGCCAGCGCCGGGCGCCTCCCGATCCAGCATGACGGTAGCTGACTGGACCAGGCCGGCCTCCACCACATTGCGGCGCAGCGCAGGGACGAAGCAGTCCGCCAGCGCCCGCCGCAGATCCTCGTCGGTGAACAAGACTACCGGCCGAGGTCGCGGTGGTTGGTCAGGCAGCTCTGCACGTGGCCGGTGGCGAGCATGGCCCAATCGCCGGGTTTGCCGGACGCCATGGGAACGCTGTGCCGGTAGTACAGCAGCCACATCTGGCAGCCGCGCAGGTCGGCGGCCTCGGGGCCGGTGGAGCCTTCGGTTTGGGCCCGTAACGCGTCGAGCGCTGGGGTGAACTGGCCGTCCGGCGCGTCGCGCAGACCGGCAGCGCGATCAAAGGCCTGCCAGCCGGGGGTGCTCGGCCCAGAGCGTGGGCCGGACAGGTGCCGCGCCCGGGTCCAGCGCACGACATTCCACAGACCCAGAAGAAGAAGCAGCCCGAGCAGAACGTAGTGGCGTGGATGCAGGCGCATGGAGGAGCTCAGTGGGTCCGGTCAACGAGGTAGCGGGCTACCGCCTCCAGGGAGGCAGCCGCGTCGCCGAAGGGCTCAAGCGCCGCAAACGCATCGGCGATCAGCTCGTCGGCATCCCGGCGTGCTTGTTCGATGCCGAAGACGGCGGGCCACGTCGCTTTGTCGGTGGCGGTGTCTTTTCCGGCGGTTTTGCCGAGTTGCTCGGAGCTTTGCGTCATGTCCAGCACATCGTCGACGATCTGAAAGGCAAGGCCGGCGCGCTCGCCAAACGTGCGCAGGCGCGCCGTGGTGTCTTCGGCCGTACACCGTAGCGGAGCGAGGCGTTCCGGCGCTGCGAGGCAGTGTCCCAGCCCGAGCAGGCCGCCGCAGACGATCGAGGTGGTAATGAGTGCACCGGTTTTGGCGCGGTGAATCCGTTCCACGAGCGCTGCCGTGGGTTTCTCGCCTTCGCCTTCGAGATCCATGACCTGGCCGCCGATCATGCCGGGCGGGAGCGACGCCGGGGTGTCGGAGCCCGGAACCGGCCCGACGCCGGTGCCGATGGCAATCGCGAACTCGCGCAAGATGGCGACGACAGTGGCGGCGGGTGCGGGTAGTTCCGCGATCGTTTGAAAGGCTAGCGTCTGCAGGGCGTCTCCGGCCAAGATGGCGATGGCTTCGCCAAACGCTACATGGCAGGTCGGCTTGCCGCGCCGCAGGTCGTCGTTGTCCAGGGCGGGCAGGTCATCGTGGATCAGCGAGTAGGTGTGCACCATCTCCACGGCCGCGCCTAACGCGGCGGCGCCCTCCGGCAGCGTCCCTGCGACGCAGTGGGCGGCTTCCATTACCAGCGTGGGCCGCAGCCGCTTGCCGCCGGCAAAGGTGGAATGGCGCATGGCCCGGTGAATCGAGTGCGGCTCGGCGGTCGCTGCAGGAAGAAGGCGCTCCAGCGCTTCGTCGGTCCGTGCGGCGCCTGACCGCAGAATCTGCTGCACATCGATACTCATGCTCTTCGGTCGATTCTACGCGAGCGCCACATGAGCCAGCCTGTGGCACCAGCGGCGGCCAGGCTCAGGGCATCGCCCAGCCAGACATCCGGGAGCCGCCGCCAGCGCACGTCTACCTCGTCCGGTCCCGCAGGCAGTGGGATCGCCAGCAGACCGTCGTCGCGTTGCACATGGGGTGGAGTCCGCCCGTTCACCGTGACCACCCAGGCCGGGTAGTCCCGCAGGTTCAGCACCAGGTCCTCCGGCTGGCCGAGGGTCAGGTGCAGGTGCATGGGCGCGCGTCCGGAGACGGTCTGATCCAGCGGCGGTGGTTGATCGTAGTCCACGATGGTCGCCGCTGGATTGGGTACGGTACCCGGCCCCGGCGCGTTGGGGTTTGCGGTAAGCCACCAGGCCGGATCGTCCCAGCGCAGCTGGTCGTTGTCGGCGTCGGTAGGGGTGTACTCGTCGGTGGGGCCGACACCGTGGTGCGCCGCGAAAAGGGTCACGCGGTCCTGCGGCAGCTCGTGCGCCTCGCAGCCCTCGCGGAACGGACGCATTGCCAAAGGCCCAGCACTCGCGGCGATGACCATCGACAGGCCAAGGCTTGCGACCGCCGGAAGGCG
>CAXUIF010000096.1:0-12264 GCA_964250995.1 uncultured Acidobacteriaceae bacterium
ACCACCCTGGACCTCCAGGAAACGAACCGGACGGAGAAGCGCACCAAGTTCGGTGGCTTCAAATACGTCTACCCCAAAGACTCCATGCGCACCATGCGCGACTGGTTTGAAGCCAACATCGCGGAGGTGCTCCCGTCCGCTCGCATCCTTTACTGGACTTGAAGGTACTGGACTTGAACCGAAGCGTCTTGCCTAAGGCCGGTGCAGTCGGCGAAAGGTGTCCATCTCGCGGCGTGCGTCCTCCGCTCGGTTGAGGGCCTGGTACAGTCGCGCGAGCCGATAGTGAAACGTCTCATCCTCCGGATCGAGCCTCACGGCTTCCAGAAGGTAAGGGAGTGCGTCCGTGTACCGGTTCTGCTCGGTAAGCAAGTTGCCCAACGCTGCTTGTGCCTCGGGATAGGTGGTGTTGAGAGCCACGGCACGCCTGTAGTGCGCTGCCGCCAGGTCGCGTTTGCCCCCGAGCCGCTCGACCTCGCCCAACTCGTATTCGGCGCGGAAGCTCCCGGGATCGCGTTGCAGTTCCGCCTCAAACTCGCGCCTCGCCTCCCCGCGGGTCTCTTCGTCCTGCGCGTTGGTGAGCAACGTGGTCCCCAACGCGTAGTGAACACCAGGGAGATCCGGCTGCACGGCAAGAGCCTTCCGGAAGGACTGAATGGCCCCTGGAAAATCGTCCTGTGCCAGGGACGCTTCGGCAAGCACCTGGTAGAACCGGCCTGAGTTGGAGGCTTCTGTCTTCAGCTTCGCCAAGGCCCCAGCAGCCATGTCGGAGTAGAGGTGGTACACGCTGTAGAGAACCTCCGGGTTGGCCGGTGCCTCTCCCTCCAACTGCTGCGCGACCCCGACAGCATCGGCCAACGTGCCGTTTGCGCGATGCAGGTTCAGCAAGGCAAGCCCCGCGTCCAGCTTGACACCATGGTCATGGACATGGGGAAACGCCGCCTCCAACGCGGGGAGAGCGGCCGAACTCTCCCCCAACCCCGCTTCGGACAGACCCAGCAAGGCCTTCGCATCCCAAAGCTCCGGACTTCTCTGAAGCGCCCTCTGCAGATCGACCTTTGCCTCTTTCAGGTCGCCGCGCTTGTACGCCAGCGCGCCCAGATTGGCGAAGGTTGAGACATTGTCCGGCTCAACGCGAAGCATCGCCGCGAACTCGGACGCGGCCGCGTCGTTGTCCCCGCGTGCAAGCGCCACCTCAGCGCGGTGGTAGTGCTCCGCCACCTGTAAGTGAGTCGGTGGGCCCTGCGCCGATGCCGGAGGCTCGAGCAGGAGGCGCACAAGACCGGCACAAACCAACAGATAGGTAGCGGTGCCGAGGAGAGCTGAAGGCGCCTTCGAGGTCATGCCCTTTTCATCTTGTAGGTTGGACCTGGCCTCGCGCAAGCGTTGATCACGTCGCGGCAGCCGCTATCCCCACAACGCCACCTGGTGACGGGTCATGTCACCAGGTGTGGCGCCGCTTAGGCCCTAGAAACGGAGGTGCGCCTCAAACTCGTTGCGCCGCATATCCTCCTGGGTGCCGAAGATCTGCCCGAATTGTGGGTTGTTGATGTCATTGACGGGTTGGCCAAGGTTGGTATGGTTGAAGACGTTGAAGCTCTCCCACCTGACCTCAAAGTTCGTGAGATCGCGCGCCAGGGGAGACTTGAACGTGAACGCCTTGCCCACGGACCAATCCGCGTTGTAGAAACCCGGGCCCCGGAAGATCCCCGGATGGGCATTGCCCCATACATAGGGCGTAGTGACATGGGCGAAAGCTGCCGGGTTCAGAAAGCTGGTGCGGTTCTTTTGCGCCGTGTGGAACGGCACTCCAGGAACACGGTCCGGCCGCTGGCCAAACTCACCGTTGAGTAGCGATCCGTTGCTGTCCACAGGCGCCAGCGCCAGCCCGGACTGCAGCGACGTGACGCCGTCAAAGTCGTAGCCACCCAAGATCTGTTGCACAAATCCATTGGCGTTACTCCCCCAGCGTCGTCCCCTGCCGAAGGGTAGTTGCACGGTGTGCGTCGTTGTCCAGACTACCGCCCGGTTGAGGTAGGACACGCCATAGCTGCCGGCAATGTCGTACGGGTTGACCCCTTGCGGTCCACGCGCCCCGATCTCGTCGTCTAGCGCCTTCGACCACGTGAAGGCAGTGTTGAAGCTATACGAGGCTTGAAACCGTTTCGTGGCAGTGATCTGCGCCGAATGGAAGTTCGAGTGATCCGACGTGGTGTTCAGGTAGATGCCGCCGTCGATGCCGAACTTCTGGTAGTAGGGCCGCCGGGAAAGAAAGTCTCCAGGCCCAGCCGGGGCCGCGTTGATGTTGTAGAGCGAGTAGTCCAGGTTGTTGCCTTGTTGCCCACGTAGGCCGCCGTTACCGTGAAGTCTCTGCCGATCTGCTGCTGCAGCGCCAGGTTCCAGGAGTCGATGCTGGGTGTCTTGCGTTCGGGCAGAAAGGCCTTGATGAACGTCCCCGGAGGTGGCTTTAGCCTGCCCGAGGCCGGGAAGACCGGCGGCGTGAGGGCCGGGGGCGCGCTGGACAGACCGAAGATGGGGGTGTAGGTGCTGGTCTGCGAAATGGTTTGCGCCTGTGCGATCGGGTACGACGTGGTGAGGTGGTTGAAAGCCGCGTCGAACCCATTCATAAAGTAGCTGCGACCCAGCCCTCCACGGAGCACCGTCTTTTCGGTGAGTTTGTACGCAAAACCCACGCGCTCCGCGAAGTTGTTGTATCGCGGCCCTACGCCGGAATACTTATCTACATTGCCAAGACCCGCCAGAATCAACTCGCCCGTGTTGAAGTCGAGGTTGACCGCGCCCCCTTTATCCGCCGGGTACACAGGGGAGATGTAGTCCCAGCGTAGCCCGTAGTTCACCGTCATCTTGGGCGTCACGCGCCAGGAATCGCCGCCATAGCCGGAGACACGAACGGCGCGCTCTTTCGGAAACAAAACAAATTGGCCGCGTTCGAAGTACTGCGGTGCCCCGAGCAGAAACGACGCCATGGAGATGCCCGTCGACTTGCCCTGGGCATCGAGCTCCGCGCTGCCAGTCGTCCCTTGGCCGAAGTCGAAACGACCGCGCGTGCTCTGATTCAGCGTGAACAGGTCTTCACTGTTGTGACGGTAGTCCGCGCCCCAACGAATCTCGTGATTGCCGGCCGTCTTCGTCCAGTTATTGACAAACTGAATCAGGGTCGAGCGATCTAACCGCGGGACTGAGCCGGCCACCCCGAGGTTGAAGCCCCCGAACGGGCCGAGCACGTTGATGTTGGCTAGTCCACCCGCGATCTGCGTCCCATCGTTGATCCCCTGGATGCCTACATCGTTGTTCGTCTGCAGGCTGGCATCATTCTGGTACTCGTCAAGGTGGAATTTGGCGAAGCCGCCTCGCACCTCCGCCAGCAGGGTCGGACTGAACGTGCGGGTGTAGTTCACTGACAGTAGCTGGTTTTTTGAGTTGGTCGTTGCCGGCGCACCCCCGCCGATGGCGGGCCCGCCGGCAACATCGCCATAGATACCCGGGCTATGCAGGAAGGACCAGAAATACGAGTAGCGGCCAAGATCGTGTCACGCTGGCTGATTTTGTAATCGATCCTCCCATCAAGTTCATTGGTATTGAACGGCGAGCTGCCGCTGCCGATGTAGTTGTTCTGCACATCGGTGTTGCGATTGGGAAGCGGCAGCAGCGCGAGCAGCTTGACCGCCGTGGGGTTAAACGGCCCGGCAATCTTATTGCCCGGGAACTGCTGGCGGCCTGTGCCGTCCGCCTTGCCGGTCGAAGGATCAAAAATGGGATTCGTGGTTGCGTACGCGCTGAAGTCGCCGTTGCGGAACGCAGCCGTGGGAACCGTTGTGATCTGCCGGGACGTTAAGGCGCGCCGGATCAAGCGGTAATCGCCGAAGAAGAAGAGGCGATCGCGCTTGATCGGGCCACCGATAGCGATTCCGCCGACATTCTGATTGAACGGGGATGCCTTCGTCTCGGTGAACGGATTCGCCGCAGCGAAATACGAGTTCCGGTTGTTCCAATAGGCAGATCCGTGAAAGGCGTTCGACCCGGACTTCGTGACGAATTGGGCGACCATGCCCCCGACCGAACCGTATTCCGGGTCATAGTCCGCCGTGGTGATCTTCAACTCCTGAACAGAGTCAGGTGGCGGATTGATGATCTGCAGGCCAGTGAACCCCCAGGCGATATCCGAGATGCCGTCTACCTGGTAGTCGTTCGCCATCCAGAGTTGCCCGTTGACCGACGTCATAAACCCGCCGCCAGGGTTCTCGTTGGTGCCAATCTGGAACGAGAAGGGCACCACCCCGGGAGCCGTGGTGTACAGATTCGTCAAGTTGTCATCCAACTGCGGCAGGGACTCCAACTCGTGCTCATCGAGCCAGTAATCTACGTCCGTCTTTTCCGTCTTCAGTTCCGCCGGATCCGCGGTTACGTTGATCACTTCGCTCACGTTTCCTAGGTCGAGAGCGGCATCCGATTGAACCGCCGCGTCGATCGGCACTTCGATCCCTGTCTTTGTGAACGTCTTGTATCCATTGGCGGTGACTGTGACCGTGTAGGTGCCTGCAATCAGGTGCGTTGCATTGTAAAAACCCGAGTCATCGGTCGGCACCTCGGTCATGATGTTGGTCGCTTGGTTGGTGACCTTCACCGCGGAGTGCGGGACAGCGCCACCACTGGCGTCGCGCACGAAGCCGGTGATCGAGCCGGAGGTCGCCTGGGCATGGAGCCGTCCCGGCAAGCACACCAGGCCCAGAAGCAGCAGCAAAAACGGAGCGCAGAGAACCCTTGACCCCAGCGTCTGAGCGCTTTGAACCTGAACCGCAACTGGAGCGGCCATCCCGTCGCGTACGCAGCGCGCTGCCCCCTTCACCCCCTGCTGCAGTCCCAGAAACAAACTTATCCGCTCCCTCCGGGCGTTGCCGGAACAACCTGTCCGCGTCTTCACCTTCATGGAACTCTCCTGTTCTCTGAACAGGAACCTTGTAGTGAGCACCTTGTGAGACTGTCAAGAAATTTGGCTAGGGAAGAGCGACAAAGTTGTCTATGCAGGCTGTGGCGGTGGAGCGGAGGGTACTTTGCCTCCGCAGGATTTCCTCACGACCAGCTTTCCATCGAGCAAAATCGACCGTGCGGGCAGGTGAGGGTGAACGATGCGTTCCAGCATTGCGGACATGCTGGCGATGCCGATGTCCGCGCAGGGTTGATGAAGAGTAGTGAGCGGGATCGGCAGAAGGCTGGCGTATCGCACGTCGTCCACCCCGGCGATCCGAATCTTTTCAGGGATCCGAATGCCAAGACTGAGCAGTGTCTGCATCAGGCGAGCCGCGGTCAAATCGTTCGCGCACATGATTGCGTCCACATTGAGCTGCCGCATCGCCTTGGCAACAAACTCCCTGTCGGAGGCGTCACCCCGGATGACGAGGTCGCGCGAGATAGAAAGTCCGTTCATGTAGAGCGCCTCGCGGTAGCCCACAATGCGGTGCTCCACGGTCTGCGCCGAGCGATCTCGGCAAAAGAAGCCGACCCGCTTGGCCCCCTGCCGGATCAGGTGCTCGGTGACTACAAATCCGGCATACCGGTTGTTCAAGCTGACCAGATCGTACTGGCTGCGGTGAGGGTACTCCACGAAGTCTTTGTCCAGCAGAACAACCGGAATCCTGGCCTTTTCAAGCGCGCTGAGAATGCGGCTGTTCACGTCATGGTGCGCAGGAAATTCGAGCGGGGCAAAAAACACACCGTCGACGCCCCGCTTGATGTAGCTATGGCACAGCTCCTCGGTCTCCTTCTCTTTGCCTTCCGTGGAGCTCGAGGCCTGCCCCCACGAGAGGGAGTTCGCCTTAATGGACGGCATGCGCATCATCCCTCGGCAGATCGGTTCAAAGATCTCTGTCTCCCCCAGGTCGGGAATAAGGAGCCCGAAGCTGCGTCCTTCGGTCTCGGGTGCGCTGTTGGCGTAGGTGCCCGATCCTACTTTGCGGTTGAGCAGGCCTTCTTGCTGCAATTGCTGCACGGCCTTCACGACGGTCATCCGGCTAACGTTGAAACGGCGCGTGAGCTCCGCTTCGCTGGGAATCCGCGCGCCCGGACCATACTTGGCCGACTCGATGTCTGCTCGTAGAGCATTGACAATGCCCATGTATTTGGCTTGCCGTTTCGGTTCAGGCATGGCACTCCTCAGGTTCGACTCCGCGGTGAGCATACATCTTCGCGGAGGGCGCTGGTGGAGATCCTGCGGGCACTGTCGCCAAATTGTCTAGACAAGCGCAAGACCGCGTGTATATATCTACGGCAAGCCTTTCCAGGTAGACAGGGGACACCGGTGTATGCGGATTCTGAGTGTGGGTGAGGTCCTGTGGGACGTCTTCCCTGAGCAGGAACTTCTGGGTGGTGCTCCCTTAAACTTCGCCATCAACGCCGTGCGCCTTGGCGACGCCTCGGCTTTGGTCAGCGCCGTAGGGGACGACGAACGAGGGCGTCGCCTTCAACAGGCCATCGCCTCTGCCGGTGTGAACGGGCACTATTGCCGGACGCTCCC
Organism: uncultured Acidobacteriaceae bacterium; assembly: GCA_964250995.1. Classification (GTDB taxonomy): domain Bacteria; phylum Acidobacteriota; class Terriglobia; order Terriglobales; family Acidobacteriaceae; genus Granulicella. The sequence goes on from CAXUIF010000096.1 coordinate 6,530, forward strand.
GGGGGTTCTTACCGGGTCGGCGTTGGTCGGTAAATCCCCTGCAGGCGAACCCACCTTTGCCTTTCCCCGCCCGGCTGCCTTCGATTCTCTCAGCCTCTCTGACGAAGAGATGGGTGAGATGCGGGAGGCGCTCAACCCGGACTGGTTGTACTTTGGGACACTGGTTCAGACCAACGAGCAGGTGGAAACCACCACACGCCGGCTTTGCGAACAGCTGCCGGGGGCTCGTGCGTTTTACGACCTGAACCTTCGGCCTGGCTGCTGGAACTTCCCGTTGGTGGAACGCCTTTCGGCTCTGGCCTCGGTCGTCAAGCTGAACGAGTCTGAGGCGAGAACGCTGGGCACGAGTGCGGGGCTCAGCGACAAGTCGTTCACCCTGGAAGCCTTTTGCCAGCGGTGGTCCCAAAGGTTCGATCTGGACGCGATCTGTGTCACGCTGGGCCCGGGGGGGTGCCTGGTCTACCAGGCTGGCCGCGCCCATACGGTCCCGGGCTTCCCTGTGGCCGTGCAAGATACCGTAGGCGCAGGCGATGCGTTCGCCGCCGCCTTTCTGCACGGCTTTCACCGTTGCTGGCCGGTTCCGGAGACCGCTCGTTTCGCTAACGCCTTGGGATCGATCGTCGCCAGCCGCTCCGGGGCTACACCGCACTGGAGCCTTGATGAGTGCCTAACGTTAGCAGGGCTCAAGTCCTCAGGAGGTCACGATGCCAACTGATCCTAGCCGCTCCAACCGGCCTCGTTGCGTCTCCGCAAAGTGCCTGCGACGTGCCCGCCTCCTGCTGTGTCTTTGCACGGTTGCCGCCGTGGCGCAGAGCGGGCCGTACCAGGAGCCCTACCGGCCCCAGGTGCAGTTTTCCCCGCAACACAACTGGACCAACGACCCGAACGGTCCGGTGTTCTTTGAAGGCGAATATCACCTCTTCTACCAGTACAACCCCCTCGGAAGCACGTGGGGCCATATGAGTTGGGGGCACGCCGTCAGCCCGGATCTGCTGCACTGGCATGAGCTTCCCGTAGCGATCCCCGAACGCGATGGTGAAATGATCTTCACCGGCAGTGTCGTGGTCGATGAGCGCAACACCAGCGGCCTGTGTCAGGGCGGCAAGCCGTGTATCGTGGCGGTGTACACCGGGCACCGTGGCGAGGGCAAGACCCAACGCGAAGTGCAGGACGTCGCGGTCAGCCAGGATCGCGGCCGCACCTGGCAGGCGTACCCGCGCAATCCGGTGCTCGATCGGGGCTTGCCTGACTTCCGCGACCCCAGTGTCTTCTGGTCCTCACAGACCAATAGCTGGCTCATGACGGTGTCCCTGCCCAATGAGCACAAGGTGGTCTTTTACACATCACCCAACCTGGTCAAGTGGACACAGCTGAGCACCTTTGGTCCGGAGGGCGCCACGGGGGGGCAGTGGGAGTGCCCGGATCTGCTGTATGTGCCGGGGGCTGCCGGTGCCCCGGGCATGTGGGCGTTGAAGGTGGGGCTGAACCCAGGCGCACTTCAGGGCGGGTCCGGCGAGCAATACTTCCTCGGCAACTTCGACGGTCAACACTTCGTCCAGGCTGACGGGCCGGGCACGCACGGTTGGACCGACTATGGCAAAGACAGCTACTGCGCCATCAGCTTCAACCATCTACCGCCCCATGCGGATCCTGTGCTCATCGGCTGGATGAACAACTGGCAGTACGCCAACAAGCTCCCCACGTCGCCCTGGAGAGGGCAGATGACGGTCGCGCGCCGGCTCACGCTGCTCCACGATGCAGCGGGAGCTTCCCTGGTGCAACAGCCTGTCGTGGCTCCGTTGCGGATCCTCCCGGCCACGACCCTTCAAGGTCAATTGAAGGGCCAAACGCAGAGCACCACGGTATGGCAGACGGAGTCGCCAGTAGAACTGGCTTTGTCCTTGAACCCGGGCAACAACGACGCGTCAGGTGTGCGGATTTACTCCGACCCGGCGCATTGGCTCGAGGTTGGGTTCGATCTCCGCAAGCAGGTGTTCTACGTGGATCGAACGCATGCGGGCGCGGAGGTCGCCCCCGGCTTCGCGACACGCACCGAGGCGCCGATGGTCGCAGGCCGCCCCTGGGATGTGCACCTGGTGCTCGACCGGTCTTCGGTAGCGGCCTTCGCACAAGGGGGAACCATCGCCATGACGAACCTGTTCTTCCCTCAGGGCACTGCCGCAAACATCGAGTTCTTTCGCGTAGGAACCGCGCCCGCCCTGTTGTCGGGGCAGGGTTGGCGTCTGCATTCCATCTGGTCAGCCACACAGCCCAGTCCGTAACTCCGCGCAAGCGGGACGAAGCGACAAGAGCCCTTACGCAACAGGAATCACGGAACGTCCCTCATGCCTCTGCCACACAACCGCGCGCACGACCAGGAAGCCTCTCGCAAGCAGCCACTGAAACTCGGAATCAGCGGCTTTGCCTGGACCGGCTCCATGGAGCCAACCGACGTTCCCCTGCTGGCGAAGGCGAAGGAACTAGGTTTTGCAGCGTTTGAGGTTCCCATGTTTCGTCCGGCAGATCTGCCCATCGCGGCGCTGCGGGCCGGCTTTGAGGCAAACAGCCTCGAGTGCACCGTGTGTGCCCTCCTTCCGCCAGGGGTGAATCCGATCAGCCCCGACTCGGCCATCCGCCAACGCGCGCGCGACCACCTTGCCACGTGCATCCATGCAGCGGCGGAACTTGGAGCACACCTCCTGGGCGGTCCGGTGTTGGCGCCCATCGGCTATCTTCCCGGCCATCGCCCCGCGGCCGAGGAATGGGCATGGGCTGCCGAAGCTTGCCATGCGGTGACGCCTCTCCTGGACTCCTACAAACTGACGCTCGCGCTAGAACCTGTCAATCGCTCGGAGACCTTCTTGCTGCGCACGGCTTCTGAAGCCAAGGCGTTGTGTTCGCGGCTGAATCATCCGCGAGTCGGCGTCACGCTGGACACCTTTCACGCCAACATCGAAGAGAGCAGCCTGGCCCGGGCTATTGCCGATCTCGGACCGTATTTGAAGCACATGCATATGAGCGAAAACGATCGCGGTCCCCTGGGTCGCGGCCACATTGACTTCCCGGCGATCCTGGAGGCCCTCGAGGTTCTGGAGTACGAGGGTCTGCTGATAGTCGAAGGCTTTGGCTTCGATGCCGCCAAGCCTCAGGCGCCAGGCTTCCTCTGGGCTGACCCTACCGTCACCCCGGAGCACCTCGCCCTCTCAGGCGTCGATCTGCTAACGCGTTGGATCGGCTAGGGCGTAATCCAGCCCACACAGCGACCCTCCTCCACGCCAAGCGGGCGGAAGCTCGGTTCGCGATGATGACGGTAGCCGGGCTTTTCTGCACAGAGCACAAGTTGCCTAGACAACATTTTCAGCATTGGACCGTGCCAATCGTTGACGGTCGCCTCGGGTGGAGCTTAGGTTGTTGTGCACTGTTGCGAGCAGGCGTTACGCCAACACTCACCGGGAGCCTCACATGCTGCAAACCATCTTTAGCCGACGTACGGCCCTTGGTCTGATCGGCGGAACGACAGCTGCTGCCGCGACGCGTCTGTTATGGGCGCAATCTGCGGCAAGAACACCCGCTTTCCATATCTCGCTGCCGTACGGCTTCATCAACGACCCGCAACGTCCGCTGTGGAGCAACGGCGTTTGGAATCTTTGGCTGCTCTGGAACGGAGACTATCCGTCGGGCGGCGGAACCGCCTGGCGGCGCTATACCTCCGCTGACCTCGTCCACTGGTCGGACCAGGGTGTGTCGATCCCGAAGAACACAACCCCCTACGGCGATGTGTGGACTGGATCTACGGTGATCGACTTCAACAATTCCGCCGGCCATGGGTATGGTGCTGTGATCGCGCTGATGACCATGCCTTGCGACAACACCAACGGAACCACAGGGCAGAATCAATCCAACGCGATGTGGTACTCCAACGACGGTGGGGTCACGTTCAGCTTCGACTCTATCGTCCTGCCGAACTACCCTGGCGGTAACACCGCGTTTCGCGATCCCAACGTGTTCTGGCATGCTCCCAGCGGGCAATGGATCCTGAGTCTTGCGGAGGCGGGCAAGCTCAGCGTCTACGCGTCCAGTGACCTGAGGCAATGGAGCTACAAGAGCGGCATGCTTCGCAATGACCTTGGGCAGATGGAATGCCCGAACATGTTTCAGCTTCACCTCTACAACCCAGACGGTTCGACCAACCAGGACAAGTGGGTGCTGCTGTGTGGGGGCGACGGCAGTTCTGTAGGCTTTACGCGAGGCACCCACTACTGGGCGGCGACTTCGACGGCACCACCTTCACTCCCGACGAGTGGAATGGACAATGGCTCGATGGCGGTCCGGACTGCTATGCCACGACCGTCTTCCAGGATCCAAACGCGTCCGATCCTCTCTCCCTCGCTTACGCTATCGCGTGGCAGAACAACTGGGATTACGCGCAGAGCTTGCCCTCAACCGGCGTTCCTGGACAGCTCAGCACCGTGCGGCAACTGCGGTTGCAGACCGTAGGCAACACGGCCGTCCTTTTGAACACGCCTCTACCCAACCAGGACGATGTCTTCGGTGGCGCGGTATCGGGTTCGGATCAGACCATCTCAGATGCCGTCGCCTACAGCTGGCCCGGCTGGTCCAACAGCACGGCCTGCCGAGTGGACTTCACCCTCTCGCCCGGAGGCGGCGGTTGGCCCGAGGCCGTCTATCTCTCGGTCAGGGGCGGCGGAGGGTACTTCACGCAGGTCGGCTTCGAACCTGGTTCAAGCAACGCCTTTCTGAAGCGCGACCTTTGTGGCCCCGCGCCCGTTCAAGACGCCGCGTGGAACGCGAACCGGAACGTGCCGTGTGACTTTAGCTCACCCGTCGCGGTGAGCGTGTTTGTCGACGCAAGCTCCATGGAGATCTTCCTCAATGGCGGGCGGGTTGCGCTTTCTGGGCAGATCACGGCGCCGATGAGTGCGACGGGGCTTAACCTGACAGCCTCTGGGGGAAGCGCGTTCATTTCGAATCTGTCCATCAAAAGCTGACTGCAAAAGGAGGGCCGTGCCGTGGTGGAAAGGGGTTCTCCTGCGATCGCGTAAAAAGAAGAAGAGGAGCAGCAGGTGACGCGAAGGAGAGCGACAGCAATCGCGGCTGTTTTTTTGTTGCTATCTGGAACTCTATGGGCTCAGAACTGCCCAAGGGTGCTTTCCCTGCGCCTAGCGAAGGCTCAAGTGACGTCCGTAAGCCTCGAATCCGGGGCAGGCCTTCAACGTACGCAGGGCGCAACGCTACCCGCGCTGCCACCTTTCTGCAGAGTAAGGATTGCTGCCAGACCCACCTCCGGGTCATTAGTTCACATCGAGATATGGCTCCCCCAGAAAAATTGGAACGGGCGCTTACTGTCCAGCGGAAACGGTGGGTTCGCTGGCGCCGTCGACTACCCGCAGCTCGCAGGGGGGTTACTCCAGGACTTCGTGAGTGTGAATAGTGATGGGGGCACCTCCCCGGCAACGCCTGAGGATGGCGATGCGTTGATCGGGCATCCTCAGCAGTGGATGGACTGGGGTAGTCGAGCCATTCACGTGATGACACGCATCGCCAAGCAGGTCACTTTCGCGTACTACGGAAAGAGACCGCGCTTCTCGTACTTTCGCGGTTGCTCCACGGGGGGAGAGCAGGGACTCGCGGAGGCCCAAAGGTATCCCGACGACTACGATGGCATCCTCAGTGGCGCCCCGGCCAATGACCGCATCCGCTTGCACATCGCTATC
>CAXUIF010000097.1:0-11995 GCA_964250995.1 uncultured Acidobacteriaceae bacterium
GCCGTGCCCCTTCGGGAGCTGATGGCATGCTGAAGCTGGGCGGCTTCGGGAGCCCACGGCATGCTGAAGCTCGGCGGCTTCGGGAGCCCACGGCAGGCTGAAGCTGGGCGGCTTCGGGCGCCGCCGGCATGCTGACGCTGGAGGCTTCGGGGCAACCCGGTCAAGCAGGGGTTTCGGACGTAGGCGCCCCCTGCTGGATGAGTCCCTTTCTGCTATTTGGTTCAGGGATTTTGAGGGACGGGATCGAGCACTGAAGCAATGATTTGAGGGACGGGACGGGATCGAGTACTGAAGCAGTGATTTGAGGGACGGGACGGGATCGAGTACTGAAGCGATGATTGTGACGCAAACACCCAACTCGGAAGCAGCGCCGATGGCACGCCCGAAAGGATTCGGGGCCCTGCTGGGAGAGTTGCGGCGTACCCATGTGGGCTGCGCGGCGCTGGAGTTTGCCGTGCTGCTGGTGGTCACGGCGTACTTCATGCTGTTCGGTTTGGTGCCGTACTTTGGGGGGGACCGGCTGGGGCTCGTGGGGGCCGATGAGCCGCGTTACGCGCAGATTGCCCGCGAGATGCTGGCGGCGCATTCTACGGACTGCCACGAGGTGAATGCAAAAATTGTGCCGCACAGCCTGCGGCCCCGGGCCATCCACGCCTCGTATGAGTGCCTGGTGGGTGGAACGGTGACGCCGATCCTTTACGGGCGACCCTGGCTGGAAAAGCCGGCGCTGTATTACTGGCGGGCGATGGGCTTCTTCAAGGAGTTTGGCGTTTCCGACTGGTCGGCGCGGCTGCCTTCGGCGAGCGGGGCGGGCTTTCTGGTGATCCTGGCGTTTCTGCACCTGCGGCGTTTCCGGCCCGGCGGGCATCTGGATGCGGCGCTGATCATGGCGTCGGCGGTGGGGATTGTGGGTTTCGCACGTGGGGCCTCGACCGATATGCAGCTGGCGGCGCCGTTCTGCGTGGGCATGCTGGGGTGGTATGCGTGGTACGAGACCGGCAAAAAGTTTTGGCTCTTTGATCTTTACTTCTTCGGGGCGTTTGCGACGCTGGCGAAAGGACCGGTAGCGCCGTTTATGGCGCTGGCCATCATCATGGCCTTTCTGGGGCTCCGCAGAGAGTGGTCTGCGCTGCGGCGGACCATTTGGATTCCGGGCATCTTGTTGTACCTGGCGATGGTGCTGCCCTGGTACATCGAGGTGCAGCGGCGGAACCCGAGCTTCTTCCGCGAGTTCTTTATCCAGCACAACCTGGAGCGCTACACGACCAACATCTACCAGCACCATCAGCCGTTTTATTTTTACGGTGTGGTGCTGATTCTCGGCCTGATGCCCTGGACGGCGCTGGCGGCGCGAGCGTTGTGGGATGCGATCGGCACCTCGATTGCGGAGTGGCGGACGCGCCGCCATCCGTCCCGGTATGTGGGGCATGTACGCGCGGGCGATGCGTTCCCGGAGTTTTTGGTGCTGTGGGCGGCGTTTCCGATTGTGTTCTTCTCGTTCTCCGGGTCCAAGCTGCCGGGCTATATTCTACCGTCGATCCCGCCCCTGGCCATTCTCACCGGAGATTATCTGTTTCGGGTCCGGCGGCGAGGACTGCCTCCCTGGCTGCTGAACCTTCACGCCGGCATGGCGGGTTTTCTGACGTTTGTGCTGCTGTTATGCCCGCAGTACATGGTGTACGCCAAGCTGATCCCGGCGCCGCGTACGTTTGCCTGGACGGCGGCGCTGGGCCTGCTTTCGGCGTTGGCGATCGTGGGGGTGGTGCGCTGGTTCGGCGTGCAGCGCTTGCGAGCGATCACGCTGGTGCCGCTGGCGGGCTGCCTGTTTTTCCTGCTGGGGATGAACGGGACGCTGCTGGATCTGAATTACTCGGCGCGGCCGCTGGCTCGAGAGATCGCGGTCACGGCGCCGGAGATCCACGATGTGGCGATGCTGGATGTGCGGCGGGACCTGCGCTATGGTGTCGCGTTCTACCGGGACCAGGCCATTGCGCAGTACCGGCAGGACGGGGTGCCGGAAGAAGAGCATGTGCTGGTGGTGCCGGAACATGAAGTGGGGAACCTGAGTCAGTGGCTGGAGGGCCGCAGCTACAAGCCGCTGTTTTCCTACCCCACGCAAGGGCTCATGGTGTACAAGGTGCTGCCGCGTACGGCAGAATAGGCAGCCACGGGTCTGGTGCGAGCAAGCGGGCCGGTGCATCTGAAACCTGGACCTCCATGCTGGCGACGTCGACGCAACTTGAGGTATTGGATCTGCGCCACTTTTCGGCCGCGGCGCTGCGACCGTTGCTGGAGGAAGAGGCCGCGAAGTGGGAGCGGCGGCTCGTTTGGGATTACTCGCGGTCGATCGAGTTGTTGCTGGAGTACGTGAACAGCCGCTCGCTGACGGGGTATGTGGCGCTGCGGCAGGGGCGCGTTGCGGGGTATGCCTTTGGCGTGTGCGAGGCCGCAAAGGCCGTGATGGGGGACCTGTACGCCTATGGTGAGGGCGAACAGGCAAGAAATCCGGTGTGTGAGGTGTTGCTGGACCATCTGCTCGAGACGCTGCAGGCGACGCCGGGCATCGGCCGCATCGAGTCGCAGCTGCTGCTGTTTCCGGACGGGGCACTGGGAAACAAGTTTCGGGCGTTAGGTTTCTGGGCGTTTCCGCGATGTTTCATGCTGCGGCGGCTTGCCGGGGACCGCGACCGGGGCGCGACCGCGGTGCCTGCGGGGTTCCGTATCGAGCGCTGGCAGCCGGAGGCCTACCTGCCCGCAGCGGCGCTGATACAGGAAGCGTACCTGGGGCACACCGATGCGGACATCAACGACCAATACCGGACCCTGACCGGGGCACAGCGGTTCTTGCACAACATTGTGCACTTTCCGGGGTGCGGACTGTTCGACCCGGCGAACTCGTGGACCCTGCGCGGGACGCAGACGGGAGCGATCGAGGGCATGGTGCTGTGTTCGCGCGTGCGGGGCGATGTGGCGCATATCACCCAGCTTTGTGTGCGGGGGTCACTGCGCGGACAGGGCCTGGGGGCGGCGTTGCTGGAACATTGCCTGACGGAGTTGGACCGGCACGGAGTCAGCACGGTGTCTTTGACCGTGACGGAAAGCAATGCGCCCGCCATGCAGCTGTATGCGCGGGAGGGGTTTCGCGTACTGGAGCGGTTTGAGGCCTGGGTCTGGGAAAAGGGCCGGGAAACCCCGGCGCTGCGGTAAGGGCGGCGTACCATGGAGAGAGATCGCGCGACCGTGCCCGAAAGGTTTTGAACTGAGTGAAACTCTCCCGAGCACACCTTCTGCCGTTCTCCCCTTTGTTGTGGGGAGCGTTTGTGACCGGCGCGAGCTGTTGGGCGCAGGCCCCCGTCTGCCCTATTGCGCCTTCGCATATCGTGATGGAGAGCGGCTCCTATAGCTCACAGCCGGGGGTCACGTTTGTGCTGCATCACTTTGTGGCCACACTGGTGCCGATGGGCAAGACCGTGCCGTCATGCCTGGCGAAGATGACGGATGTGGCGCATGCCACCATCTTTGTGAGCAATGAGAGCCTGACCCAGGTGTTCGCGACGAAGCTGGAAGCGAAGGATAGCAAGATCCACAACTTCAAGATCGAACATGGCGCGGGCAAGGTGACCCTGACCGGCGAGATCGTAAAAGTTGTGCCCATCAAGTTCTCCATTGAGGGGCCTGTTTCGACAGACGGAACGCGCCTGATGATGAATGCGAGCAAGATCAATGCGGACGGCATTCCCCTGAAGCTGTTGCTGTCGATGGTAGGCGAACATCTGAGTTCGGTGCTGGGCTTCAAAGGCGTGGAGGGCGTGTCCGTGGAGGGCAACACGATGTCCTTCATGCCGGAGAAGATCGCTCACCTGAAGGGCTATATCACGGCCGTTGAAACCAGCCCAGAGGGCCTGACGCTGCACTACGGGCGCAAACCGCGAGCGACGGCGAGAGTGGCACAGCCGGGCGCTTCACCTGGCTAGAAAGGTTCCCCGGGCCTTTGTAAGGCCTTGGGGGAGGCGCTGTTGCCAGCTTCACCCCCAGGGTTGGCGATCAGGGCTCCCCTTGCATGACGGCCAACTCATTGCCGCTTGGGTCGAGGAAGTGGAACCGCCGGCCGCCAGGGAAGGCGAAGATCGGGAGCGTGACGGTGCCGCCGGCGCTTTGGATGCGTTCCTGCATGGTTTCGATCTGATCGGTTTCGATGACGGCCAAAGGGGCTTTCGACTTGCTGGCGGGGTCGGCATTGCAGCCGCCGTCCAGGCCGGCGTGGGAGAAGGACGCGTAGTCTTCACCCCAGTCCTGAAATTGCCAGCCAAAGAGCATGGTGTAGAACCGCTTGTCCGCGGCGAGATCGGCGGACGGTAGTTCCAGATAGGCCAGATGGTTTTTCGGCATAGATCCTCACGTTGTCGAGCAGGGCGACCGCGCTCGCAGGTCAGCCTCCGTCCAAGCCGCGGCGAGTCGTTCGCGGACCGGGTAGAGGCCAGGGGGAACAGCCTCGCGAGGAACGCCTCCAGCGTAGCCGAGCCACAGCGCACGGCAAAGTGAAAAGAGCGCCTGACGTTGGTGGCAGGTTCTGCCTTTACTCGACGTGGTAGTTGGGCGCTTCGCGGGTGATGACGACGTCGTGGACGTGGGATTCGCGGAGGCCGGCATTGGAGATGCGGATGAATCGCGCGCTCTGCTGGAGGGCTCCGATGGTCTCGCAGCCGAGATAGCCCATCCCGGAGCGCAGGCCGCCGACGAGTTGGAAGACCATACTTTGGAGCGGACCGCGGTGGGGAACGCGACCTTCGATGCCCTCTGGGACGAACTTGGCGAGGCGGTTGCCGCTGGCTTCGGGGCGAGTGAGGTCGATGCGGTCGGCAAAGTCGCCGGTAAGGTCTTCCCTGCTTTGAAAGTAGCGCTCGCCGCTGCCTGAGGCCATCGCAGACAACGAGCCCATGCCGCGGTACGCCTTGAAGGAACGGCCCTGGTAGAGGATGGTTTCGCCGGGCGACTCGTCGACGCCCGCAAAGAGTGAGCCCATCATGCAGACGTCCGCGCCGGCGGCGATGGCCTTGGTGATGTCGCCGGAAAACTTGATGCCGCCGTCGGCGATGATGGGGATGTTGCGCTCGCGGCCGGCGCGAGCGGCCTCGGCGATGGCGGTGATCTGGGGCATGCCCGCCCCGGTGACCATGCGGGTGGTGCAGATGGAGCCGGGGCCGATGCCCACCTTCACCGCGTCGGCCCCGGCATCCATGAGGGCGAGCGCACCCTCGTAGGTGGCGATGTTGCCGGCGAGAAGGTCGATCGCGGGAAAGCGCTTTTTGCACTCGCGGACGGCTTCGAGCACGCGGCTGGAGTGGCCGTGAGCGCTATCGATGGCAAGGGCGTCGACGCGGTTTTCGACAAGGGCGGCGGCGCGTTCCAGAAAGTCACCCGTTGCGCCGAGGGCGCCGGCCACACGCAACCGCCCCTGCTCGTCCTTGCTGGCGTTGGGGTACCTGAGCTTTTTCTGGATGTCTTTGACCGTGATAAGGCCTTTGAGCTCGTAGGCATCGTTGACGACCAGGAGCTTTTCGACGCGATGTTTGTGAAGGATCTGCTCGGCATCTTCGAGGGTGGTGCCCACGGGGACGGTGATCAGGTGTTCCTTAGTCATCACGTCGCCGATGGGAATGTCGGTGCGGCTGACGAACCGAAGATCGCGATTGGTGAGGATGCCGACCAACTTGCCGGCGCGGGTGACAGGAACGCCGGAGATCTTGTAGCGACTCATCACCTCAAGGGCATCGGCGATGGGGCGGTCGGGTTCGATGGTGACTGGGTCGACGATCATGCCCGACTCAGAACGCTTGACCTTGTCGATTTCACCGGCCTGGGCCTCGATGGTGAGGTTGCGGTGGACGACCCCGAGACCGCCCTGCTGCGCCATGGCGATGGCCATACGGGATTCGGTGACGGTGTCCATGGCGGCCGACATCAGGGGTGTGGCAAGGGAGATGCGGCGGGTCAGGCGGGTCTGCGTGCTGACCTGCGTGGGCACGACGTCGGAGTAGGCGGGAACCAGGAGGACATCGTCAAAGGTCAGGGCTTCAGGAACCGGGGTGCGGAGCATACGGATGGCCCGAGGCTAGAGCAGATGCCCGGAGGGGGCGGTTACGAACGGGGAAGTTGGGGCAGAGACAGCGTTTGCCGGAGACACAAAGGTTGCAGACGATCGACCGGAAGGACCCATTTCCCTGGCCGGGGAGACACGTTTCAATGCTCGTATTGCCACGGGTATAAGTACCAAAGGATTGGCTGCATGTTGAAGGTCCACAATGAAACCGCGACGGGGTGCGCCGCTTGCCGCACAGGCAACGGGCTCGGCTTTGCGCTGACCATGGCGTTCCAACCGATCGTGGACGTAGACGCCGGCACCGTCTGGGCGTATGAGGCGCTGGTACGGGGTGAGGACGGCAAGAGCGCTGGAGAGATTCTGGCTCTGGTCAACGAGGAGAACCGGTACGCCTTTGACCAGACCTGCCGCGTGAAGGCGATTGAGCTGGCAGCCAAGTTGGGCATCGCGGAGCGGGGCGCGAAGCTGTCGGTGAACTTCATGCCTGGAGCGGTGTACAGCCCGGCGGCCTGCATCCGGCGGACGCTGCAGGCGGCGAGCTTCCACCAGTTCCCTCTGGAGGCGATCATCTTTGAGATCACCGAGGGTGAGCGCATGGTGGACACCGCGCACATGCGAGGGATCGCGACAGAATATGCGCGGCATGGCTTTACGCTGGCGCTGGACGACTTTGGGGCGGGTTTTTCGGGGCTGAACCTTTTGTCGGAGCTAGATGGGATCCGGCTGGTGAAGCTGGATGGAGCGCTGATCCGAGGCATCGACACCAATGCCCGAGCCGAAAACATCGTGAGGGCGATGGTGGAGCTCTGCGAGAAGCTCGGGATCGAGGTTCTGGCCGAGTGCATTGAGACGCCGGAGGAGTACAAGGTATTGCGAGAGCTTGGGATCAAGCTGATGCAGGGCTACCTTTTTGCAAAGCCGGCGTTAGAGGCGTTGCCGGAGATTGTCTGGCCGGCGTTGGTGGAAGATCAGAAGGTGAGCGTGGTGCCGGCGTTGCGGTTGGAACTGGAGCCCAGCGCGGCTTGAGGACGATACCTGTCTGGCGTTCGGAACAGTGGTGCTATTAGGGGGACAGCAGCCTTGGCAATGTGATGTACGCAAACGCCGAGCCAAAACGGGCCCCCACATCCGTAAGGCTTCCTATGGTTCGCGCACCTTTGTGCCCGCATAGTTAAGAGCCTGTCGGCGTTCGTTCACGAACGATCTGAGTACATCTAGTGCTGTTCTAAGCTCGGCACGCTGTTGCGCCGACAACGGCTCACCTGCGTCATCTCTGGCATCTACGGCGTAAGCGTTCAGCGCGGAGAAGGTGCAAGGCAGGCTGGGTAGAGTCTCGCCTAAGCCGAAGAGTTGTTGTGCGAGCCGATGCAAATCGTGCGTCAAAGGGAACTCTTCCCCGTGCGCGGTGATGAGGACTTTCAGGAGTTTTTCGATGCCCTGTTGCGCATGGAACCCGAAAACCTCATCGTCGACCGGATGTTGTAGCGTTCGTTGGTCGCGAGCAGAGGCGTTCAAAAGCACTTCGATCAGCGGGTTGTCTGCCGCGTTCATAGAGGCGTACTCTTTCCCGATCAATTCGCCGGTGAACCGTGTTGATCCAGGGGCGGAACCGTTCGAAGCGTGGCTGAGGGATGGTGAGTAGATCCACCGAAAGGGGAAAGTCCTTGCGAACGCTGTCTGGAACTTTCGGGTACGCGGTGTCCGAGCCGTCGACAATCACGGCCAGATCTAGATCGCTGTTTTCCTGGTGGTCACCCCGGGCCCGGGAGCCGAAGGCAATAATCGCGATTGGGTCGACAGCAAGGGTGATGCGGGCGACGAAGGCGGAAATTTGATCCGCTATTGCGGACGGAGCCTCTCCTAAGGGGGAGGGTGCGTCGGTCCCTTCAACGATGTGGGGGAAGCTGATCGTTTGCACGCGAGTTCTGACCTGCTACACTCAGTATTGCAGACGAATCCGGTCTGCTGCCTGGGCTGTGGGTGCACCGGAGGGCGGCGGACAAGGTGAGTGGGCGACGAGCCCACTTTTTGTTTGCGGCAAAGTTGGTCCTTAAAGTTGGTCCTTGCAGCAAAGCTGGGCAGCTGAGGTTGTGGTGCCCGGCGGAGATCGCTCCAACGCAGTGTATGGCTCTTCCGATCGAGACAATCCGCGTCGCCGCTGATCGCGTCGCCTCCAGCCTGGGGTTGGAGGTGGTCGATGTGGAGTTTCAGGGCGCGGGCAAGCATCGGGCGCTGCGGGTCTATGTGGAGAAGGACGCGGCGGGCAGAGCGAAGCTGGCCGAGCTGGCCGCCACGGAAGAGGGCGCGGCACTTTTGCCGAAAGGTGTGCCGGTCGAGGTGCTTTCGGGGACGACGCATGAGGATTGCGCAACCTTTGCGCGTGACTTTGGGGTGATGTTGGACGTGGAAGATCTGGTGCCAGGCGCAGAGTACACCTTGGAAGTGAGTTCGCCGGGGCTGGAGCGCAAGTTGACCAAAGCGGCGGACTACGAGCGGTTTCGCGGCAGTCTCGTGAAGCTGCAAACGTTTACGCCGGTAGAGAACAACCGGCAATTCACGGGGCGCCTGACCCACTGCGATGGAGCGGTGCTGACCCTTGACCTTTCCGCCGTGAAACAGAAGGGCAAAGGGAAGAAGCAGCAGAGCGCGGCGGCCCCCCAGGTGGAGATTCCGTTAAGCAACGTGGAACGGGCGAATCTGGTGGCGGAGATCTGACCGGATCGCCTGTAAGACTCAGGACGGTTAGGCGCTACTCGCCGTGTTCGAACGTAATTGAAAAGAACTAAAGGGGCGGCCATCGCTGCCGATAAAGGAATAGAGACATCATGGCAAGTGCACTGTACCAATCGATTGAGCTGCTGAGCCGCGAAAAGGGCATCGACCCGGAGATCGTGGTGGGCGCGGTGGAAGACGCGATCGCGCTGGCGACGAGGAAGTACTACAAGACAGCCGAGAATATGCGGGGTGAGCTGGACCGGGAGTCGGGCGAGATCCGCGCGTACGTGTTCAAGACGGTGGTGGAGACCGACGACGAGGTCGAAGACGAGGAGAACCAGCTGACGCTGGACGAGGCGCGCGAGATGGCTCCCGAGGTGGAAGCCGGTGCGGAGTTGCGCTTTTATAAAGACACGACGCCGCTGGGCCGTATCGCCGCACAGATGGCCAAGCAGGTGATCTTCCAGAAGGTGCGCGAGGCAGAGCGCGACACGATCTTCAACGAGTACGGTGACCGGATCGGCGAGGTGCTGAACGCGACCGTAAAGCGGCTGGAACCGATGGACGTGATCTTCGACCTGGGCAAGGCCGAGGCGCGGATGCCGAAGCGCGAGCAGTCGCGGCTGGAGAGCTTTTCCGTCGGCGAGCGGGTGCGCGTGGTGCTGCTGCGGGTGGATCGGGCGGCGAAGGGACCGCAGGTCATCGTGAGCCGGGCCGCGCCGACGCTGGTGCAGAACCTGTTTCAGAGCGAGGTACCCGAAATTTATGACAGCACCGTGCAGGTGAAGGCCATCGCGCGTGAAGCGGGCGAGCGGACCAAGATCGCCGTGCAAAGCCGGGACAAGGATGTGGATCCGGTGGGCGCGTGCGTGGGCATGAAGGGCATGCGGGTACAGTCCATCATTCGCGAGCTGCGCGGCGAGAAGATCGACATTATCGAGTATTCAGACGAGATCACAACGTTCGCCGAGAAGGCGTTGCAGCCGGCCAAGGTGAGCCGGGTGACCATCGCCGACCTCACCGAGAAGCAGCTCGAGGTGATTGTCGACGACACGCAGCTGTCGCTGGCCATCGGGAAAAAGGGGCAGAACGTACGGCTGGCGGCCAAGCTGCTGGGCTGGAAGATCGACATCAAGAGCGAAGAGGAGAAGCGCCAGGAGGTCGAGCAACAGATGCAGGCCATGCAGGGCGCGCCCCAGACGCCGATCGAACAGGTCACGGAGTTGGGTGACGGCGTGATGGAGAAGCTGATCGCGGCGGGCATCACGACCGTGGAGCAGCTGGCCGACATGACCGAAGAGGAGTTGGGCGAGGTACCGGGCATTGGCGAGCGATCTGTGGAGCGCATTGCCACAGCCGTGCGGCACTACTTCGGGCACTATAACGAAGGCGAGGCGCGGCCGACGGATGCGCCCGTGCCGGAGCCGGTGCTAGAAGCCGGCGAGGAAGCCGTGGCGGCAGCACCCGCATCAGATGAAGCGGGGGACGAGGTGCATTCCATGACAAGGACGCCGGAGGAGATTCTGGCTGAACAGGCGGCAGAGGCGGGCGGGCTGACCGAGGTGACTGAGTTTTCAACGGAAGACCTGGCCAGCGCGGAAGACAGGATGTCGGAGTCGGATGCCAACGACGATGCGGATGCGCGTGAAGAGCAGATTGAGCTCCGCAACGATACGATGGACCGCCTGGTCGATGATGCGCAGGATTTTTCCGACGAGGGCATCGACTCGGACGGGCACGATCGCAGGTAGCGCTTCAGGGCGCTTGCAAGACGCAGGTACGGAAGCTCAGTTCCTTCCCGCTGGAGCGCACAGCAAGCGTTCGCGGGGAGGGGCTGCCAATTTTCTGATTTCGAGGGATAATACCCTTGACCCAACTTCTATCCCGAACACGAATGGGGCTGCTATGACCAGCTAGACGCGCCGAGGGAGTTTCACACAAAGGACCGGATGAGCAAAGTACGCATTAACGATCTCGCAAGAGAACTAGAGGTGAAGAGCCGCTCCATTCTGGACGCTCTGACCGCGGTGGGCGTCACCGAAAAGAAGACGCATTCCAGCTCCATTGAAGAGGATGAGGCGGAAAAGGTTCGCGGCCATCTGACGCGCGGGCCCAGGCAAACGGGTGGCGGAGCCTCACGGCAAGGCTCCGGGGAAAATCGCCAGGGCCAGGGCTTCAACCTGTCCCATGTCTCTAAACCGGGCGATGCGCTCAAGGCGATCCTGGAGCGCAAGCAGGCCGAAGCGGCAGCGCGTTCTGCGCCGCCACCCCGCCCTGTACCCAGCATTGGACCTGCAGGCGCGCGTCCCACGATCACCGTGGCCCCGGCGTCCGCCCGCCCAGCGGCGAATGCGCCGACGGTGACGAGTTCACCCGCGACAACGGCGCCCGCTCCACGTTCGGTGACACCGGCGTCGGTGGCGGTGCCCCGGCCCGCGCCGAACTTTGTGCAGCCGAGCGCGAACCGCCCGGCCCCGGCGAGCGCACAGCCGACACGCCCTGCAGGGCAGCCGATGACGCCGCCCTCTGCGATGTCCACGCCCGTAGTGGCTGCGACCGCGCCTATGCCCGCGGACCCAACGGCCGCGAGTGTGGCCCCGTCGCCAACGCGCACACCTTCCGTAGCACCTGCGCCAGTGGCTGTGCAGGCCCCTCCGGCCCGGCGCATGGTGATGCCGCAGCCGCGACAGGCCCCACAGTTGATCACGCCGCCGCCTGCCATTGCGAGCCGTCCCGTGCAAGGGCCGGTGGTGGCGCGTCCGCCGGCGAACCCCTCCCCTGCAACTCAACCTGGCGGCCCGGCGATGGCCTCACCGAGCGCGGCTCGTCCGGGCACGACGGCAGCCGGCGCCACTTCGGCCGCTGGCGTCCGAGCAACCCCGGTCCAGGGCACGTCGCCGATTCCAACCACGTCTGCGCCTGGTGAGACAGCGCCAGGTCCAGAGACCGCAGCCGCAGCCCCCGCCGAAGCGGCAACGCCGGCGATCGCTGCAGCCCCAGCACCACCCGTGCGCCGGGTGGTGATGCCCCAGACAGGACCGCGGCCGACCTATACCGCGGCGCCGGGGGCCGCCAATGCGGCGCGGCGTCCCATCTTTGAGCGTCCGCGGCCTTCGGGCCCGGGCGGTGGACCGGGAAGCTACAGCGGACCTGGCGGAGCTCCGGGGGGTCCCGGGGGAC
>CAXUIF010000098.1:0-11926 GCA_964250995.1 uncultured Acidobacteriaceae bacterium
TCCGACCACGGCGGTGGGCCGCCCCCGGTACTCGGGGTGGAGCTGCTGCTCGACAGAGGCGAAGAAGCTGTTCAGGTCGATATGCAGAAAGCCGAAGCGGTCGCTATTTGTCGCTTCGTCAGGGTGAGCTCGTGCCGACATAGTCAGATTCCAGACCGTGCTCGAACAGGATATGTGTGAACCGGCCTCTTCATGACTGCGCCGGTTCAAATACGTAGGTCACTATGGATTTTCATAGCCTCTCAGGTGGTCAGAGACCGACCAGATGCTCAGCACACTGTTCCAGCGCACTCGCGTCTTTGGCCCGAGAATTGCATGACCTCGCCTCGTTCGCAGTCTTGGTCGGAGTGTGGACCTAGTGCCCCCCCCTCAGTGGATTCCCTTATGGGACTGTTTTGTGCACGCAAAGGAGAAAAGGATGTCCGGTTTCAACAAATACGGCGCTGCAATAGTGTTCGGGCTCGCTGCAGTTTCAGCCCAGGCGCAGGTGACGAGCGGCAATCTTGCCGGTATAGTCAGGGATCCTACCGGCGCGGTCGTTCCGAACGCGACGGTCAACGTCACAAGTGAGGCGACTGGCGTCGTAGTCACGGCCAAGACGAACGGCGCGGGTGAGTACCTCGTGCAAAACCTTTTGCCGAACAAATACGACGTTGACGTCGAAGCTGTCGGCTTTGCACCCAGCCTGCGTAGGGGAGTCTTGGTCGCCCTGAATTCTACCTCGACTGCAGATGTCGCCGTTCAAACGGGAGCGCAGAACAGTGTTGTGGAAGTCAATGCCAGCACCGAAACGGTATTGGATACAACAACGCAGAATCTGTCACAGACGTTCTCCAATCAAGAGCTCTCCACCCTGCCTACAACGACCTTCGGGGAAGGTGTTCTCAACGCTTCGCTTCTCGCTCCCGGGGTGGCTTCCACTGGCGGCTTGGGCATTGGTGTCGGGCCCTCGATTGGCGGCCAGCGCCCACGCAGCAACAACTTCATGATTGAGGGTGTAGATAACAATAACAAAGCCATAACGGGTCCGCTGGTATATGTGCCAAACGACGCGGTCGGTGATTTCACCCTGGTGACCAACCAGTTTTCTCCTGAGTTTGGTCATTCATCTGGTGGACAGTTCAACACCAACATCGTCACAGGCACCAACAGCTTTCATGGACGCATTTACGAGTACAACCAGAACCGTGCGCTGAACGCAGCTAGCGGCATTGCAGGTGGAAAGGTCGCAGCACCCCGCTATGACAACAACCGCTATGGCGGTCAGCTCGGCGGCCCGGTCCTTCACAACAAGTTATTCTTTTTCGTCAACTTCGAAAGGAATACAATCGGGCAGACTGCGAGCTACTTTCTGTGCACTCCGACCGCGGGGGGCAAGTCCACCCTCCAAGCGCTAGCTACTCCTTACGGATTCTCCACCACGAACCTGACACAGTACCTCACTTACATGCCTTCGGCGACGTTGACAGGCCCGGGTGGGACAGGGATCGATGCAGCACTGGACAATGCTTGCGGCAACCAGTCGTCTGGAGCTCAATTCACGACGGTTTCGAACGCAGCCGGAACGACAAGCACCAATATTCCCTTAGGAAATTACCAAGTCGCCAGTCCCTTCTTCACGAATAATGATTACCTGACCACCGGGGCTGACTGGACTCTCAGCCCATCGGATTCCATGCGGTTTCGCTACATCTACAATACGACCGGAACAACGGACGTTGCTGCTTCTCTGCCAGAGTTCTTTGTACAGATCCCTCTAAAATATCATTTAGCGACGATCTCAGAGTTCCACAATTTCACTCCCACTCTGGTAAATGAGATCCGTGTAGGATTCAACCGGTACTACAATACAACGCCAGCCGGCAATTTTAGCTACCCAGGGTTGGATTCCTTCCCGAACCTTACCTTCTACGATCAAGGAAACCTGAACCTTGGGCCAGATGGAAATGCCCCTCAGTTTACGATCCAGAACTTATATCAAGCAACGGACAACGTTAGCTGGACCAAGGGCAAGCACACCATCAAAGTCGGATTCGACGGTCGTAAATATATCTCTCCACAGGGCTTCACTCAGCGAGCCCGCGGCGACTACCAGTACAGCAGCATCGATCCTTTCCTGCACGACTTGGCCCCGGATGGCTTTGGCGAGCGCTCGACGGGAAATCACACCTACTACGGGGACCAAACGGCGCTTTACGGTTACGGGAACGACACTTGGCGAGTTACTCCGAAGCTCACCCTCAACTACGGACTGCGATATGAGTTTACCGCTGTTCCGACAGGGGAGCGTGCTCAGGCGCTGAACGCAGTAGCCTCTGTTCCGGGACTGATCGACTTTCACGCGCCGCGACCAGCGTATACAAACTTTTTCCCACGTATCGGAGTCGAGTACGCTCCGGATCAGAACACATCCATCCGCCTTGGCTTCGGCTTGGCCGGAGACGTTCTGTTTGACAATCTAGGAACCCTGTCCTTTCCTCCCCAGTACTCCAGTACCCAAGATGTGGGTTCCGGGAGCGCGCCTGCCGCTCTATCTCCGAACTTTTTGGCCAAGGGGGGCCTCCCCCCGGGGACTGGATCAGGAACTGTCGTTTTGAACGCTGCGCAAGCGCGCGCTGCCACTTCAGCCTACCTTCCAGATCAGGTGGTCCCCTATTCTGAGAACTATACCCTTACCGTGCAACGGAATGTGTCTCGCGGACTCACGGCAGAGGTCGGCTACATCGGCACGCGGGGAATCCACCTACCGACGCAAATTCAGTACAACATTCAGCCCCGAGTTAACTCGTCGAACGTGCTTCCAACCTACGTGAACAACACGGTGTTAGAGCCGGCCGGTCCTAACGCAACCACCCTGGCCGCAATTAGGGCCACGTCGAATTTCCTGCCTCAGTTCTTGGCAGCAGGCTTCACGAGTAAGATCACCTCTTATCAGCCGTACTCGGGATCGAACTACAATGCTTTCATTGCGAATCTTCAAGGCCGGCTACACGGGCTTCAGACAAACCTCTCCTACACCTTCTCAAAGACGATGGACAACGCAACCGACGAGGTGTTTGCAACAGTCCTGACTCCTCGTCGTCCTCAGAACTCTCAAAACCTCAATGCAGACTACAGTCGTTCGGCGCTCGACCGAACTCACCGGATCAGCCTGGAAGCGGACTATCTGTTTCAACCGTTCAAACCAAGTGCTACCTGGGCTCTCAGGAACCTAGTGGGGAATTGGACGATTGCGCCGATTTACACCTACGAGTCTCCCGAGTACGCAACCGTTCTCTCAGGAGACAATGCCAATCTAAATGGAGACAGTGGTTCCGCTATTGATCGAGCTCTGATCAACCCTGCAGGCATAAAAGGTACAGGGAGCGGAGTAACCGCAATCAAGGTGAACGGACAGACGGTTGGTTATACTGCGAACAACCCAAACGCTTACTACATCCAAGCAGGACCGGGAACCTTGCCCACGGCCAGCCGTAATACTCTTCCTGTTCGGCCTATCGACAACATTGACCTTTCTGTCTTCAAGCGCGTCACCGTTTTCGAGCACTACTCGCTCGAGGTCGGGGCGCAAGCGTTCAACGTCGAGAATCACCCTCAGTATCAGCCGGGTACCTTGGACAATGTCAGCGGCCCTAGCTACACTGGCAGCTACAACTTCCAAACGGTAACCAATGCCTTCTTTAACCACCCAGAGAAGGAATTCTTAAATCAGGCCCGTACTATGCAACTTTCCGCGAAGTTTCTATTCTGATGCGGGTCTTTTGGTTCGGGGTCTAAGCCGGCCCCGAACTCCCCTGATCAAGGTGGTTAGCGAGTAGGCGTTGATTCGGTAAGTTCGGGTAACCTTGTTTGTTAGTGTGCTATCACCGTTCAAGCGTCGCCCTAGAACCTCGTATCAGAAGATGCCCAAAAAGCGCTTCCGGTAGGGGGTCAGCTTCAGCGTGAAGTGGAAGTTGATGTGGTTGGCGAACTGGCTGATGAACTTGTGGTTGGTTTGGATGCCATTTTGTTCGGCCCAGACCTCGTAGTCGGTTTGCGGCGCGATCTGGTTGAAGTGGAAGTGACCCTGGGCGTCGGTGAGATAGCTTTGGACGTCGAGGCTCTTGGGATTTTCCAGATAGACGACAGCGCCCGCTACCGGAGCCTTTGCGCCGTTAAGCACTGTGCCGTCGACGGTATGGTGGAGAGCGGGCTTGGTCTGAGCCCGCAGGGCGCAGGGTAGAAGGAGCAGGCCGCTGCTCAAGGCAGCCCCGCTAATACACAGGCGCAAGCGGCAGGTGATGCGGGTACCGATGGCGGCCCGGGGACGCGAGCGCAAGCTACTCGTCCTCATCCTCGTCGCTGGCGCGCACCTCGTCATCCTCGTCGTCATAGCCCTCACTTTCCACTGGGGCAATCTCGAGCGGATCGCTGGAAACGATCTCGAGGTCGGTGCCGCACTCGTCGCATTGGACGACTTCGCCTTGTTCGACCTCGTCGGGGTCTAGATGGAGCGGGGTATCGCATTCTGGGCAAACGACCGGCATGATCCTGTTCTCCTTGGCTAGGCCCGGCGCCGCGGGCGAGTACGATGGTGGGCAAGGGGCATGGCGGCGTTGCTTTCCTAGTTCTAGCGGTCGGCTCCCTTGCAGTCAACTTGAGACGCGCGCAGACCCAAGGCGGTTTGTTGCGTGGGGAAAGAGAATGTGCGGATGGTGAAGGGCCGGTTGCTGCAGTATATGTCGGTAGGAATCGTCATTGCGGGGACCTGTGGCGCGCCCGCGGTGCGCGCGCAAGCCGGGACGGCACAGAACCCCTTGCCCGCGGTACAGGCTGACCCGCAGATTGTGGCGGCTCTCGCGACGATTGCGCCCGACAAGGTGCAAGCCGACATCGCCAAGCTGGTGTCCTTCGGCACACGCAATACGCTTTCAAGCACGAGCACGGATCTGCCCCAAGGACAGGGAATCCTGGCGGCTGCGGACTGGATCGAGAGCGAGTTCGGGCGGATCTCTTCGCAGTGCGGCGGTTGTCTCGAGGTGAAGCGCGACGACTTCGTCCAGCCGGGCAGTGACGAGGCGCGCTCGCGCGTGAAGCAGCCCACACGGCTGGTGAACGTGTACGCGGTGCTGCATGGAACTGCGGATCAGAAAGCAAACGCGAACGACGGAGAGGCAGCGCCTTGGGTGCTAGTGACCGGGCACTACGATTCGCGGGCAACGGATGTGATGGACCCGAAGCTGACGGCGCCGGGCGCGAACGACGATGCGAGCGGTGTGGCGGTTTCGCTCGCGTGCGCGCGTGCGCTGAGCAAGCTGAAGCTGACTGGGACGGTGGTCTTTGTAGCTGTCGCGGGCGAAGAGCAGGGTCTGCTGGGCGCGCTGCACTTGGCGAAGCGGGCCAAGAGCGAGGGATGGCCGCTGGAGGCGGTGCTGAACAACGACATCGTCGGCGGGGACACAACGCCCGGAGAGACGATGGCCGACAAGAATCTGGTGAGAGTCTTTTCAGAGAACGTGCCGAGTGCGGCGACGCCCGAGCAGCAACGGCAGATGTTGGCGCTCGGGGCGGAGAACGACTCGCCGTCGCGGGAGGTGGCGCGGACGGTAGCGGAGATCGCCCCGTTGTACTTTCAGGCCGGTGTGGCGCATCGGCCGGGGGCGCCCAACGGCGCGCAGAGTATGGTGGTGCGGCAGACGCCGGCCTTTCATCCGGTGCTGGTGCTGCGGCGCGATCGCTACCTGCGCGGCGGCGATCATACAAGCTTCAACGCGGAGGGGTTTGCGGCGGTGCGCTTTACGGAGTGGCGGGAGAACTTCGATCACCAGCACCAGACCCCACGCACGGAAAATGGCGTGGAATATGGGGATTACCTGAAGTTTGTGGACTTCGACTACGTGGCGAAGGTAGCGCGATTGAATGCGGCGGTGCTGGCGTCGTTGGCCGACGCGCCGAGCGAACCGCAGGACGTGCGCGTGCTGACGCAGGCGCTGGACAACAACACAGAACTGACCTGGCAGCCGAGCGCGTTTGCGCCTGCGGGCACTACGTATGAGGTGGTCTGGCGCGATACGGACCAGATGGCCTGGACGCATGCCGCGAGTGCCGGGGCGGCGACGCATCTGAAGCTGAATGTGAGCAAGGACAACGTGCTGTTTGGCGTGCGGGCGGTGGCGGCCAATGGACACCGCTCGCTCCCCGTGCCGCCGGTGCCGGCGCGATAGGAGAAGCGGTTTGGCGTTTCGATCGAATGGGCCAGTGAACGTGGCGTTGCCGCCGTTCCGCGGCGTGACACGGCAGATCATTCTGCTGGCCGTGTCCGTGTACTTTGCGCTGTTGGTGTGTGGACTGGTGTCGCGGGAGCTTCAAGCCACCTTTGAAGGGATCTTCGCGCTTATCCCGGAGACAGCACTGCATCGGCTGATCTGGCAGTTTGCGACATACCCGTTCGTCAGCAGCGGTCTGTTTGGCACGTTGTTCGCGGCGCTGTCGGTTTGGTTCTTCGGGTCGGCGCTGGAAGACGAACTGGGGTCGCGCTGGATGGGCGAATTTTTCCTGGCGTGCACGATCGGGGGCGGGCTGCTGGCGGCGCTGCTGACGATCAGCCCTGCCGGCAGGGTGGAAGGGTTAAGTTCAGGCCACATGGCGGACTCGCTCTGGCCATTTTCCCTGGCATTGTTGCTGGTCTTTGCGCGGCTGCACCCGGATCAGGAACTGAACTTCAACTTCATTCTCCGGGTCAAGGCGAAGTACATCGCCATGATCTACCTCCTCGTGTACCTGGCGGTGATGCTGTCCTCGCACCAGCGATTCGACGCGCTGGTCGTGCTGACGAACGCGCTGTGCGGCTGGCTGTTTGTGAGGTTTGCGCTGCGGCGGGGTCTTCGTTTTGCCGCGGCGGAGGGCTTCTTCGGCCTGCGCAACGCGTGGTACCGGGCCAGACGGCGGCGCGCGGCCAAGAAGTTCACCGTGTACATGCAGAAGCAGGGGCGGGACGTGCGGTTCGACGAGAGTGGGCGGTATCTGGATCCGGATGCGGAGCGGCGCAATCCGAAAGACCGCAAGTGGATGAACTGACGCCCTGAAGACGGCCCAGGGTTCTATCGCGAGGTGCAGAGGGTTGCGCCGAGCTTGCGCCCTCTCGGGGGCTCGGTCAGAATGTTGCGAGTATGCGATTCACTAGTTTCGTGCGGCTTGGGCTTCGAAGCCTTGTGATGGGCTGTCTCATGGGTTCGATGGCTGCAGCGCAGGATAGCTCCACGCGCGCGGGCACGCAGGTGCTGCGCGCCACCTCGCGCATCGTGTATGTGGATGTTGTGGTGCGAGACGGCCGCGGCAAGATCGTGCAGGGTCTTGGGCGCGACGACTTTCGCATTACGGAAGACAAGCAGCCGCAGCGCATCAGCTTTTTTGAGTCGCATGGCGGTAAGTCGGTTGCGCTTGCGCCCGCGCAGCCGGGGGCGCCCGGAGAACTCTCCAACGTGGCCACCAGCGCGCGCGATACGACGCTGAATCTGGTGCTGTTGGACCTGTTGAACACTGGCTCCTTGCAGGAGCAAGCGTATACGCGCAAACGCATGGTGGAGTTTCTTCGCAAGCTTCCAGCCGGGCAGCAGGTGGCTCTGTTTGTGCTGACGAACAAGCTGCGGATGGTGCAAGGGTTCAGCACGGATTCGGCGGCGTTGGCGGAGGCAGCACAGGGGATCAACCTCGAGCAGCTGAGCAGGCAACGAACCGTGGGCCAGCAGGTGACAGATCTGGATAGCTCGGCCTATGAGGACATAGGAGCATCGCATGGCTTCGTTACGGGAGGCGATCTTCAACTCGCTTTGGGGGCGGAAGACCTGCAGAACATGAAAGCGCGGCTGGATGGGACGTCTCTCGCCTTTCGAGAGATCGCCCGTGCGGTCAGCGGCTACCCGGGCCGGAAGAACCTCTTCTGGCTGGCTGGGGAGTTCCCTTCAACAGATTACTTCCGGCTCGGCAGTGTGGGTGGCCCTTTGCTGGCGCAACTGCCCAGCGGGCTGGGCGCAGGCACCATCAACGAGTTGATCGGTGGAGGTCCGGGGAGCCGTGCCAATGTGGCCGGCCTGGGCATCGACGCCTTCGAGGAGAAGGCAGACAAGGCCGTGGCAGATTCGCAGATTGCGGTGTATCCGATCAGCCTCACCGGCGTGCAGACGGACTCGGTCGGCGCCAATGCCAGTGGCGTTGGCACCGCGGGTGCAGCAGGATCCGCCTCGAACACGGCGGCGCTGTTTTTCAACGAAAGGCAGACCAATCGGTCCGTTATGGACCATATCGCCGACAGCACAGGCGGAGAAGCCTTCTACGGCAATAACGACCCGGCAGCGATGTTACAGCGCGGCTTCGAGGACAGCGGGAACTTCTACGAGCTGGCGTACCAGCCGACCGATCACAACTGGAACGGCCAGTTCCGCAACATCAAGGTTGGGTTGAAAGGCTCGGGGTATCGCTTGAGTTATCGCAAGGGCTACTATGCCCTTCCCGAGCAGCCCGCGACCAACACGCTGGTGAGCTTCGCGTCAGCCATGCGCTTGGAGACACCGCCCTCCACCCAGCTCGTGCTGCGCGCCACGCCGCCCACCGCCGCCGCAGGCACCATGCACTTGCCTGTGAAGGTGGATCCGCTGGGGGTGGGCTTTACCACGCTCGGCAACGGCGACCGCAGGGCGAAGCTGCAGGTGATGTTGGTCGCGTACCCCATCGGCGGCGCCGGTGCGATCGCCCAAAGCAATTCCATGCTCAACCTGGGCCTGACCGAGGCGGACTACCGGTCCATGGCGACAACCGGCGTTCCCTTTCAGCAGTCTCTCGCATTGAAGCCGGGACGCTATGCGCTTCGGCTGGGCATCGTCGATCTGGGGAGTGGACGCATTGGAACGCTTACGGTGCCCTTCACGATGCCGGAGCCTTAGCCGTGGTCGTGTGAACGACGGGCCTGCGGAGCGGCCAGGTCACGCTAGCCGATGCAGCTTGAGCTCCGGGATTTGGAAGTCCTTGTAGTTGTCTGTGATGAGCGTTAGGTTGTGCTGGAGCGCAGTGGCGGCAACGACCATATCCGGAAGGGCAAACGTGCGGCCTTTCCTTGCGAAAGCGTTCTTGAGCAGACCGGCGCGGCGTGCAACGGCGCTATCGACGACATAGGGTACGAGGTCCTCAAGGAAGGCCTCTGTCTCCGCCTCTTCCCCTTGGCGCAGCCCGGCATACACTTCAGCAATATTGATGACAGACGTTGCCAAATTGTGGCCGAAGTCTACTAGCTCTCTCAGTTGCGACGGTCGATTGCGCTTGCTGTGCAGCACATCGATGAGCACCGATGTGTCCAGTAACAAAGTCAAGGGGCGCCCTGTTCTGGCGGCAGATCTTTCGGAGAAACGGAGGGGATGCGCGATTCCCCTTCCTGACGAATGGATCGAACCCAGGCTTCTGAGCCGCCGGCCAGCTCAGGGTGATTCTCGTCCTTCCATACCTGCCTGCCGCTCCCGAGAAACTGCAGGAGCCGGCGTTTACGAAGCTCGGCGCGTGCGGTTTCCACAAGAAAGGCGCTACGGCCTCTGTGACCGACAGCGGAGTCGATCTCTTCCAGAAGATCCTGCGGCAGAACAATGTGTGCTCTTTGTGTGCTCATGTGTTGCCTAAAGCCAGTGTGCCATCCTGATGCTCTTTTGCAAAGCGTCACAAGCTGAAACGTACATCTACTTTGTCGGGGTAAGTACCGGCGGTGCGGGCTCGACTTGGCCGTTGGCGTTGAGCTGAAAGCGGTAAACCTCGGGGCTGGTTGACGGGGTGGTAGGTTGACCCCCCGGAGACGGAGACGGCGCGATCCGGAACGTAATGGTGTCCTCTGTCGTGGCGAGACGGGGAGCCGTGTCGCCTTGCGTATTGGCGTGCGCGAAGTGCCAGTCGACGGCTGGCCTGGCAGGGTGGGGTGGGGGCGTGAGCAGGTCGAGGTCGAACCGGCTGAGGCGCGGGGTTGCGCCGCAGCCGGGGTGGCCGTGCGCGACCACGAAGTGCCAACTGGGGTGCTTGTAGCTGCCGGTAAGCGGGGCGAGCAGGACGAAGTCGCCGAGGGCGTCGCTGATGGTGGCGTAGTGCGGGGCGCTCCAGCGCAGTTGCTCGTGCCATCCCTCGGGCGCGTGGTCGCCGGCGGTTTGGAAGACGAGCAGCAAATGGTCGTCGCCGCACTCGACGCCGTAGCGGAAGTCGACTTCGAAGAGCTTGGGCGTGCCGGCGAGTTCGAAGATCTGTACGGCGAGATCGGTGCCGTAGGTACCCCGGTCCTGCTGGTCATCGGTCTCCGTCTCGCTGAGGGCAAGGTTCGCGTGGAGAGCGTTTGTCAAAAGGGTTTGCAGTTGCTCGGGGGTGGCGGCTGCGGAGGCGCAGTGGAAGGCAGCCTGGGCCGCTTGCGTGAGCGCGGCTTTGAGTTCACCCAGCTGCTGGGCTATGGCCGGGGAGACCTTTGGGTCCTTCGGGGTCACGGCCTGTTTCTGGAGCCGTTGGCGCACGTCGGCGACGGTCTTTGCTGCCGCATCCAGCGCACTTCGATCGCAGGCGGTTTGCGCGGCGAGGGGGAGTGCCGGGGCGAGGGCAAGCAGGGCCAGAGCAGCAAGGAAGCGCATAGGCGCAAGCTTATCGCGCGGGAGTGCCGTTCCGTGCGGTACCCTTCGCTGGCCGCTCCAGATAGCAGGCTGGGCACGCGCCTGCCTTCGGAGCGCGCCCAGCGGTGACGCAGACTTCTGTAGGAATGACCGAAGAGGAGCAGAGACAAACAGCAGAGTCCCTGTGGGTACTAGGCGAGTTGTGCGATCTTCTGCTTGGCCGCCTCGACGGCTTGGGCGGCCTTTTCGGGGCCCATGGCGGTGCCTTCTGCCGTGATGACCGTGATGTCCTTCACGCCGAGGAAGGTGAACACATCGCGCAGGTACTTCTCCTGGTGATCGAAGGGCTCAAAGGGCGAGCCGGGGCCGTATGCGCCGCCGCGGGAAGAGATCACGACAACCTTTTTGCCGCCGCACAGGCCTTCGGGACCGTTGGCGCCGTACTGGAAGGTCTTGCCGGCGACGCAGACCAGATCGATCCAGGCCTTCAGCTGGGAGGGAACGCCGAAGTTGTACATGGGGGCGCCGATCAGGACGGTGTCAGCTGCAAGAAACTCATTCAGGATCTGTTCACCGGTTTCGAGCTCGGCCTTCTGCTCGGGTGTCACCTGCGGGACATTGTCGCCATGCAGGCGAAGGACGGCGGTGTAGTGGCGGAGAGTGTTCTTCACAAGGTCGCGGTAGATGTACTCCGCGCCGGGGTTGGCAGCCTTGAGCTTATCGGCCGCGGCCTGGGACAAGGGGCGGCTTACGGATTTTTCGCCGGTGACGCTGGAGTCGAGGTGCAGAATCTTCATGCGGGAGGGTTCCTCTCAGGATGGGGCACGTTTTCCGTTTCCGGCGCACGGCCTAGTCGTTACTATAAGTAAGCGGCAGCAAGGATGCGAGTAGGCACTTTCGAGTAACCGCAAACGGATGTGCGCGGGATCAAGGGAGGGACCCGATGGAAGGCGACATCGTTCCAGAACACCAGCAGACAAGAGCCGAGCCCGAGGAGAACGGCTTGGCGGCAGGTTGCCCGATGGCGGCGCTGCTGGAAACCCTGACTCGGCCGTGGACGCTCCACATCCTTTGGCTACTGAGCACGCACGGACCGATGCGCTTTGGCGCGCTAAAGCGCAATGTGGAGGGAATCTCCGCGCGGCTGCTGACGGTGCGCTTGCGCACACTGGAGGACGAAGGCTTCGTGCGGCGTACCGCCAAGGGCGGCAAGGTGCCCGCGGTGACGTACAGCCCGACCGTGAAAGCGGAAGGGATGGACGCCGTGATGGCGCTCCTGCACCGACTCAGCCAGGAGTGGCGGGAAGCGGCTCTGGAAGCTGAGC
>CAXUIF010000099.1:0-11873 GCA_964250995.1 uncultured Acidobacteriaceae bacterium
GTGCTGTAAGCTACCTTGAAGTTACCGAAGGGGAACCATAACAAACAAAGCCCTTGAGCGTTTGTGGCCGAACACTCTCCGCTCCGTCGTCCGTCAAGGTTCTGCGCTTTCGCTTCGACCACTACGCGGCGCGCAAGGACGCGCGGCCCTGACCGACGCCTCCGCTGCTGGGCAAGCGGTTCGAGTAGATCGAAGTCACGCTCGGCGACATCGCGGTTGCCAAATAAACTCACGGCGGAGGTGCCGGGCCGGTCGCTCGATGAACTGCCGCCGTAGACGCGGCAGTTGCTGCTGTTGGTCGACGCGATGGTTGCCGCGAGTGCGAGCGTTAGTGGGTGTCTCTCCTCCTCGAGCATTCGAAATGCAAGGGGGTGCCCGGGAGAGGATGGTCTAGGGGAGAGACCGTGGCGGGAGAAGCGGGGGCGCTGTCCTCGACCTGATAGTCTCTCCGTGCTGGCCGGAACTCACAATTTGGCGTGGTTCTTGGTTTGAGATCGTAGCCGAAGAACAGGACGGCCGCGGGAGGACAGATGTCTCGACGCAGCAAAGGAATGACCCGCAGGACGGAGGGGTCAGATACGGCCCAAAGTGGAAGAGGCTACACTGCTCGTTTCGTTCAGAACTGCTTGTGGATGGTCCCCTGTGTCGCAGCCACAGTACTCTATTTCCGTTCGCTTGGATACAGCTTCATTCGCGATGATCGCACGCAGATCCTCTTCAATCCCCAAGTGCAATCGTGGACATATCTTCCCCGCCTGTTGACCACTCACGTTTGGAGTCAAAGGGCAGCGGAGACGCTAGTTCCTTTGTACCGCCCAGTTTGTTCTGTGTGGCTGCTGCTCGTTTACTCCGTGGCTGGTTCAACGGAGTGGGTCTGGCACGCTGTCAGCCTCGCGCTATATGTACTTACCATTTATCTCGTGTACTGCTTGTCAGAGGAACTGCTGAAGCACCGCTTGGCTGCCGCGGTCACGGCTCTCGTGTTCGCTGTTCACCCCATTCATATTGAGGCTGTCTGTTGGATTTCCGCTTGCAACGAGTTGCTCATTGGCCCTCTTATCGCCATTTCGGTCTGGCTCTTTATAAGACAGCTGCGTTTGAAGGCACACTCTATCTGGAGCTATAGCACCGTACTCAGCCTGCTGGCGTGGACGGGGGCTCTGTTCGCAAAAGAAAGCGTATTGCTCCTCGTAGGCATCTTTCCCTATGCCGCATGGCGGCTTACGACGAGGGAGCTGTCCTTCAAACCGCGCATCAAAGATGTAGCGCAAAAGTCCAGCCTGTATGTTGTCGCTACACTCTTCTACTTGTGTGTTCGGCTGTCCGTGCTTGGCAAAGCGATCCCGTACACCGGCTCGCACACATGGCGTCAAGTCGCATTCACAGCGACGTCGCTGTTCACTTTCTACATGCAGAAGCTGGTACTGCCGACAGGTCTAAGTAGCTTCTACGTCACTCCAATTGTCTCGTCTGCTAGCCTCAAGATGTGGATGGAGATTGGGGTCGCAGGTTCAGCTCTGAGCCTAGTGGCCGGGTTAAGCCGTAGATATTACGAGATCGGGATGGCGGCACTTCTATTGGTCGGTCCATTGATTCCGGTGATTCTTGCCCTCAGAGTCTTTGTTGAAGGGGACGCCGCACATGACCGCTACCTCTTCATTCCGTCCATGGGGCTCTCCCTCCTGGTGGGAATAGCTGTAAGACCGTTGCTGCAGATGTCTGATGTAGTGAGAAATCTGGTGCTTACAGCAATCGCTGTTGCTGTGGTCAGCTTCACGGTGCTCACTGTAACCCAGGAAGGCTACTATCGCGATGAGAAAGCGTACTTCGGTCCGGCATTGCAGGTAAATGCCAAGAACGTGCTCGTCATGGACTATCTAGGCGATTCATACATGCGCGACTCGCAAATGCCTGAAGCGCTTCAACTCTTTGAACGAGCTCACGCTATCGCCCCCGCGGATCCGAATACCACATACTGCCTCGCACGTGGTCTTTACAACAACAAGCAATACGTTGTTGCCGAGCCGTTGCTTGAAGATGTTGCCACCGAGCCTGATCTGCCCCCCCTACGACGGTTTGTGGGAGGTATGCTCCTGGCAAAGGTTGAGCTTGCTCTGCAGCGGCCTGATCGAGCGCGATCAATCCTAACTGGGTTGGTCGCCGAAGACCCGCTCGCGGCTGACACTCACTTTATGCTTGGTTCGATGGATGAGGTGGAGGGACACTTTGCCGATGCACGAAGTGAGTATTTGAGTGAATACAAGATCTCGGGTAACGCATTAGCCGGCGAACGTGCACTGACCCTTTCGGGTCGCCTTGCGAAGAGTGGCGCGCCCAAAGCGTTCTGATCCCTGCCTTTGGCAGCAGTCTGCAAAGTAGTCATGCCCTGGAGCCGCAAGCCGCGGGCTTCGCTTTCGTGGCCGCAAGCGGTTCATAGTAGGGACACTCCTTAAATCTAGACGGAACTGTATGCAAATCTGCCGTCCAAACAAGCCCTCTCTGCACCCAGCCGCAAGTGTAAGGCGGGTTCTTGTTTACCTGGTAGCATCACACCAGACCCTCATGAAGTTCTCAAAAATCGAGTGTCAATTACTGAATGTTGCGCACGCACTCTCAGCCGTTCTCGGCTCCAGGGAGACGCATCGCCTCGCCATACGAAGTTGGTTGGGCATCGGGGTCCTAGCTCTGTGGGGCTGCGGTTCCACTCCTACGCCTAGTTCTCCGCATCTGGCTCTTGCAGCGAGCAGCATGTCGTTTTCTAACCAGCTCGTGGGTGGCGCAAGTCCTGGTCAGGTAGAAGTTGTTTCCAACACTGGCAACGGCCCACTGCTGATTAGCTCTGCAAGCGTGACCGGAACTGGCGACGCTGCATTCTCTTTGACGAATGGCTGCAACAACCCAGTGAGTCCTGGAGGGACCTGTAGGATCACCGTGAGCTTTACGCCACCCGCTATGGGCTCGTTTGTGGCAACCCTCGCCATTGCAGGAAACGCGAACGCCTCTGGAACGATTTCACTGAGCGGTACGGGCATAGCTCCGGTGGCGCAATTTTCCGAAGCGCAGATCGCCTTTCCGAGTATGGACGTGGGGTATGCCTCGGATCCTGACATCCTGCACCTCGCCAATTCAGGTACAGCCCCACTGGACCTCTCCGGCATGACGATCTCCGGGAGTGGAGCACCCGCCTTCAAAGCGAGCGACAGCACCTGCGGGCAGAGTTTAGCTGCAGGCGCCACTTGCTCGATTTCAGTCACTTTTGTACCGGCAGCGGCGACGGTCTACTCCGCCGTCCTT
Organism: uncultured Acidobacteriaceae bacterium; assembly: GCA_964250995.1. Classification (GTDB taxonomy): domain Bacteria; phylum Acidobacteriota; class Terriglobia; order Terriglobales; family Acidobacteriaceae; genus Granulicella. Next base: position 3,295 of record CAXUIF010000099.1, read on the forward strand.
TCGCTTGGAGCCAATGCAGGCAGCACGGCACAGAGTGTGACCCTGAGCGGCTCAGGCATCCCAGATACGCCGTTATCCGCCTGGAAATACGCCTACAAGCACTGCAGCACGGAACCCGTGAACGTGCTGGTCTTTGGTGATTCCCGCTCCATTATTGATTCGACGATCGTGCCCTGGGCGGCTCCCTTTCTGGCCGACACCTTCGGACAGAGATGGCCTGACCGGCTGGCAGCCTCTCTTCAAGCTATCTGTGGCTCGCACGGAAGCGGTCTTGTTCCTTTTCTACCTGTAGCCCAAGGGCAATTTCTGAATGGAGATTTCTACCAGATCCAGGGGAGCTGGACGACAGCACCTGGCCTGGGCCCCTACCAGTTAGGGGGAGTGCCGACCACGGTGCTTCTGCAGACGACCTCGGCGGCCACCCTGCAATTCAACGTTGCTCAACCTTACGATCATCTCAATGTCTACTGTTCTTCTGGTCCCGGACTCAATGCATGGACGATGTCTATTGACGGGGTACCTGCTGGGACCTGCGGAGGTGCAGATACCACGCAGCGGCCAGTTCTGGCGACATCCGCTGCGGTTCCGTCAGGAAAACATACGGCTGCATTGATCTGCGCTCTGGCGCCCTGCGCCGCGTACGGCATGGAAGCTACTTCGGGCAGCACCGGGGTGAGCGTACATAACCTGTCGATAGGTTCCTGCGCTGCTGAGTGCTTTGGGCTTGACCCTGCAAGGCAACTTGTCTTTAGCGACCTTATTCCTGGTCATCATTTGGTGATCCTCGGACTGCTTACAAACGACCCCGGAGTCGGCTACTCTCCCGACAGCTTCGGAGCCTCTTTGGGCAGAATCATCGAGCATGAACGAGCACTACCGACAGCGCCTTCTATCCTGATCTACGCGCCGTTACAGGACATGATCTCTGGACAAGGACCGTATTACCCTGTTCTACCTTCAGTAGCCCGTACGTACTCCACGGCCTATTTCGATTTGCGAGGTACCTACGGAAGCGGATTTCTTCCGCAATACTTCGGGCCAGACCAAGCGCACGAGAATAACGCCGGTCATGCTCTCGTGTTCGAGAACGTATTGTCCACCATCACACCCTGAATTTGGCAAGCCCCGCTAAATGCTCTTGAGAGCTCAGCGGGCCAACCAAATCGCTAACGTGCTTTATTGTCCGTTTCTGGCGAGGACCCACATAGCCGACACGAGAAACTTTTCCGAGAAGCTCCGCCGTAGGTCGACCTGGTTAGTGGCCGATCTCTCAATCCCTCTCAAAGTCGATGATCCTTCTTGCACGTGATCGCGACCGCCAAGACAATGGCAGCATCGTTTTGGGCGCATGCGATGCCATCCCGGAGAATGGGACGGCATCGCATCAGTTCTGCCAAGCTACATTTACTGTGCCTACGCCGCTTGTAGGAACAGTGTACGCGTGATTGCTTCCGCCCTCATACGTAACGGTCCCGTTGGCCGCTATCTTCACGAACTTGAACTGAATGGTCTGGCCTGCGGGCATCGCTGCATTAAGGAACCAGTTGGGGTAGTTCGGGTCCAGCATCGGACCCACCGCGGTATCGAAGGTGGTGCCCCATTGGCCTAGCTCTACTGTGTTTCCAGTCAGGAAGATAAAATCACCGGGGTTTGTCGCCACGGCATTGCTCACCGTGAAGGTAACTGGAATCAGCTTTGCCGCGAGTACCGTGAGCTGGATGGTGTTGCTCGCCGTTCCTGCTGAGTTCTTCAGCTGTGCCTGATAGATCCCATTGGCCACAGAAGGCACCGTAAACGTGACGGAGGTGTTGGACCACGCACTGATCGCCGCCGTCGTTCCATTGATAATCACCGATCCCTGGTTCGCGCCGAAGCTGTCTCCAGCCATTGTCACCTTCATGCCCGGCTGGCCAACGGTAGGTCCAATGGAGCCCACAGAGGGGCCCGGTTCCCCGCCTGTGACCTGCCACACAGACACTGAGTTCGCCGGCAGCGTCAATGTCCCGGCCGGGTTGTTGGCGTTAGTGCCTGTCGCCACCCTAAGTGGTTGCCCACTCATCATCCCGCCCAGGTAATCCTGGTACGTTCCTGCAGGCAGCGCCGTATACAGCCCGGAGATGCTTGCGGAACCGGAGTTGTTCTTATTGATGGCAACCAGAACAACGTTGTTATAGAATTGCCGCTCGTAGATATAAACATCGCTGCTTAAATACCGCTGCCTGGAGGTCCCGTACGCGATCGCATCGTTTGCCTGCCGGAGTGCAGAAAGCTGCTGGACCGTCTGATAAGCCGTGGTGGCCGTAGAAAAATTGACCATCTGTGGGCGGTTATACGGATCGTTGCCGCCGCTTGTGTCGTTGTGTAGGTACTGCTCGTCACCGTAGTAAATCACTGGAACGCCGCGTGTAGTGAGCTGAAAGGCGAGGGCTTCATTCAGTCGATTTTGATTATTGTTCACGCTCAACAGTCGTGAAAGGTCCTGGCTATCGATAAAGGTGACCTGGTCATTTTGCCAGGTGTAATTGCTGTTTTCCTGCCCCAGTGTGGAGTCGATCTCGGAGAACGCGCTATCGTTGGCAAACACGTCACGAATGGCGGTATTCAGCGGAAAGTCCAGCAGGTTGATACCAGATTTGTTCGCAAACTTATAGGCATCGTGGTAAAGCCCGTCAGAAGTGTTGGTCATCGCCCACTCCCCGAAGAAGAAGCTGGGCGCGTTTGTGAAGACCGTGTTGGCCAGGGAGTATTCCCATCCCCATGTCACATGCTTGACCGCATCTAGGCGGAAGCCGTCTACATGGTGCGCCTGCAGCTGAAGGAAGGCGCTCTTCAAATAGCTGTCGATCGTCGGGTTCTCCTGGTTCAGATCCGCCAGGTTTTCCAGCGTCAGATACTGCACCTGGTAGCGGTCCTGGTAGTTGCTGATGTTGCCGCTGTGATGGAAAACTCCATTCGGATCATTGTTATACGCAGCGACGAATGTGCCGTTGTTGTACAGGGAACCGTACTCACCCGCGTCCTGCGGGTTTGAGTGATTGGCTGCCACATCGGCGATTACTTTTATTCCATTGCTATGCGCCGCTGTCACCAAATTGTCGAACGCCGTCCAGCCGTTATCCGTACCGCCGAAGTGCTCCTCTACCTGCTGGAAGTCGCGCGCCCAGTAGCCGTGGTATCCAGCCATCGGCGTACTGGAAGTGCCGTAGGTGTTCAAGTTGTCCCCGTTCACCGGCGGAGAAATCCAGATCGCGGTTATACCGAGCCCTTTTAGATACGTCATCTTGGATTGAATACCGGCGAGGTCGCCACCCCAGTAAGCTTGCCAGTTCGTTTTTGTCGCATCGAACAGCCCGGAAGATTGCGTGGGATTGTCGTTGGAGCTATCGCCATCCACAAATCGGTCCGTGATGATCTCGTAGATCACCTGCTTTTTGTAGTCCTGTGCATGCGACATACAGCTCAAAAGAGCCAGAACGGCGGCGAATCTGGTCAGGCGCATAGCTTCTCCGGTGGTACAGGGTACATGTAAGACGGCCCCATGCTGTGCCTGCGGGGCTACCGTCGTCAATCCCCGCTCCGTCCTTTTCCAGTCTTCTTTATGTCATCTGATAAGTCGGGCAGCGAGCAGTGTTTACGCCACACTTCTCACCCCCAAAATACAAGCTCAGCGCAACGCATACACCGCAAATCCATTCGGGGGCAGGTGCAGGGTCAAGCCACTTGCCCCTATCGGGTGCGCCGCCCTTGTCACGTCATCCCCGAGTTGCAGGGTAGCCGTCTGGCAACCTTCCAGCGCGGTACCTTTGCTCGGCGCACTGAGGTCCTGCGTCTGCTCGCTTCGATTGATCGCTACCAGCATGGCTCCGGGCTGACCACAGGCCTGCTTGGTACCCTGCGTCAGACGCAGGTAGGCAAACGTCGAATCGGTTGCCAGCACGGTCTGCATCTCTCCGCTTTGCAGCGCTGGCGACCCCGCACGCAGTGCGCCCAGCGCCGCCACCCAATCATGCATCGCCGTTTGTGCCGAGGTCCGGCCCGTTGCAGCAAAGGCATTCTGCGCGTCGCCTGGGAATCCACCCGGGAAATCGCGACGATTGTCTGGATCGTCCCCGCCCTGCATGAGGATCTCGTCACCCGCATACAGTTCGGGCATACCGCGCATGGTCAGCAGCAGGCCTAACCCGAGGCGCAGCCGCGCGGGCGAGACTCCGGGCTGCGATAGGAAGCGCATCTGGTCGTGATTGGAAAGAAAGGGGACCAGCGCCTCCGGGTGCGGATACAGCCAGTCCTGCCGCAGGGTCTCTTCCAGCTGCGACATCGGCTTGTCTTTCGCCAAAATGTCCACGAATGTATGCCAGACCGGGTAATCGAACGCCGTGGATAGGTGTGTATCAGCGCCCAGCAGCGTGCGTCCGCCAACGAAGAACGCGTTCACTGTCGGGTCCGGCGTGGTCACCTCGCCGATAGCGGTCAGTCGCGGATAGAGCCCGGTCAGGGTGCCCAGATAGGCTTGCCAAAAATCGCGTTGGACATAGGGGAAGGTGTCGATGCGCAGACCATCGATACCCACCTGCTCGATCCACCAAGCCATGTTCTCGGTCAGGTATTGGCGGACTGCCGGGTTGGCCTGGTTTAGATCCGCGAGTACACCAGCAAACCAGCCATCGAGCGCATCCTCCGCGGCGCGTGGCGCGGCATGCGGATCGGTCACCGGACTGAACGCATACCTGTTTTCAAGATGGTGCGCCACTGATCCATGAAACCAGTCCGGTGCCGGCGGGTCCTTGACCCAGGGATGCCGCGGTCCCACATGGTTGGGAACGTCGTCGAAGACCAGCTTCATATGCCGGCGATGCAGCTCTTCTGCGAGGTGCTTGTACTCAGCCAGCGTGCCGAGGCGTGGCTCAACGGCATAGAGATCCGTCGCGCCATAGCCGTGGTAGTCGCTGGATTGCGGGTCGTTCTGCACGACCGGCGTCAGCCAGATTGCGGTAACGCCTAGTTGTTGAATGTAGTCCAGATGATCGGTAATTCCCCGCAGATCCCCGCCGTGGTAGCGGCGCGGCACACTCCGGTCCGCCGCCGGCGATCCAGGCAGCGCATCGTTTGCGCGTTCCCCGTCGGCAAAGCGATCCGGCATGATGAGGTAGAGCACATCCGCGGAAGAGAACCCGGCGGCACCCTCGTTCGCCGCGCGCCGCTGCGCAAAGGTATACCTCGCGGAGGCTTGCCCAGCCGTGGTTCGCGCCTCAAGGGTTACCGTCTCAGGAACTGCCGGGGAGGCAGTCAGCCACAGCTGCGCCCAGTGGCCATTGTCGGAGATCTGGGTGCGCTCCAAGGTAAGTGTAGGGTCAGAGAGCGTGAACCGCGCTCCTTGCAGACCCTCGCCCCTGACCAGAAGCATCGGTTTAGGTAGCGCGGCATACCAATTCGGAGGATTGATCGCTCGGATTGCCGGACGTTGGGCACTTACGGGAATGAAAAGTAGCGCAAACAGGAAAGACAGATATCGCAGTGGACGCATAAAGGTCTAGTCAAGAAGATCGTGCATGGGTCAATCACGAAATTTGGCGACGAAGTGCTTTCTCCGTCGCCGCCATGGCGAGGGTTTAGAACGTGAAGCGCACGGCCATTTGCATCTGCCGTTCTGAGAACTCCCGCGTTCCATTCACACGTCCAAAGCTGCCTGTCGATCCGTCCGCTGTGTAGGTGTTGGTGACGGTGTTGTGCAGCCCATCCTTCGGGTTGGTGTCCGGTCCTGTGAACTGGGGCGTATTGGTCACGTTGAAGACCTCAGCCCGAAGCTCGGCGCCGACGCGTTCAGTCAGGTGCAGCGTCTTGAACAGCGACACATCTCCCTGCGCTAGGCCCGGTGCATAGAACGCGTTGCGTCCGGTATTGCCTTGGATCTGGTTCGCAGCCGGAGCCGCAAACGTACCCTGGAAGAAACCTCCCCGAATGCTGTGGGGGGTCGTGATCAAAGAAACAGCATTCGCGCGCTGGCTATAGATGCCGCCGTACGCCGGGAAGTCGATCGAAAACGGTGTGCCTGTCTCAGCCTGCACCACCGTGTTCAACTGCCAGCCGCCGAGCGCCAGATCCAGCGCACGCCCGGCGTTGGAAAGGAAGTGTTGTCCATGGCCGAATGGCAGATCGTATACTGCGCTTGTCACGAACACATTGCGCTGATCTAAAGACGAATTGCCCTTGTTATACCGATGGTCGTACAGGTAAAGATCGCTGACGGCATAGAAACCTAGATAGCCGTTCGTGTTATCGATGTTGTGGGACCAGGTGTAAGACGACGTGAAGATTAGCCCTCTGGCCGCGCGATAGTTCAACTGCGCCTGCAGCGAGTTGTAATGCGATACGCCGTCATTCGCGTTGTAAACGATCTGCGAGCTGCTTCCCAGCTCCGGAAAGCGGACCGCCGCCACGCTCGGCGGGCCGGCGCTGAAGGTCGCGTTATAGCCCGTGGCCAGATGTGTGGCTTTGTTGCCCACATAACCCAGCGTCATGACGGTACGCTCTCCAAACTGCTGCTGCAGCTGGAAGCTATACTGCTGTACGTTCGGCGTCTTTTCGGTAGTGTTCACAGAAAAGACGTTCGATCCCGGAGGCGGTGCGAGGCGGTTGAAGGTTGGAAATCCGGGCAGGGGAAGTGGGGCTGTAACGACCGGAGTGCCGCCGATCGTGTTCACGTTCGTGTTTTGCGGCGCCTGCCCAGTAAAGGCAATCCGGTACCCGGCCGAGTCGCCGTACGACACCGAGCCACCATACGGAACCTGCTGCCCGAGCTGGTTGTCGATGCCGCCGCGATCCAGGAAATAGTAAATGCCATAACCTCCGCGAAAGACCGTCTTGCCTGTTCCATACGGGTCGTAGGCGAAGCCGAATCGCGGCGCCACATTGCCGAAGTTGTTCTGAATGATGGAACGCGAGAACCCGTTCTGACCCGCCAGGTCGATGTAGCCGGTCATTGGGTCGAGCGCCGCCTCGCGGTTGTGCTCCTCGGTTGGGTAGGTGATCACCTCATAACGGATGCCAAGGTTTAACGTAAGTCGCGGGGTGATCTTCCAGTCATCCTGTGCAAAGCCGCCCACCTCGTAATTGCGGGTGCCGTAGAATCCGCTCTGCGCGCCGATGCTGTAGTTGTTGACGAATCCTGCAAGCAGCTCTGAGACCTCGTAGCCGGTGAAGTCGCCATTGCCGATCTGGAAGTACCCCTTGCCCGCGATAGGACGGAAGTAGGCGACGTCGCGCCGGATACCCGATCCGCCGATCTTGAAGATGTGGTGCCCGCGAACAACGGACACGGCGTCGTTGATCTCGTAGGTGTTCTCGGGCACGGCATAACGGCCATAGTCGCCCGTGTACTCCAATTGGTTCTGGTAGCCCCCAATGAGTGCCCCACCGCCCAGGTCCGACGTACGGTTCGCATTCACGATGCCAAGCTTGGCCGAGACCGGCGCACCCGAGAACACGGGATTATTGGCGAAAGTGTAGCGGTTATAGCCCAAGCGCAGCTCGTTGACCACGTTCGGCGTAAAGGTTTGCGTATCGCCCAGAGCATACCCGCGTCCGTGTACCAAATTTTCGCCAGATGCGAAGCCGGCCGGCAGGTTGGTCAGCCTTGACGTGCGGTTGAAGTCCGAGTTGTCGTAGGTAAACCGGGCAAATACCCGGTTCCTTACCGTAGGCTGGTAATCCAGGCGCGTGTCGAAAGTGTTGTAGTGCGTGATGTTCTGACGAATCGTTCGGAAGTTGTTCTGCGTTCCGTTGAAGGTTCCCGCGACATTCGGTAAATCGTACTGGTTGAGGTATTTGACGGCGGCTGGGTTGAGCCGGCCCGCTGGGATAATGTTGCCCGGGAACTGCGCGCAGGTAATCGGATCGTACACGCCGCCGTTCACCACCACGGCCGGTTTGCAGAACGCAGGCGCGTTGGTCGTGCCCTGGCCCAGCAGTTCAGAGAAGTTGCCCGTCCGCATCAGCGCAGTGGGAACCGTGATGAGTTCCGCATTCAACGGCTGGCTTTCGCGCAGACCTTGGTAGTCGCCAAACAGGAAGAGCCTGTCCTTGATCAACGGTAGCCCCAGCGATCCACCAAAGGTGTTCCGCTTGAAGGGCAGCGGTGCCGCATACGAGGGGCTCGCGGGAAAACGGTAGTTCGGATTCGCGTCAAACAGCGACGACCGTGCGAACTCGAAGGCCGAACCGTGAATCTGGTTGGTGCCGGACCGGATAGAGGTCTGGACGATGGACCCACCGGCACGGCCAAACTCCGCGGGCGCAGTCGAGGTGTTTACGCGAAACTCCTCCGTTCCGTCCAGGTTGGTGAAGAACTCCAGCGTGTTGACCAGGGACTCATTGTTGTCGATCCCGTCCAGGAGGTAGTTGTTCGCCTGTGGACGTAAACCGTTGGTTGAGAGCGACCCTCCACCGGACTGATTGTTGCGAAACGTCTCAGCATCCCCGTTCACACCGCTGGCGCCGTTGCCGTAATTGCCTCGCGTCACGCCCGGGGTGAGCAGTGCAAGCGTGGTGAAATTTCGTCCATTCAGCGGAAGCTCGGTCAC
>CAXUIF010000100.1:0-11858 GCA_964250995.1 uncultured Acidobacteriaceae bacterium
GGGCCGGGGCCACGCCCACCACCCCGGCTTGCGACCCCCCGCGCCGGGGATCTGCGCCGGGAATCTACGTGCCCGCACAAGGAAATCGCGAGCTGGCCGGTATACCGCACGGGGTTCGGCACATCCTAAGCCTGAAAGCGAGTCAAGGAACGTATGTCCATCTTTCCGTTGCTGAGCCTGCTGGTCACCGTGGGGGCCCTGTTCAGCTTTTTGAGTTTTCGCGTATTGCGCCTGCCGACAAGCATCGGCACGATGATCCTTTCGCTGGCTGCGTCCGGCGCGCTGGTTGCGGGGGGCGGCTACGTCCCGGGGCTGCACGCGGCGGCACAGCGCATCGTCGCGGGCATCGACTTCAACGCAGTGGTGCTGCACGGGATGTTGTCACTGCTGCTGTTCGCGGGCGCGCTGCAGCTGGATTTGCACCAGCTGGCGCGCGAAAAGCTGTCCGTCACGACGCTCTCCATCGGCTCCACGGCGCTGTCCACTGTGCTGGTTGCCCTGCTGTTCGGCTACGGGCTGAAGCTTGTAGGCATGCCCATGACGTTGATGGGCGCGCTGTTGTTTGGGGCTCTGATCTCGCCGACGGACCCGATTGCGGTACTTGAGATGCTGCATCGGGTGGGGGCGTCGCGCTCATTGTCGACCCAGCTGGCCGGCGAGTCGCTATTCAATGATGGCGTGGGCGCGGTCATCTTTCTTGCCCTGCTCAGCGCGTCCACGGGGGGAGCCGCCCCGTCGGTGAACGGCTTTCTGCTCATGCTGACCTTGAAGGCCGGAGGCGGCATTCTGCTGGGCGCGGGGCTGGGCTACCTGACCTACCGCGTGCTGCGCCACGTGGACCAGTACCGGGTGGAGCTGTTGCTCACCTTGGCGCTGGCCATGGGCGGCTACGCGCTGGCGGATGCGTTGCACCTGTCCGCGCCGCTGGAAGTGATCACGGCGGGCATGCTGGTCAGCGGGCAGGCGCGCCGGCTCGCCATGTCCGCCACCACACGCGAACACTTTGAGCACTTCTGGGAGCTGATCGACGACATCTTCAACGTAGTGTTGTTTTTGCTGTTGGGCCTGCAGCTGCTGGTGCTCCCTGTGGAGCGGCACTATCTGGTGGCCGGTTTGCTGGCGATCCCAGTGGTGCTGCTGGCGCGGTGGATCAGCGTCGCGTCGCCTGTGGGTCTCCTGAACTTGCTGCACGAGCGCGTACCGGGGACCGTCGCCGTGCTCACGTGGGGTGGGTTACGCGGTGGGCTCGCGGTCGCGCTGGCGCTTTCGATTCCGCAGGGGCAGGGGACCGAGCGCAATTTGTTGCTGGTCGCGACGTATGTGGTGGTCGTGTTTTCGATTCTGGTGCAGGGGCTCACGATCGCGCCGCTGCTGCGGCGGCTCAAGCTGACTTCCAAACATCGGGCGGTCACGCAAGTGGTGGCCTGAAGGGTGCTGCCCGGTGGCGGCAGCGAATCCAGCCCTCTTTAATCGCGGTCGCTCCCGTAGATGCTGATTCCCTGGTTGACGCGGAAGGCGAGCGCGGCGGCTCGTTGCGTGTAGTCGGAGGTGGGGTACTCCTTCTGCATGCGGCCGGCGATGGAGCTGCAGTTCTGCGCCGCCTGTTCGGAACGTTTGCGGTTTTCATCGACCAGGTACATGGTGACGAGCGAACCCTGGCGGAACGCCGCGTCGTATAGGGCCTCAGCGGACTTCGGGCCGTTGGGGTACCGACCCGCGTACTTCAGGAAAAGATTGGTCTCCATCTCAGGGCATTTGGGCAAGCCCTGCCAGTCCCCACACACTTTGTTGTCGAGCAGATCGAAGGCCGCTTTGGCGGCGTCCGGCGTGTTTGGGTAGATCTTCATCACGCGCTTGAGCTCGCCTTCGTAGATCTGCGGGCGGAGTGCGGCATCCTGCTCATGGGCGCTGGGAAGCGTGCTGTTATCGGCCTTCTCCAGCTGCCAGCGGATGTCGGCGGAGCGGAAGGCAGCCTCGGGCGCCAGAGGCGAGTCGGGGAAATACTCCCAAACGCGACGGTACAGTCGCCCCGCGGAGTCGGCAGCGCCCTTGGCGGCGTGCGGCTCCGCAGCTTTGGCCTCCAGCTCCGCGGCAGCGCCGTAGAGCAGCGCGTCTCCCTGCGGGGTCTTTGGACCGACAATGCCCTTATCCCGAATCCAGCCTGAGGCCGGGTTGGCCTGCGCGTTCGGATCGGTAAACTCGGGTTTCTGGTCCGGGTCTTCTTCCTTCTCGTCGGTGTTGGCGAACACGTTGATCCAGGCACCGTTGCGCTGGTTGATGACGATTTCCCGCCCAGGGGTAACGGTGCTGATGGGCGGATCGGCGGGATCGGCGACCGCATACACGTTCGCGGTGTGCAGGAGAGTGGCGCGGTCGGCGCTATCGGTAGGCGGGCGTTCGGCCGGATTCCGCTTCTGGGCCGAGGCGAAGGGCGTGGCGCAAGCGAGTGCAGCGCAAAGAGTTGCGGAACAGAAGAGCGTGGTGCTGAGGGTCGCGAGAGGGGTCAAACGAGGCATAGCTGCTGGTTAGACGTGGATCGCTGCGGCGACGGTTTCTGCTTGGAGCTGGGCACGGAGGGTGGGGTCCAGATTGCCGCCCGACACGACCGCGACGATCCGGTCGGCCCGGGGCAGTTCCGTTGCATGGAACAGGGCCGCCGCCAGCGTCACCGCGCCTGAAGGCTCGGCGACGATGTCCGTAGCGGCCAGCATGAAGCGGGTTGCTGTGCGAATTTGCTGCTCCGTCACGGTCGCGATGCCCTGCACAAAGGCCTGGATATGCTCGAAGTTCAACTGCCCGAGCGACTGTGTGCGCAGGCCATCGGCCAGGGTGCGGGTGGTATCCGCGGCGGACCACTCGACCAGCTTGCCTGTGCGAAAGCTTTCTGCGGCGTCGCCGGCGAGCTCGGGTTCGCAGCCCCAGATCTCCGGGGCTTCCTGCCCGCCTTGCCGGCACGCCAGGGTGAGCCCAGCCGCCACGCCGGAAAGCAGGCCCCCGCCCGAGACGGGCGAAAGCACCAGCGTCTTCGGCCGACCTCGTGCGGAGGCGTCGATCGCGGCGAGCTGTTGCGCAATCTCCAGGCCGCAGGTAGCCTGCCCGGCGATGATGTCCGAATCGTCATACGGGGGAATCATGGCGTAGCCGTGTTGCGCCACCAGCGCCTCCGCCTTCTGCTTGCGCTCTGTGGAGGCCGGGCCCACGGTGACGATCTCGGCCCCGAGCGCTTCAGTGGCCTGCCGCTTGGTCGCGGGTGCGTTGTCCGGCATGACGATTACAGCGCGTGTGCCGAGCGCGCGTGCCGCGTAGGCGACGCCCTGGGCGTGGTTGCCGGAAGAAAAGGTGATCACACCGCGACTGAAGGCCGCCGGATCGCGCTGCTGGAGAGCCGAAACCTTGTTGTAGGCGCCACGCAGTTTGAAGCTGCCGATAGGTTGCGCGGCCTCGTTTTTAAAGTAGATGGCGGGCATGTGCGGGCCGAGACGGAAGCCCGCGGCGTGGACGCGCTCGGGCTTCAGCCGGAGCAGCGGGGTGCGGACCGAAACGCCCGTAAGGCGGTCGCGTGCAGCGACGATGTCGGCGAGGGTGATGAGGTGGGGCATCGTCGGGGAAGGAGTACGCATGTTGAATGGGCGCGTTATCAACCGTGAAACGAAGCCTCACCTCAGTGATGCGGTAGCGAAGGGCAACTTGGCGTCTCGGTAAGGCTACATTACCTTACAATGGGCTGAGGAGCTTAGAGATGGCAAGCTTAACAGTGACTGCGCGGGGGCAGGTGACCTTTCGGAAGGAGGTCCTACACCACTTGGGAATCCAACCTGGGGACAAAATCGAAGTGGATCTACTGCCGGGCGGGCGAGCGTCTTTGCAGGCGACACGGCCTCCCAGGGGCTGGGACGCTTTTTCTGGTCTCCTCGCCGGCAAGACGAGTAAAGTGGCGACTTTGGAGGAACTCACAGAGGCAGCTGAGAAGGGTTGGGCTGGCGAGCCTTGAGGATCACCCTTGATACGAATCCTCTTGTGCGATTGCTTGTTCGCGACGATGAGGCGCAGTGGCGTGCCTCAGACCAGATGGTGAGGAGCGCCTCCCTCGTAGCATTGACGCTGTCCTGCCTCTGCGAGGTGGTCTGGGTCTTACGGAAGGTCTACAGATTTTCACGCGACGAGGTCTCGGCGGCGCTGTCCGTCTTGCTCGAGCTCGACGGCGTGGTCCTGAATCGCCCTGCGGTGGAGGCAGGCCTCCTTGCGCTTGCGGCGGGCGGAGACTTCGCGGATGGCGTCATCGCGTACGAGGGCCGCTGGTTGGGCGGAGAGGTCTTTGTGTCCTTCCGTAAGAAGGCTGTCGCGCTCGTGCAAGCGCAGGGACTTGCAGCCCGGCTGCTCTGAGTTGGAGCCCCAATCGATCCTTAGACCGTCTCGTACTCCTTTCCGATCCACTCCCGGAGTGCGTCCATGCTGACCTGCTCGCGCCCGAGGAACGCCTTCACCAGCGCGCGCGCCGGTTTGGAGCCGCCTGCCTCGAGCACTTCGCGCCGGTAGCGTTGGCCCGTGGTTCCGTCCAGCCAGTCCTTGCCGTCCTTTTGAGCGAACTGCTGGAAGAACTCGAGCGCCATGACCTTGTCGTACAGGTAGGTGTAGTAGTTGGAGGTATAGCCCACAAGATGGGTGAAGGCGGCATACATGCGGTTGCCTTCCACGAAGTCGTAGTGCGAGAAGCGGTCGTACCCCTCCCTGAGCAGGGTGTCGAGGTCGAGCGAGGCCGCGCGCCGGTCGTGGGTCTCCATCGAGTACGTGGCATACATCACTTGCGTGAGCGTTGCGAGCGCCCGCCCGTGCGCGCTGGCTTTGGTCATTCGCGCCACCGTCTCATACGGAATCGGTTCGCCCGTGTCCACGTGCCGGGCAAAGGTGCGCAAGAGGTCGGGATCATCGAAAAACTCTTCCAGCATCTGAGAGGGGACTTCGACGAAGTCGCCCTCCGTCGCGATGCCGCTCTGACCGGCCCAGCGCTGGCGACCGCCAAGTACCTCATGCATCAGGTGCCCAAACTCGTGAAAGTAGGTCACCACGTCGGCATACTGCATCAGGCCGGCATCGGTGGCGGTGGGTTCCGGGAAGTTGCAAACAAGCGACGCCTCGGGCATCTGCCGGCCTAGGACGCCGCCAACAAGCGAGCACTCGGAAAACCACTTGCTCTTGCCCTCGCGCGGGTGCATGTCGAGGTAGATTCGCCCGATCGGTTCGGCCTTCGTCTGGGACCCGGGGGCGGCGTCGAGCACGTCGAAAGCTTTGACGCCCTCCGCCCAGACCGCAGCGTCCGGCGCTGCCTTGAACGCTACCCCGAACAACCTGCCGGCGGTCGCGAGGATGCCCGCTTCCACTTGGTCATATGGGAAGTACGGCCGAACGCTTTGCGAATCGAAGTCCAGGCGCGCGCGCCGGAACTGCTCTTCCCAGAACCGTGCGTCGCTGAGGGTCAAGGGGAGCGCATCGGGATCGCGTTCGCGCACAAAGGCCTCGAGCTCTGCCCATTCCCGCAATGCTGTTTCACGCGCGGCGTCCTCCACCTCGGTTAGAAAGCGGCGCATATTTTCCGCCGAGCCCATCATCTGGTCTACCGTGGCCAGGTCGGCCCAGCTGCGGAATCCCAGCAGTGTGGCCATCTCTTCGCGGGTGTGCAGCAGGTCAAGCAGGACCTGCTTGTTGGCCGGGTAGCCTCGGTCGTTGTAGGCCAGATACAGCTCGCGTCGCAGCGCGGTGCTAGCGGCATAGCTCATCACCGGCGACATATCGGGCGGATCGGTCGTAAGGGTCACCTCGCCGTCGGCTGCGAGTTCCCCAGCCTGCTCGCGCACCCCATGCCGCGCCAGGTAGTCGGCCGGCAGCCCGCGCAACGCGTTGGCGTCCTCGACCGAGATACGGCGCACGTCGTCCTGCACCGTGCGGCTAAACTGCATGCTCAATTCGGTCATGCGGTCGGCCAGGGACCGGATTCTCGCGCGGGTCGGCTCATCCCGGTCCACGCCCGCCAGCCGGTACCCCAGCAGGGTGCGCTCCAGGTAGTAGCGCGTAGCCTCGTCGGCAGCGCCGGCGTCAATCGCGGCCAGCGCCCGATATACGTCCTGGTTCAAGCTGAGCGCAACCGCCTCCGCGCTGACTTGCTGCGACAACGCCTGGGCTGCGTCACGAACATCGGCTGCGGGATGCACCATGAACATGACGTGCGTCTGGCTTCCGGCCATGCGCAGGTGCCAGATGGCCCGGTCATACGGGCTCAGGGTATTGTCGATCGTGCGCTCCCCCGCGACACTTGTTAGCTGCGCCACTTCCGCCCTGGTCGCTGCCAGATGCGCGTCTACCCACTGCTGCGCCTTCGCGGAATCGTCCAGGCCCTTCCACACGTGCAGCGAATCCCCTGCCGCCCCCGGGTCCAGGTGCGCGTCAACCGTCTCTGCTTCCTTCTGCAACACGTCCATCCTTGATCGCTCCAAGCCGCAGAGACACGCTGTACCGTTCGCTGCTTCCATTCTCTTCCTTCACTCTGACGCGCCAATCCCCCGGAGGGCGCACGTGTGACCCGGCAAAAACAGGGGCTGTCTCGCAACGCTACACTAGATGGGACTATGCGTTACCTGATTGCCCTGCTGGCGCTTGCCGGCCTCATCGATTCGGCCCTGGCGCTTCGGATCCACCTCCAGGATCCGAACGCCGCCCCGCCCTGCGCCGTGAGCGAGGTGTGGGACTGCGGCGCGGTGAACCATTCCCGCTTTGCCGTGTTTCCGCCGACCAGTTTCGACGAGGCGCCAGGCTCTAGGAAGGTCCACCTCCCCGTCGCAGTCCTGGGCATTGCCGGCTACGGCCTGATCGGTGTCCTGGCCCTTACCGGCCATCTTTGGGCGACCCTGCAGGCAGCTGAAATTGGCTTTGCCTTTGCGGCCTTTCTCTCCTTTATGGAGGCCTATGTGCTCCAGAAATGGTGCATCTATTGCCTCTGGTCGCAGGCCATCATCACGGCAATCCTGCTTGCCACGATTGCTGCGCTGCTTTCACGCCATCGAGCCCAGCGTCGTTCTGTAGCAGATACGCGCGTGCGGGCAAACGACGTGCTTCGCGTCTGAAGGCGCCGGTTCGTCGCATCCAATCCTCCTATGTGGCCCAAAGCACTTTCGCAGCTGGTTGAACTCGCCCCCCACGTCACGCGCCTGCTGCCCCTTGCCGACCGCTACTTCAAAGACAAGGCCAGCAGCGACGACGCGGCCCAAAGGGCGATGGCCGACCTCCAGACCACCCACGAGTCGGCCCTCGAAGCCCAGCGGTCCGCGGTCAAGGGTTTGGGCGACCGGCTGCAGGCTGAGCTGGGCACCCTGATCGAGCAGCACACCATACAGGCCGCCACGCTGCAGCGGCAGGTCACGGATCTCGAAAAGCATCTTGCCGGGGCCCGTGCCGATGCCCTTGCGGCCAAACAGGCTACTGAGTCCCTTGAAGGCCGATTGGCGAGCATCGAGGGCACGCAACGCCGCGCCCAGACGCTGGCCGTCGTCGCGCTGGTGTTCTTGGCCGCGATCCTGACCCTGATGCTCATCTTGTTTCTGCACACCCGCTAGGGTCAGCGCTCGGCCCACCCCGGCGCAAGCGACCAGCGACGCTGAAGGTGAGCCGCCATAAGCGGAGCACGGCGAAGCCGGAGTGCAACGACCTTCGTCGTCTCGGGCATACTCGAAGTGCACTGCCATGTCTACGCCCCGCCATGTGAATCCCCACCACACCACGCTGCGCCGTCGCGGGGGGCTCGCCGGCTTCGCCCGCAGCCTGCGCGAGTCACGGCGCTCCCCCTCGCCACCACCGCCCGAGCGACCTGGAACGCCCCGGGCGCGACGGCAGGAGCGGCCTGACCTGCTCCTCACCCTGGCCGCCATTCTGCTGCTTGCGATCGTGCTCAGCACGGTTCTCTGGCCTACGGTCCGCGTGCACCTGCAAGCGGCGGCGGTGCTCGACCTTGTGGCGAACCAGCCTGTGCCCGAGTCGCTGCGCTGGACGGTGCGCGACCGCGTAGCCGTTGAAGAGCTAAGCTATCCGGCGTCGACCGGAACCGTGCGCGCCCGCTTGTACACGCCGCTCGAACATCCGCAAGCGCCTGCGCTGCTGGTGTTGCACGGCGTGCATCATCTTGGCATCGACGAGCCGAGGCTGATCGCGTTTGCGACCGCAATGAGCGCCTGCGGTCTGCGGGTTCTGACTCCCGAACTGCCCGATATCAAGGACTATCAGGTTGGCCCGGCTTCGATTGCCACGATCGGTGAGTCGGCGGAGTGGCTTTCCCGGCACGCGGAAAATCAGAGTGTCGGCATCATGGGTCTTAGCTTTTCGGGTGGGTTGTCGCTGCTGGCGGCGGCGGACCCGCAGTTCAGCAAGAGCATCAAGTTCGTCTTTGCGGTTGGGTCGCAGGACCAGATGCAGCGCGTCGCTACCTACTACAGGACAGGGCAGGATGCTCGGCCCAGCGGCGCGCCCGAGCTGCTGCCGCCGCATGAATACGGTCCTCTGGTCCTGGAATACGAGCACCTTGAAGACTTCGTCCCGCGCGAGGACCTTGCGCCCTTGCGCCAGGTGCTGCGGGCTCACCTGTATGAAGATGTCCCGGCGGAAAAGGCCGCCCTGGCCCGGCTGACGCCGAATCAGACGAGCGAGGCCCGGGTGCTGATGGATACCAACTCGGCGTTCACCCGCTCGCTGCTGGCCAAGGCTGAGGCGAAGCACGTGGCCGACATGGCCGGCGTAAGTCCGCATGGTCACTTGGGCAAGCTCGCCGTTCCGGTGTATCTGCTGCATGGCGAAGGCGACAACATCATCCCGGCCGCTGAAACGCTGTGGATGGAAAGCGAACTACCCACCACGACCCTGAAGGCCGCGCTAATCAGCCCCGTGCTCTCGCATCTGGACCTGGACGGCGCCGGACCCGGCGTCACGGACAATCTGCGATTGCTCCACTTCTTCGCGCAGATTCTGGAGGCTGCGGAGGCGAAGTAGGGAAGAGCTTGTCCGCAATCCAGGTACCTGGAGGGCCTACTGCGGCCCGAACCGATACACCACGCCGATGCCGATTCGGAGGTTGTTTTGCCGCTTGTTGACGCCGTTCAATCCCTGGGAGTGCACCCAGTTGGCTTCAAGCGGGATAGCGGCGAGTTTCGGCCTCAGGTACATCTCTACGCCGGCGCCGGCTTGAAAGGCGAAATAGGTGTTGTTGGAGGTGTATACGAAGTAATTCGAGGAGATGTGGGATGCGCCCGCCAGGACCTGCCCATAGGGCGTGTAGCGCGTGTCGTTGCGGTAGCTGTACCGGGGACCGAGAAGGTAGTTCAAGATGCTGAGTTGCTCGTCGGTGCCGTTCACTGCGCCGTTGTGGGCATAGTAGACGTCGACCACCGCACCCCAGTCGGGGCGAAAGGCGCGAACGATCTGGCCGCCGCCGCCGTACATCCAGAAGCACCCGCACTGGCCCGGCGGCGCGTTGGCTTTCGTGAACTGAATTTGCCCGCTCACCTGCAACGGAGGCGCCTGGCCCACGCCAAGGCCGAAGGGGGCCGAGCCCGAAGCCTGGCCTCGCGCCGCACCGGCAGCGACGAGCAGACAAAGGGCGAACTGATGCAGAAAGCGCAAGCGTTTCATCAGGAGAAACCTCGAAGACCTGTGGGGGATGAGGGGAACCGCGCGTGCCGGGGAACCCGAAGGTTTCCCCGGGAACGCTAGCGGATGTTCAGGGTGACCGTGGTGGAGCGCTGCAGCGTTCCACTGGTGCCGGTGACCGTAAGGGTGTAGCTGGTGGGTGCGGGTCCGAAGTAGCCGCCACCGCAGCCCGTCAGGGGAGCCATGACGCCGAACGAGGCCACGCAGAGAGCCAGCATCAGCAGGGACTTGGGCAGCCGCCGGCGCAGGCGACGGACCCCAAGCAGCGGGAAGACGCAGGCCCAAAGCGCGGCGGCTTCAAAGCTCTTCACGTGGTGCTGGTGCTCCATAGCCGTGAGCACCTGAGTGAAGGTGTTCACCGTCAGCGTGGAGGTGGTGCCGCCGGTTCCCGGCGACAGTGTCCCCGGCGCAAAGGCCGCGGTGGCGTTGGCCGGCAGGCCCGTGACGGTGAGCACGACCGGCGCGGAGAAGGCGACGCCGGATGCCGGGTTGATGGTGATGTTGAAGGCGGCGGTCTGACCCGGGTCCACCCCGAGCGTCGGCGTCGTGCTGCCGACCGTGTAGTCGCTTACGCCCTGGGCCACGACGCCGGAGGTGGACGCCGCGTAGTTGACGTCTCCCGTGTACGTCGCCGTGATGTTCTGCATGCCGCCGCTGAGGGTTGAGGTGCTGAAGTTCGCCACACCGGAGCCGTTCAACTTGATTGTGCCCAGGACCGTGGAGCCGTTAAAGAAGGTCACGGTGCCAGTTGGAGCTGTGCCCGGGATCGTCGTTGGGACCGTCGCGGTGAAGGTGACGGGTTGCCCCACGATGGCTGGGTTCTGCGACGAGGTTAGCCCGATGCTGGAGCCCGCAGGCTGAACGGTTTGCGTGAGGACGGCTGATGTGACAGCGGCGAAGGTGCTGCCCGCAGCCGGTGTGAAGGTGGCCGTTACGGAGTGCATTCCGATGCTCAGTGCCCCTGTGCTGAAGGAGGCTGCGCCGTTGCTCAACGTGACGGTTCCCAGCGCTGTGGTGCCGTCAAAGAACGTCACCGTCCCCGCAACGGGGGTGGCCGGGGATGTGGACACTGCGGCGGCGAACGTGACAGAGGTGCCGAAGGTCGCGGGGTTTTGCGACGAGGTCAGCGCGACTTTAGCGGTCTGCCCACCGACGGTGTCGAGCACGGCCGGGCTAGTTGCCGCGCTGTAGTTGCTGTCGCCATTGGCGGTGGCCGTGATAGCGTCCGTGCCCTGTGGCAGCGCAGCGGTAGTCAGGCTCGCCGTGCCGTTCGCAATCGTTGCCGTGCCCAGAATCGTGGTGCCGTTGAAGAACGTAACGGTCCCGGTTTCCCCGGGGGGAACGGTTTCGGTTAGGGTGACCGGGGTGCCGGTGGGCGCGTTCATCGGCGAGACCGCAGGCGCTGTAAGGGTGGGGGTTGATTTGCTGACGGTGAGGGAACCTGTGCCGGTGCTGCCGCTGTAGTTCGCGTCTGCGGCCTGCGTGATCGACAGGGGATTGTTGCCCACGGGCTCGTTCGCCGTTGGCAGGTTGGCTGTGCAGGTCAGGACGCCCTTGGCCACCGTGCAGCTGGACGACTGAACCGTGACCGTGTTGCCTTTGGCGTCAGCAATCGTGATGGCGCCGGTGGGGGCGGTTGCACCCGCGAACGGGATGCTGACCGTGACGGGCGTGGACGCCGCGCCGTAGCCGGCCGTGCCGGTTGCGGTGTCGGCAGCTGTGGCGAGCGCCTTGCTGACGGTGATAGTGCCTGTGCCGGTGCTGCCGCTGGTAGCGGCATCGGGTGCCTGCGTCACCGTGACGGGGTTGCTGCCCACGGGTTCATTTGCGGAAGGCAGGGTGGTGGCGCAGGTCAACACGCCCTTAGCGGAGGTGCAGCTGGAGGCGGGCACGGTCACGGTGTTGCCATGGGTATCCGTGAGGGTGATGGCGCCTGTGGGGACCGTGGAGCCCGGGTAGGGGATGGTCACGGTGACCGGCGTAGACGTCGCGCCGTAAGGGCTTGTGCCCGTGGCGGTGTCGTTTGCCGAGGCGCCTGCCTTGGTGATCGTGATGGTGCCGCTGCCGGTGCTGCCGTTGTAGTTGGCGTCGGCGGCCTGGTTCACCGTGACGGGGTGGCTGCCCAGCGGCTGGTTCGCCGTGGGAAGGTTTGCGCCGCAGGTGAGGATCCCGGC
>CAXUIF010000101.1:0-2088 GCA_964250995.1 uncultured Acidobacteriaceae bacterium
GCGCCGCTTACCCGCGGCTCAGCGGACCATGGTTCAGCCGCGGCAACACATGCCGAGCAAACAAGTCCGCTTCCGTCGCGTGGGGGTACCCTGACAAGATAAACGCCTCGATACCCATGTCGAGATAGCTTTGCAGCTTCGTCAGCACCTGGTCCGGATCGCCGACGATCGCGGCGCCACAGCCGGACCGCGCCCTGCCCACGCCGGTCCACAGGTTAGCTTCGGCGTAGCCGTCGTCGGCTGCGCTTTCGCGGAGTGCCGCTTGGGCGGCTACCCCGGTCGAGGTGGTATCGAGTGACTTGGCACGGATGGCCTCACCCTGCGCGGCGTCCAGCTTGGAAAGCAAACGGTCTGCCGCGGTGCGCGCCTCGGCTTCCGTATCGCGCACGACGACGTGCGCCCGGTAGCCGAAGCGCAGCGTGCGCCCATGCCGGACGGCGCGCGCGCGCATATCGGCGATCAGCGCCCGCACCGCTTCGGCCCGGTCGGGCCACATCAGGTACACGTCGCAACCCTTCGCGGCGGCTTCCCGTGCGTCGGGTGACATGCCGCCGAAGTACAGCGGCGGTGCCTTGCCAGAGACCATGCAAACCCGTGGAGGATCCAGCTGTAGCGTCCAAAACTCACCGTCGAAGTCGAGCGGCTCGCCGTTGAGCAGGGTCTTTAAAATCTGCATGGCCTCCACGGTGCGCCGGTAGCGCGGCGCGGAAGGCAAGGTTTCGCCCGGCATCTCCGACGAGATGATGTTGACGGTCAGCCGTCCACCCAGCATGCGGTCGATGGTCGCGATCTGGCGCGCAAGTTGCGGTGGCCACGTCTCGCCGATGCGCACGGCTAGTAAAAGCTGGATGCGTTGTACGAGCGTGGCCACTGCGGCTGCGAACGCTGTAGTGTCGATCCCCAAGGCGTAGCCCGAGGGCAACAGAATGTTGTCGAAGCCGGCCGTATCTGCCTGCAACACGATGTCGCGGCAGTGCTCCCAGCTGGATTTCAGTTGAGGATCCGGAACGCCCAGGAACTCGTAATCGTCATCGCACAGGGCGGAGAACCAGCTCACTTCACATGGTCCCTGCGTCATGGCAGCTTTCTCCTGGTGAGGGTGCGAGTGCTCGATGGAGCCCAATAAGACACCGTTGTCCTACCATACCAAATACCTTGGGGGCTGACCAGCCGCACTCAGGCCTCGGCGCTAGGCAGGCTCCCAGGAACCCCCGCGGGACGAGCTTCCGCGAGCGCCAGGCGCGGTACCAGCAGCTGCACCAGCAGCAGAGCCACAAGGTAGGAGCCCGCACATAGGAGCAGCAGGGGGGCGTAGCCGAAGCCCATGTCCAGCGACCAACCCGCGCCTTCGATCATGGCCATGCCGGAAAGGTTGCCGGCAAAGGCGGCGATGCCTGTGGCCGTGCCCACCCTTTGCGGAGGGAACATGTCCGCGGCCATGCCGAAGACGTTGGTCGAAAAGCCCTGATGGGCGAACAACGCCAGTCCAAGAAAGGCCGCAGCCGGCCACGCAGAATGCGTCAACAGCAACAGAGGCACAGGCAAGATCAGCAGAGCGTACAGGAGCATGGAACCTTTGCGGGCGCGGTTGTAGGGGACGCCCCGCGCCATCAGACGCGAGGGTAGAAGACCACCGGAAAAGGAGCCGATGGCGGCCATGGCATAGATGAAAGCAACGGGCTGGCCGAGCGTTCCTTGCGTTAAACCAAAGCGGCGGTGGAAGAGGTCCGGCGCAAAGAAAAGGAGGAACCACCAGACCTCGTCGCTGAACGTTTTGGCGGCAATCAGCGCCCACTGGCCCCGGTCGCGCAGCATCGTCGCCCAGGGGACAGGCGTACCTTCGAGAGCCGCCTCCGCGTTTTCCGGAGGCGGGCGAACCCCGAGCCAAAGCACAACCCACAGCAGACCCAATCCGCCCGTAAGCAAGAAGGCTGCGCGCCAGCCCAGCGACTGCGCCAGCGGCGGGATGGCCAGAGGGGCCGCGACGGCTCCGAAGTTCGCCGCCATGTTGCCGATGCCCAGCAACAGGGAGCGCTGTTGCGCGGGGAAGTAGGTCGCGGCGGTCTTCACCTGCGCCGGTGTGCCTAC
>CAXUIF010000101.1:2188-11739 GCA_964250995.1 uncultured Acidobacteriaceae bacterium
TCGACGTAGTTCAGCATGATGGCCACAAAGGCGAGCACCACGATCACCCAGCGCCGCCAGGCCTGCGACCCATTGTTCATGCGCTTATCCGTTCGTGCGTTCCCTGCGGCATCGGTTCAGTGCGTCGTACGGTTGTCGTTCACGCCGGAGAGAGCTGTCAAGCGATGGGTGCCGGGCCGGTGGAGTCGCGCACGACCACCTGATACGGGATCTTTCGATTCTCGTGAACCTCTGGCGGGGACAGCAGAAGGTCGGCGGCGGCTTCGGCCAGGGCCCGGACCGGTTGACGCACCGTGGTCAACGCCGGCCAGACGACGCTTGCAAACGGCGTGTCATCGAAGCCCACGACGGACAGCGTTGCCGGCACCGCGACGCCCCGGCGATGCGCCGTCGCGAGCGCTCCGGCGGCCATGTCGTCATTGGAAGCAAAGATGGCTGTGGGCGGGTTTGCCATGGCGAGCAGATGCTCGGCTTCTATGACGCCGGAGGCGAAGTCGAAAAGGCCCGCCCGAACGAGTGCCGGGTCCACCGGCACATCCCGCTCTGCCAACGCGCGCCGAAAGCCCGCGAGGCGATGGTTGGACGCAAGGTAGCCGCGGTCGCCGACGATGAAGCCGATCCGCCGGTGGCCGAGTTCTAGCAGATGCGCGGTCATGTCGAACGCCGCTTGCTCGTTGTCGATAAAGGTCGAAGAGCTGATCTCCGGCCGAACACCCGGCTGAATGCGAACGAACGGCATGCCTCGCTGCAACAGCTCGCCGATCACCTGGGGATCGTCGCACGCCGGCGGTGTCAGAATCAGGCCATCCGGGTGCACCTGATCCATCAGGCTCACGATGTCGTCCAGCAAGGCCGGCGACTCGCGGTCGTACGGCTGCGCAATCATCCGGACACGGCTTTGCTCGCAGCGCACGCGGACGCCGTGTTGGAGCTCAAAGAGGTACCAGGGGTTGGGATTGTCGGAGATGATGGCGACCTGGTGAGAGCGACGCCCAGCCAACGCCCGAGCGGCGGAGCTCGGCTGAAACGAAAGCTGCGCCATGACCTGCTCGATGCGCGCCCGTGTCTCTGCCCCAACGTAGTCCTCGTTGTTCAACACACGCGACACAGTCTTGATCGAAACCTGAGCCACACGCGCTACATCCCGAATGGTGGCGCGGCGAGTGAACTTCAGGCTGCCATCCATGCGCCCCATTCTAGCTTTGGCAAAGGAGGCGACCGGACGTGGGCAGGAGATGAGCCGCTGGATTCCTGGCACGTTCAACGGGCGGGGCTGCATTTGCATTCCGTTCCCCTCGCCCCGACAATGTGAGGACATCTGCTCGCCCGCGCCCTGCGATGCCTGGAAGGGCGCGAGTCTACCAACAGTGCTCATGAATTGTCCTTACCCACATTGTGCCGGTGCCTTGCACACGGGCCGGGCCAGCGGTTTCTGCTTGCTGTGTCGTTTGCCGGTGAACGTCTGCGGGTATTGTGGCGCCGCGAATCGTGCGTTCGCTGTGTATTGCCGACGTTGCGGCAAGAGTGGCGGCCTCGGGGCAGAAGCGGATCCGGTGGACCTCGCCGCGCTGAGCACGCCGCCGCGCCGAACCTCCCTGCCCCAGCAGGTAATCACGGCGCCGCAGGCCGCGGCCGGCTGTGTTTGGGCGATGGGGGAAGGAGGGGCTCTGTACCGCTTGCCTCCGTACGCTCGCTCCGCGGAGCAGGTGCAGGTGCAGGACCGCTTCTGGGCGGGCGTACAAGGCCACGCGTTCAGTCTCGGCCGGCTTCGCCTGTCGTGGCCCGAGAGTCACGGAAACGGCGGGGCTCCTCGCGAGGAGGACTGTGCCCTTGTGGCCACCGCGGAGCGCATCGTGATCAGCGGTCTGTTTTCCAGGCAGCGCCGCAGTCTGGTCACGAACCCAGGGGAGAACTTCCTGGTCGCGTCCACCGATGAGTTCCAGTTCGTGGCCGGACACGATCAATCCGTTTTCGCGCTGAGCCGCTACGCCGGGCAGACCAGCTTCTGCTGCTTCGATCTGCAAACAGGCACCTCGCAGCGCCTTGCCATAGGGCACGGCGACACCGCCGTGTGCGGTCCGGTGTTGCTGAAGCAGGGGGCGGAGGCGCATCCAGTTGTGTGGGCCGGCTCGGCCTTGTGGATCTACGCCGGGGGCGAGTTGACCCCTATCACGTTGCCCGAAGGAGTGGAGCTGTGGACCGCACCGCAGGAAGGCGGCATGCGCCTCGCGCCCGGGCAGAGCCCTGCGGTCACCGGAGCCGGCCAGCTTCATCTGGCGGCGCGCCAGTTCGGTCGCCCTGCCCTGCTCCGGCTAGCGCGTGGGACGGGCGGCTGGGTGGCGACGGCGATCGCCGTGATGGACGAGGGCACGTTGGGTGCATCGACTGCAGGTGAGCCGCTGCTCTCCAGCAAAGGTCGTTTGCTGGCATGCAGCGGCGCGGCTTTCCGGACGCTGGTGTCCGATACGCAGATCGCCACGCGGCTTCCCGCCTGGGCGCACCAGGGCCTTGCGCTGTACTTTTGCCAGGTGGATTACCTCGGCTTGAGACAATGGCTGAATAGCGCCTGTGGGAACATCGTTGCCGCTGTGTCCTGGGACGTGCCCGCGAGTGCGGAGGTGCAGGCGTGCAACGGGTTCTTTGCGACGGGAACCGCGGTGTCCTCTCTTTGCGTACTGGCAGAGCGAGGCTTGCGAACGGAGTTCTTTTCTTGGTGCGTCTGAGTGTTGGCGAGCGCGTGGGAGTGAGGTGGCGTCTCGGCGATGTGCTCGCTGACGTGCTCGCTTGCTGGCTTCTGGCCTTCGCTGCCTGCGGCTTCGCGCAGGGTACGGGACGCCCTGCCACGCAGGCACTCTTTCTGGATGACTCAGGCAGCATGCGCCCGTATTACGCGAGCGGACAGGTACGCGACATCACCGAGCCGCTGGCCAACAGCATCAACGCCGGGAGCTCCCTGCAGCTGTATGCGTTCTCCACCGGAGTCTTTCCTGCACGCAGCTTGCAGGCGATCGAAGCAGCCCCCTTCGGCCAATACACGTTTCTGGACAAGGTGATCGACCAGTGTCTGAACCGGCATGTCGACATTGGCTGGATTGTGACGGACAACATCGAAGACACAGGCGAAGCGGGCAATACGGAGCGTTTCTATGCCCGGTTGCGCAGCGAAGCCGTTCACCGTGTGACGGTGTTTCCGGTGCGGGCTCCTGCCGGGCACCCGGGCCTGGTGGTGTATGCGCTGCTGTTCAATCCGAGCTCCGGTCCGCTGTATGCCAGCACGCTGCAGAGCTTTATGACCAACGGCTCCCGGGTGTTGCGCACCGAGCCGCTGCTGATGAAGCCCGTGGACCAGGACACGGTGGAGGTGACCTCGCGTGATCTGGCGCCGCTGACGCGCCGTGGCGGCCCCAAGGTGTATGACACGGGCGTCCCGTTGCAGGCGCAAGCCGAGGTACGCTTCCGCTCGCGCCTCGATCACATTGAGATCGTGGATTCCAGTCTGCACATTCTCGACGCGAAGCCCGCGTTCGGCCCCGCGAGCCTTCTGGAGCCTACCGCGCGCCAGCTTTCCATCACACCGGATCGCATTCGCGACCTCGGGCCCGGCCGGGAGACCGCCCAGGTATACCACCTCACGGCGGATCTCGGCGAGCTGCAGCTGAAGCATTCGCCGGCCGTGTGGTGGCGCGCCGCCTGGGGACACCCGGAGGAGGAAGCAGAGCTGCCGCTGACCTTCGCGATCGACGTGCCGGAACGGAACTTCCGTCTGCGCCGGCCGTTTCTGGACCAATGGAGCGCGCCTACCGTCGCCGACGCACGCGCCACCGGCAAGGTGTACGCTTTGGACCGGCTGCTTGCCTCCATCAACGCGGGCGATACCCATATCCAAGTCACCTCGCCGCTGTTCTTTCGCGTGCGCTACCCGACCTGGCCGGCTGTGCTTTGGGTATCGCTGGCGGGCCTGCTTCTTGCCTCGATGCTCGGCGCGGCCCTTGCGGCGCGGCGGTTGTTCCGGCGCAGAACACGGGCCTGGAGCGTGCGGGCCGCCACGCCGGACGGTCAACCTCTGTCCGCCACGCTGCAAAGCGGCCGCATCCTGGTGGACGGTCAGCCCCTCGCTCGTCTGGAAGGCCCGGACCTGCTTGCCTTGCCGCCGGCCCGTCTCGCCGCGGGCACACCCCGCGTGACCATTAGCGCCTACCAACCCGTCCGGCTCACCCACCGCATGCAAGCCGTCGATCTGTTTTTCACTCCAGCGTCGCAGGCTGTTTCTCCGGCGCCCCATCAGAACGCGACGTCCCCAGCGCCGAGCGCAATACCTTCAGCGCAGCGCAGTGCGAACGCTGCTCCACGCCGCCCGAGCGCCTCGCCCACCACGATGCCCCCACGCCGGCGCTAAACTCACTTGACGCTCTTGCACTTCCAGGAAAGGTTCATGGCCAACGCAGCATTGCAGAAAAACGTCCGCCTTACGCTCAGCACCATCTTCGGCGTCTTCTTTTTCGCCAATGTGCTGGTGTTCGTCCTGTCGCTGTGGGCGGCCTTTGGTAAGGGCAAAGCGGTGCTGCTGCCGGAAGATCTCAGCAGCGGTGTCCGGTTGGTGATCTTTGTGGTGGGCGTGGGCATCAGCTGGGTGCTCGGCCGCTGGCTGTTTATGCAGCTGATCCACGGCGAGCTCGGCGTGGATGAGAGCTCCAATGCGGCGATCCTGATGCTCGGCTATCTGCTGCTGATGTTCACAGGCATCGCCTTTATCAGTGCCTGGAGCTGGCTTTGGCTGCTTCTGCTTCTGCTCGTGCTTGTTCTCGGCACGCTGCTGATTCTGCGTCGCATTGTGGGTCTGCCGATCGCGCTCACCATCATAGGCGTGTCCGTCGTTCTTGGTGCAGTTGTTTACAAGCTGTTTCGGTAGTTCGAGCATCTGCCCAGGAGGGGCACAGCCTCAGCATGAGTTCCCCCGCGAACGCCAGCCCCAAAGCCTATCGCCCCGTCTTCTTTGTCGGTCTTGGCGGTACGGGCAAAGAGGTGTTGCTCCGTCTGCGCTTGCGCCTGTATGAGCGCTTCCGCACCTTTGACGTCCCGTTCTGCCGCTTTCTCTGGGTAGACACCGACCTGCGCGCGACCGGCGCGCGCGGCGAGGATCTCTCGAGCTCCCTCGCCAGCGTCGCCTTCGACGAGCACGAGAAGTTCGGTCTTCTGCATGGCTCGGTCGGCAAGGACCTTAGCGACATCTTCACCAATCCCACGCAGTGGCCGCACATCCACGAGTGGCTCTACCCCGAGGTGCAGCGTTACGGAAGTGAGATCCGGGATGGCGCCGGTGGGGTCCGTGCTGTTGGCCGGCTGACGTTCTTCGCCAAATACACCGCGTTGCGGGAGGCGCTCGAGCGCAAAATAGGCGAGCTTTCGCGCATGGAAACTATCGGCGAAACGCAGCGCTTCTTTCGTGAGCACGGCTTGCCCTCCGTGGTCACTGGCGGCGGCTTCTCGCCTACCGTGTATGTGGTCACCTCGCTGGCCGGCGGCACCGGTTGCGGCACCTTTCTGGATACAGCGTTTCTGCTGCGCGACATCAAGGCCCAAACCGGCAACAACGCTGACATCTTTGCTTACGCCCTGTTGCCGAACGTATATAACCCGAGCCCGCAAGGTGAGATCCCGCAGCGGTCGTTCGCCAATGCGTACGCGGCCCTGAAGGAGCTCGATCACTTCACCAAGCGCATCAACCCCGCGCACAGCCAGGACGCCAAGGAACAGAACCCTTACAGCGACTTCATCGTGAGCTGGGAGCGCAACCGCGAGCGCCGTATCGTGGGGCCGCCGTTTAGCGCAACGTTTCTGCTGGAGATTACCAACGAGGCCAACCTGCCCATCAGCCAGGAGCATCGCGGCGACCTGTTCAGCATGCTGGCAGAGACGCTCTTCCTGGACCTGCTGCCCGGGCCGTTCTCCGACGCCAAGCGCTCCGACTACTCCAATATCGTTGAAGGCCTTTCCAGCGCCGCCGGGGCGAACATCCAGACGGGCAATGTGCATTTCCAGCAGGTCTTCGGCCGTCGTTATGCGTCTTGCGGTATGTCCAAGATCTCCGTTCCACTCGACACGGTGCGTGGCGCCTGCGCGGCGCAGCTTGCCACGGACATCTTCGACTATGTGCGGCGTGAAAAGGAGGACGCTCGTCATGGCGAAGCCGTTCCCCGCGACCTTGCGGCGAACAAGCTGGATCAGGAGGGCATCGTCTCCAGCTTCGGCCCCGAGTGGCGCAACATGATCACCACTGCCGTTTCTGAGGCTGTGGACGGCCATGCCGTAAAGACGCCCGAAGACATCGCGCTGCTGCGCGAGCGGCTGGACCGCGCCGAATACGACACCGTGCTCGACGATGCCGACCGCCTCGGTACCGCGACGCGCTGGTTGCGCTCCCGCACCGGCGCGGTGGTGGAGGACGTCAAGCACCGCTTTGAGTACCTGCTTGGCGATCGCATTCTGGAGAACCCCGAACGGGGTCTGGCCACGGCCCTGCGCAAGGGCTACTTCGACCTGCTGATTGCCCGTGCGCGCGAGTTGATCGACCCGACCCGCGAGGGCGAAAGCGGCCGATTTGAGGCGGAGCGGCAACAACTGGAAGCCGAAGCTACCCACTATCGCCAGCGCCGGGACGAACAGCTTGCCGAGTTGAACACGGCGGTGAAGAGCGTTGCCGTCCGTGCGCTGGCGATTCGTGAGCCGCTGCTTTCCACTTTGCTGGCCCGGGTGCGCGACAACCAGGAGCAATACCTGTTTGCAGTGCTGCTGCAGAGCCTAACCGTGGAAAGCCGCAAGGTCGCCCAGGAGCTTCTGCGCACCATGGTCGAAACGCGCGATGCGCTGTTGACCTTTCTGGACAAAGCCGACGCGATTCGCGGCGAGGCGGAAGCACGCCTGCAGACCTACCGCACGCGCCTGCTGACCGGCAACCACGTGCTGTTTTTGCAGCTCTATGATCCCGATCGCGATTGGCAGCGTTTCTACAAGCTCGGCCTGGACCCGGACTCCAACCACCCAGCCACGGTCAACCCGAAGAAGGAGTACGAGAACCTGCTGCGCGACCTTGGCGCTGGGGACGGTCTGCTCGGGCTGGCTGCGGGGCTGCGGCGTCAGACCACGGGGGAGTTTTCCCGCAGCGTGCAGCACTTCTGCGAGAAGCGCTTCTACGACGACATGCTCGCCAACCCCCGACAGGTGCGCGTGCTCGATCACCCCAGCCTGCGGGACCCTGCCTCAGCACGTCAGGTGATCACCAACTTCGTCAACGCCGCGCGGCCGATGCTGCGGCGCGATGCGAAACTCGCGGCCACGCAGATTGAGTCCACGACCTTTGCTTACCTGGGCGTGTCCGATCCCGAGTCGCCCGCCACCCGCGAGTTTGTGCAACAGGTCAACGATCTGGCGGGATGCCGTGTGGAGGCCTTTGACACCGGTCAGCCCAACGAGGTGTACCTTTACTTTTCGACGTTCGCGTTTCCGCTGCCGTCGCTGGCGCTGGTGCAGAATGAGTGCCATCGCGCCTACACCGACTTCTACGCACAGTTGCAGCCCGGCCAGGCGAAGCGTCCAACACAAGGCATCCCGCTGCACCTTTCGCAGAAGTGGGAGGGACGCTTCGACGACCTGGTGACCTACAGCGATCGCGAAGCTTCCCTGCTGGAGGAAGCGCTCCTGATCCTCACGCTTGCGCCCGCGCTGCGCGTGCTCGAGCCGCAACTGAACCGCGCCACGGACATGACGGAGCTGCAGTACCGCTATGCCAAACCGCTGAACACCGTGCAGGTCCTAGGAAAGCGCCGCAACGCCATCGCGCAACTTATGGCCGACCACGAGTTACGCCAGCTATTGAAGGACGCCGTGCTGACGCGTGAGGCCGCGCTCACGCCGCCGCAACTGAGGTCGTATTTCTGGGCGTTGTACGCCCAGATGAAGCACCCTGAAGTGGAGCGCGACAGTCCCGACTTTCAGCTGTTGGAACGGCGCTACACGCAGGTCTACCAGCGAATCGAGCAGACCGCGCCTGAGCTTGTGGCCGAGCTTGATCCCGAGCGCTTGCCGGGCAACGACCCCCTGGCGTCCCTCCGCACGCAAGCGGTGGGTTTGGATTGGACGGACCCACGGTATCCGGCCATCGTGAGCCTGGAACCCTGGCGTCGCCCGGTCATCTTTCAGTGAGGACCCGCTGATGCTCTGCACACATTGCGGCTTGTGGGAGTTGACGACCGGCGACCTGGTCTGCTGCTGGTGCGGCGCCAGCTACCTGCGGTTTGCCGTGAGCCTGGAACCCGCAGTGCTCCCCGCCGAGGACTACCCTCCGCCGGTGACCTTGCGCGTCCGCAATGATTCGCCCCTGGGCGCGATCACGCTGGAGCGACTCGACATCGCCCAGCGTTGGATCACGCCGCTGCCCGGCCAAGCTTTGCCGCAGACACTGTCCCCGGGCATGCACGGCACATTTCACCTCGATGTGGACACGTTCGCGGCAGGGGTGGAACGGCAGGCCACAGTCGGCGTTACGGCGCAGTACGCGGGGCAAGCCCAGACCGCCAGCCTTCGCCTCCAGTCCTTGCAAGCTATACCGCACACTGTCCCGCAACCTGCCGGAAGCTGAGCATGAGCTGTTCCGGAGACCAGCATCGCTTCGCCGCCCATGCGTCCGCCTGCGACTGCGGCCAAACGCACTCGACCCTCGCCAGCGGCGGTCTGCCTTACGGGTCCTGGACGCTGCGTGAGAGCAGCGCGCGCAGCGGCACGCAGCACAGCAACCATGCGGAGGCTGCGGATCCCGAAACCGGCCGTTCATATTGGGTGCGCGAGTTCATCGCCGACCCGGTTGCTGACCCATTGGCGCAACGTCGCCGCTTCATCGCGATCGCAAAGTCCCTCCGTGCGTCGCCTTTCGCTTCGGAGCGCATCCTTTTCGCGTACACACGCCAAAACCGTTGTTACACGGTCGCCGACCCGGTCCAAGGCACGCCCCTTTCTGCTTTGGACAGGCCGGGTAGAACGCCGGAGCCGGCGTGCCTTGTACGGCTGGAGAAGCTGCTGTCCACCTTGCGGAATCTCCACGCGGCCGGAGCTGCCGCCGGACCACTCTTCCACGGTCATCTGCGGTCCGAAGACGTTTTTGCGACCACCAGCGAGCCGAACGCCAGCCTTGCCCTGTGCCACTCCCTTTACCTGGAAAACGTGCTGCGCGAGGCCCCCTTGCCTCCGGAACACTTCCAGCAGTTGGACCGGGTCGCCGTGGCGGATATCGTGCTTGCGCTTACGGCCGGAACGGGTACGTCCGCCGACCGAGCGTCGCGGCTGCAGCGAGTCGGCGATCCGGTGCTGGGAGCTACGCTCGAGTACCTCTACGGTCTGCACGGCACACAGCCCAACAGCGCGGCGGCGGCCCTGGACTTCCTTCACCTGCTGCAGCGTGCTGTGTCCGGCTCGGATCGCGCGCTCTTTCAACAAGCGAGCTCGCTCTGCTCTTCGCCGCGCCTGCTTCGTTTCCTCGCTCCCCCAGCCCCGCGACCGCC
>CAXUIF010000102.1:0-11693 GCA_964250995.1 uncultured Acidobacteriaceae bacterium
GGGTGGCACCAAGGTCCACCTGTCGCTGTACAACTTCGCCGGGGGTAGCCTGGTGCAGCTGCGAGAGGAAAAGTTCCCCGCAGCGGAATACGCTTGCCTGGACGACGCCGTGAAGGCGTTTCTGGGCAAAGGTCCACAGAACAGAGCCGAGATTGTGGCGTCCTGCTTTGGGTGCCCGGGGCCGGTGCGCGATGGGCGCTTGAAGCTGACCAACCTGCCGTGGTCGCTGGATACGCGCGACCTGCAACGTTCGCTGGGCATTGAGCACATCTTTTTGATCAATGATCTGGAAGCGAATGGGTATGGGATCCCGGAGTTGGCGAAAGATCAGATCTTTACGCTGCATGAGGGCGATCCGGGCGGCGTGGGGCATCGCGGGCTGATCTCCGCGGGCACCGGGCTGGGCGAGTCGGTGCTGGTGTGGGACAGCAAGACGCATCGGCACCTGCCGATTCCGTCTGAAGGCGGCCACGTGGATTTTGCGCCGCGGGACGAACGCGAGATTGCGCTTTTGCGGTATCTGCAGCGCACGCTCAACGGGCGGGTCAGCTTCGAGCGCGTGGTCTCTGGCATTGGCATTCGCAATGTGTATGCGTTTTTGCGCGATGATCAGGGCCTGGAAGAACCAGACTGGCTGCGCGAACGCATGGCGAACGAGGACCCGAATGCGGTGATCGGTACCTGCGCCGAGGCGGGCTCCAGCGAGATCTGCGTGGAGGCGATGAACCTTTTTGCTGCGGCGCTCGGGGCCAAGGCGGGGAATCTCGCGCTGACCCTGCTGGCTGCGGGCGGGATCTATCTGGGCGGTGGCATTGCGCCGAAGGTGCTGAAGGTGATGCAAAACGGCAGATTCACCGACGCGTTTCTGGATAAGGGACGCATGCGGCCCATTCTGGAGACGGTGCCGGTGCGGGTGATCCTGGACGACACGTGCGCGCTGCTGGGCGCGGCGGCGTATGGGGAGGCGCGCGCGGCGGAGCTGTCCGGGCGGTCGGAACGGGCGGCCTCGTTGCCGGCCTGAGAAGCTTCTACGCGGGACGCGACGGCGCGATGGGTTCCGCTCCGCGTTGGAACTCAGGTGAATTCGCTCTGGGTAGAATCGGGCATGGCGTCCGTTTCTTTGCCGGCGCGGGTCATCGATCGGCGCGGAGACGAGCCGATTGAGGAAAGACCGCTCGAACTCCGAAGCGACGCGGCGCTCCCCGCTTACGCCGTCTGGGCCAGCCTGCTGGCGGTGTGCGGCGTGGCCGCTATTTGGCCTACGGTGCTGCTGTTGTGGGCCCTTTGGACGACCGATCCGCTGAAATCCATCGGGGGCCTGATCCCGCTGGTGAGCCTTTGGTTGATCCTGCGAGTTTGGCGGGTGCTGCGATGGGAAGCGCGCGGCAGCTGGTGGGGTCTGGGGCTGCTGGCAGCGACGATCGTAGCGGTTCACCTGCGCGACCGGGCCGTGCTGGAACTGGTGCTGGGGCCCTCGTGGTCCATCACGTTGCCGCCGCATTCGGTGGTAGCGTTTGCCTATGCGAGTGGGGCGGTCTTGCTGTTCGGCGGGGGGCAGCTTTGGCGAGCTGCCCGGTTCCCGGTTGCGCTGATGCTGCTGGTGAATCCCGTACCGCATGTGTTGAATCGGTTTGTGGATCTGCCGCTCCAGCATGCGTCGGCGGAGACGGCGCGGGGGCTGGCACATGCGTTGGGCCAGCGGCTAACCCCGGACCAGTTGTCGCTGATGTTTACGCCGGACTTTGGGATGTTTATCGCGCCAGGGTGCAATGGCCTGCGTGGAGCCGTGGCGATGGGGTTGATGGCTCTGATTGCAGGGTACCTTTACCGTTTCCGGCTCGGGGTTTGGGCGCTTGTGACGGCCGGCGGCTTTCTGCTGGGCTATGCCTTCAACCTGCTCCGGCTGTGTGTGCTGGTGTTGTACTACGTTGCGGCGTTACGCTGGCGGTGGCTGCAGGGGCACGCCGAGGGCGCCGACTACTGCTTTGGCGCGGCGCTCTTCTTCTGCGCGGCGGTGTTGTTGTGTGCGGCGGTTCGTCGCTTTGCCCTGGAGGCGGGCCCACGCTCGCCGGCGCTGCCGCGGGTCGCTGGAACCGATGGCGGCTCTGCAGAAGCGCACGGGCGCTGGTACCGCGGCGCTGCTTTTCTGGCGCTGGTCCTGGGGAGCGCCGTGCCCTTTGCCCGGGCGTGGTGGCCCGGTCGCCAAGGCTTGATCCCAGTTACTCAGATGCCACTGCGCTTTCCCCAAGCGATGGGGCCGTACCGCCTCCGACGAACATGGACCGAGAGCCTCGCCACCGGACAGGTCTTGTTTGAGTGGGCCGACTATGGGGTGCCTGGTGCCGCCACGACGGTCTCTTTCGGGATTTCGCCGGTGCTGGGGGCGCATGACACGCTGCTATGCCACGTGGCGCGAGGCGAAGACTGGCTTTGGCGCGGATCGCTCGTGCTACCCACGCCAAGCGCGCCCGTTCCGTTCACGGCGGCGCTCTTCAATGATGGCGCAACGGAGTACATGGAAGCGTCGACGGTGTGCTCGCAAGGGGGTTGCGGCCAGTGGGCGAGCGAACGGACCCACTTCGGCCTGGTCTACAGCCGGATGGATCCCCGGACGCTTTGGGGGACGAAGCTCGCGAGGCCTGTCCCCGTGCTGTTGCGGGTGGAGACGGGCGACCCAACGCTGCCCGCCCCTCTGGCGCGAGCCCGGCTTACCGAGCAACTGCGAGCGTTCAGCGCCTATGCCCCATTCGATGCATTTTCGTACCGTTACCTGCGGCCCTAGACTGTGAAGGTCACCCGGCCTTCACACCCATGCGCCTTTTCCGCAAGTCTCGTGCCTTTGTGTTTGCGTGTGCGCTCACGGCGCTTGCAGGCTGTGGCAACGGCACGGTGCTGCTGCCCGGGTCGGGTTCGACGGGCAGTACAGGGGCAACAGGGTCTACGGGAGCCACCGGCACGACTGGCACCATGGGCGCCTCGGGCAGCACCGGGGCTACCGGCACAACGGGCGTCACAGGGACCACAGGAACGACGGGGGCTACGGGGGTCACGGGCAGCACCGGGGCTACAGGAACAACCGGTGGGACGGGCAGCACAGGGGCAGCGGGCGGCTACGCCGGTCCGGCGTTCCACGGCGTTGTGTTGGCAGGGACGACTCCGCTGGCGGGCGCGGCGGTACAGCTTTATGCGGCGGGAACAGCAGGGAATGGTTCCGCGCCCACCCAGCTGCTCGCCGCCGCAATCACTACAGACACGGGTGGCAGCTTCAGTGTTGCGGCGGGTTCTTACGCTTGTCCGGCGGCGGATTCAACGCTGTATGCCGTCGCGACCGGCGGCAGTCCCGGGGGTGGGGCGGCGAACGGCGCGGCGGCGCTGATCACCGTTCCGGGAGCCTGCAACGCGCTGCAAGCTGCCGCAAGCTTCACGGTGAACGAGGTCACGACCGCGGCTTCGGCGTACGCATTTAGGGCTTTCTTCAGCCCAAGCGGGCAGATGGGGGCCTCGCCGACCAATGGCACGGGTTTGGCGATGGCCTTGAGCGCGCTCGGTCGCCTGGTGGACCTTGCCGCCGGCACTGCTCCGGGTACGGGCTTTGCCGCCAATGGCACGGCGCCAGTGGCCAAGCTGAATACCGTAGCGAACATCCTGCACGGGTGCGTTGTCAGCTCGTCCACGGCCCCGGGTTGCGCCGCGTTATTTGCCCAGACGGCCTTCGGAGGGGTGCCGCCGGCCAATACGCTACAGGCAGCGGTGTCGCTGGCGAACCATCCTGACGCCGATGTGTTTGCCCTGGCGGCGGGATCCCCGGTCTTTGGACCCAGCCTGCAGGCGCGTCCAGCGGACTGGACCCTGGCCATTCCCTTTACCGGGGGTGGGATGCATGGGCCGGCGAGCGTCTCGATCGACGCTGCCGGGCAGGTTTGGGTAGTGAACTACTTCGGCGTGGCCAGCCTGTTCGCCAACTCAGGCGCGCCGGTGCTGCCGGCAGGTATCACCGGTTATGGGCTGCAGGAGTCGTATGGTGGGGCGGTCGACGCGACCGGTCGGCTCTGGGTCACGAACAAGGAGAACAAAGACCAAACCCTGAACAACGGGATGGGCTCGCTCACTGTGCTGAACGATGCGGGTCCCGCCTTGCCCGGGAACTCGGTGCTGGTCGCGGGTGGGCTGAACTTCCCTCTTTCCGTGGCATTCGATCGCTCCGGGACGGCCTGGGTGGTGGACTACGGCAACTCGCACATCACGGTCTTGAACAGCGCGGGAACACCGCAATCGGGGCCCACGGGCTTTGCTTCCGGTCAGTTCGCCTTTCCAGTAGCGGTGGCGGTGGACTCCAAGGGGGACGGCTGGGTGGCCAACCAGAGTGCCGGCACCCTTACGCAGGTAGCTCCGGACGGCTCGACCTTCACCAGCTACGCCGTGGGCAGAGGGCCCTCGGCTGTGGGCGTGGATGCCGCCGACAATGTGTGGTCTGCGAACTTCTACGACGATAGCCTCGGATTGGTGTTCAGCGGCGGGCAGGTTCTTTCCGCTGGCGGCTTTACGGGCGGGGGCCTGAATCACCCTACCGGGATTGCCGTGGACGGGGCCGGGACGGCATGGGTGGCGAACTATCGCGCGCCAGGAATCTCGGCCTTTGCGGGCGCGCACGCCACCGTGCCCGGGGCGGCGCTGTCCCGGAGCTCGGGGTGGGGATCCGACCTCGGGTTGCTGGAGGCGTTCGGGATCGCGGTCGACGCCGCGGGGAACGTCTGGGTGTCCAGCTACGGGGACGACCGGCTGGTGGAGTTTGTGGGGGCAGCGGCTCCCGTGAAGACCCCGTTGCTGGGAGGTGTGCGTGTGCCGTAGAGCAGGAAGAGTAGAGCAGGAAAGTAGAGCAGGGAAAGGACTTACTCCAGGGCGGCGGTTACGTCGCGAACCAGGTTGCGCATATAGGAGCGGCGATTGAGGAGAGCAATCATGGCGTCTCGTACGGCAGCACGGCCCGGGCTGTCGCCCGCGTCTTCGGCGATGTCCCAGCATGTCCACAGCGCTTCGAGTTGCTGCTGGAGCTCGTCAAGCGCGGTGGTATACCGGGTGCGGGCAGCTTGCAGCTCCTGTTCGGCAGCGGCATCTTTTTCACCCGCCGCCTTGGCGAAGCGCATCTCTTCTAGTTGCATGTTGAGCTCGAACGCTTCTTCCAACATATCCGGCGGAGCTACCTGCTTCTTCTCGACCCCTCCAGCGCGGGCCGCATCTGTGGCCTGCCGCGATTGTTCTTCGAGCTGGATCCCTTCCAACCCCAAAAGATACTCGGTGCGCGTGATGGGATCGCGCAGCGTTCGGTAAGCGTCGTTCAGCGCGGACGAACGCGCCAGAGCGTCGGCCTGCTCGGCCGGGGGGCGCGCGGCAAAGCGATCCGGGTGAAGCCGGCGTGACTGGGTATAGAACTCCCGCTGTAGAACAGAAAGATCAAGGTGGAGATGCCGTGGCAGTGAAAACAACGAAAAATACGTCATCGGAGTCATTCTAAAAAGATAGATGTTGACGACCCTCCAGCGAAGCGACCAGAATGAGCGGCTACCCCGGCCCTGTGCAGATCTCTGTCAATGCATCCACTGACCATTCAGAGTTCCCATGCCATGCGCGCCATGGCCGTCGCGGCGTCCATGCTGGCGTCGTATGCGGCCTTCTCCCTGGCGGAGCGCCTGGAGCGTGCGCGGGGGTTTTGGAAGCGGCGGCTTTGGGTGACCGCGGCGGCGACGGTGCTGGGACTCGGCATGTGGTCCATGCACTTTTTCGGTGCGCTGGAGGATCCTACCCCAAGTGAGACGGTGTACTCCCTGCGTTTGGTCGTGTTGTGCCTCCTGGTGGCGATCAGCGTTTCATGGATGGGATTTCGGCTGATCGCTTGGGGCACGCTCACCCGGGCGCGGCTGATTGCCGGGGGCGTGATCCTGGGTTTGGGTGTCGGTTTAATGCACCTGGTAGGGGTGCAGGCCCTCAGTTCGACCAGGGTTGCGGCATACAGCTTCGGTTGGCTCGCGGCCGCGGCGCTTACGGGGGCTGCCGTGACGCTCGCGGCGGTATGGATGGCCTTTGGCGAGCAAGCGGATCCTGCAAGTGGGGAATGGATGCGGGTAGGCGGCGGCGCTGTGATGGGCGCCGGCATGGCGACCGTGCATCTGCTCGCGATCCGCGCGGTGACCCTGGCCCCCGTGCCCGCTTCCATGGCTCGCGGTCACGCCCGGGGCAGCGCGGTGGGGGAAACAGCGCTGCTGGTGACGGTGGGCCTGGTACTTCTGGTGACGCTGGGGACAGCGGCGATCGACAAGCGGCGCTACCGCGAGTTGGCCCGCCTGCATGCGGAGTTGGCGAGCTCGCAGCAGGCATTGCTGCATAGCCAGGCCAAGTTGCGCGAGGCCAACATCATGTTGAGTGAGCTGTCCATCCGCGATGGGTTGACCGGCCTCTACAACCGGCGGCGGTTTGACGAGGTGTTCGAAATGGAGTGGCGGCGTTCCTTGCGGAGCCTGCGGCCACTCGCCCTGTTGATGGTGGACGTGGACTGCTTCAAGGACCTGAACGATGCCTACGGGCACCAGCGCGGCGACGACTGCCTGCGCGAGATCGCCCGTGTGCTGGAAGAGCAGCCACGGCGCGGGCACGACATCGTGGCACGGTTCGGCGGCGAGGAGTTTGCCGTGCTGCTGCCCGGGGCCGACGTGCCCGGGGCATTACGGATCGCGGAAAATATTCGGCGCGCGGTGGAAGGGCAAAAGATAGAGCACAAGCGCTCGGCTGCCGGGCCATGGGTCACAGTGAGTGTCGGGGTGAGCAGCCGGACGCCCCAGGTGGGCGAGACGCCCGCCACCATGCTGTACGACAGCGACATGGCGCTCTACATGGCCAAGCAGATGGGCCGCAACCGGGTTGAAATCCGAGAGCCGGTCGAGGTCGAGGTCTAGCGCGCAGTCTAGGCCGAGAAGCTGGACCCGCAGCCGCAGCTCTTGGTGGAGTTCGGATTAATAAAGTTAAAGCCCTGGCGCATCAGGGTCTCCTCGAAATCGAGGACCATGCCGGCCAGGTACAGAAAACTTTTCGGATCGACAAAGAGGCGCACGGGTTTGGCGCCTGAAGGGTCATTGGGCGTATCGACGCCGGCACCGAAGACAAACACGCGGTCCCGCTGACGTGGCTCCGTGTCGAAACGGATGTTGTAGCTGAGACCCGAACAACCGCCACCCTGAACCCCCAACCGCAAACCTCCAGCGTCAGGGGAAATGCCTTCTTTGGCCATGGCGACGCGAATGCGCTTGAGGGCATTGCGCGTAATCTCGATCGACTGCTTGGCCCGTGACGCCTGGCCCTCGGCGGTCAGGAGCGTCATGCCGGCGAGTGGATCTTTTGACTCGGGTTTGGGGGGCGTAAGAAGGCTTGGCATAAATTATTTTGTCAGGGAGGGAGCGGAGCCTTGCTTTGTGGCCCGCTCCGCGGTCTGCTTTCGGCGCTGGGACACGTAGATACCGACTAAACTTGCCAAGGTTGCCAAGACGGTGCTGAACCCGCCGAAATCGCGACCCTCGTGGGCGAGCCAGATACCTCCGCCCATGCCGACCACTCCGAGAAGGAGACCGCTAACCGAGCCGACGCGTTGGCTGAACGCCCCGGAAGCAATGACCGTCGATTCCACTTGGCGGCGATGCGCAGATTGCAACTCGAATTGATCGAAGATTTTCTGAGCAGAGCCGGGGAGAATTTCGTCGAAACGCCTTAAGATCTCAGGCGGAGGCAGTGGGCCCGAGTAGGTGTACTCGACGGAGTGAACCAGCGCCTGCATCCCGGCGATGTGCTCCGGATCTTCCGCCTGCAAACGGTGGATCTTCCCTGTTTCAGGTTCCGGGTTGCGGTTCACTTCATCTTTGCCTGGTCCAGGGCCCCGCGCAGGTCGGCACCGACTACAAACCAGTCACTGGCAATCGCGTGCTCATCGGCTTCCGCTTCAGAGTCGGCCGTGTTGTATTCGTCGAATGTTCCAAAAAGATCGAGAGCCCTGGCTAAACCGCTCGAGAAAGAGGGCATGGCAAACAGGAAATCAGTACGAGATAACATTTTGGAATTCATGGCTACCTTGTGCAGCATAGTACATCAGCACCGCAAGCTGTCTATGAGACGCAAGTGGCAGAAGACGCGGTGCCTGCAGGTCTGTTTAGGTTCGCAGCTGCTAGCGCGCCGCTACGGCGACTGCAGCCTCTTCACCGACGCCATTCTTCTTCTTCCAATCGCCGATCGCCGCGCGGATGGCATCTTCAGCCAGCACCGAGCAATGAATCTTGACTGGAGGCAGTGCAAGTTCCTTCACGATGTCTGTGTTGGAAATCGTGAGCGCCTCCGAAACGGTCTTGCCCTTGACCCATTCGGTCGCCAGCGAAGAGCTCGCAATGGCCGAGCCGCAGCCGAAGGTCTTGAATTTGGCATCTTCGATGACCTGGGTCTCGGGGTTCACTTTGATCTGAAGACGCATGACGTCGCCGCACTCCGGCGCGCCCACCAGGCCGGTACCGACCTCGGCGGAACTCTTGTCCAACGTACCGACGTTGCGCGGATTCTCGTAGTGGTCAACAACCTTGTCGCTATAAGCCATGGGAAGGTCCTCGTCTTGTTTGATGATAACTCGGACTGAATCGGTGCGAAAGGAGGGCTCGACAACCGGCCTTGGCCTCCAGCCTGCAAACAAGGGCGCGTCGGCGGTCTATTCGGGCCCTACCGGGTTATACTTCGGTCCAGTTCCCACCAATCTGCGCCTGCAGTGTCCCTGGACCGGCGTTTTCAAAAGCCCAGGGTGCGCCACATCTTCTCCCCGTCGCAGCGGCCGGGCGACACGCCGAGCAGTTCACCGCACCAAGTTGTCCCTTTTGGAAGCCGAACACTGCCGGGCCTGTTGCCGGCGGACTTTAGGAGGTGCCCTTTGAAGCGAATTTCGATATTGGCTGCGGTTGCTCTGGTTGGGTCGGCGAGTACAGGCTATGCGCAGTCCACGGGCACCCTGACCGGGGTTGTAACGGACCCCACCGGGGCCACGGTCCCGGGCGCGACCGTGAAGATTCACGGGCTGGATACGGGCCTGGACCGCACTTTGCAGACAGACTCCGGCGGGGTTTACGCGGCACCGTCGCTGCAGCCGGGGAACTACTCGGTAACCATCACCGCTTCCGGCTTTGGAACGTTTTCGGTGGAGCGCGTCGCCTTGCTGGTTGACCAGCGGACGACGGTGAACGCCAAACTGGGCCTGGGCGCGTCGGCGCAGACGGTGGAAGTCAACAGCACGGCGCCGATCATCGACGCCGACACGATCACCGTGGGGCAGGTGATCGACCAGGAGACGGTGCAGAACATCCCCTTGAACGGGCGGCATTTTCTGGATCTGGCCAATCTGACGCCGGGCACGGTGGTGCCGCCGGTTACGGGATCGCTCACTGTGCCGAGCCGCGGCCTGGGAGCGAACTCGTTCAACACGGCGGGGGCACGCGAAGACGCCGTGAACTTCATGGTGAACGGCATCAACCTGAACGACATGTCGCAGAACCAAATCACGTTTCAGCCGTCGATCGATACCACCGACTCGTTCAAGCTGGACAACTCCACTTACACCGCCGAGTACGGCCGCAACTCGGGCGC
Source organism: uncultured Acidobacteriaceae bacterium (assembly GCA_964250995.1). Taxonomy (GTDB): domain Bacteria; phylum Acidobacteriota; class Terriglobia; order Terriglobales; family Acidobacteriaceae; genus Granulicella. The sequence goes on from CAXUIF010000102.1 coordinate 9,658, forward strand.
GGTGGTGAACGTGCTGACGCGCTCAGGCACCAACCTGTTTCACGGCAACGTCTTTGACTACTATCGCGACCAGTACTTCGACGCGCGCAACTACTTCAATCGCGTGCCGGTCGCCAAAAGCACGTTCCGGCGCCAGAACTATGGCGCGGATCTGTCCGGGCCCATCATGAAGGACAAGGCGTTCCTGTTTCTGAGCTACGAGGCACTGCGCCAGGAGCAGGGCCTGCTGTTCAATCACACAGTGCTGAACGCGGCGCAACGGGCAGCCTTGGCCGCCAGTCCGGTGAGTGCTGCGTACCGCAACCTGGTCAACATCATTCCGGTGGCGAACGACGCTACGGGCAGCGTGTATCAGGGGTCGTCGTCGGCGCCGGTGCGCGTGGATCAGTTCAGCGGCGATCTGCTGGACAAACTGGGCGACAAAGACACGCTGCACCTGTACTACGCCTGGCAGCAGGACCGCCGCACCGAGCCGAACCTGCAGGGCAACAATGTGCCGGGATTTGGGGACCACCGGGGCGCGCACCGACAGATTGGCACGCTGAATGAGGTGCATGTGGTGTCGCCGAGCACCGTGAATGAGGTGCGTGTCGGCTTTAGCCGCATTGCGATCTCGTTTGTGTCCAACTTCGCCGCAAACGCCGCAGACTACGGACTGAACACGGGCGTGACGACCAGCTATGCGCTGCCGTTCATTACGTTGTCGGACATCGGCCTGGCCATTGGGGGCCCGGCAGGTTTTCCGCAACTCCGTTTCGATACCACGGGCGTGGTCTCCGACACACTGACCGTGACCAAGGGCAAACACACCATCAAGAGCGGTGGCGAGTTCCGGCGTTTCGTGTACTCCAGCAACGCGGGCACACCGGGCGCCATCAACTTCCCCACGACCACGGCTTTCATCAACGGCCTGGCGAATAACTTTTCGTCCACGCCGCAGGTGACCGCGTTCCGTTCTTTTGACAGCGCGGTTGCTGGCTTCGTGGACGACAGCTGGAAGGTGACGCCGCGGCTGCTGCTCGAAACCGGCTTCCGTTTCGAGTGGAACGGGACTCCTGTGGATGCGCAGGATCGTTTTGTGAACTTCCTCCCGGGGACGAGCACACTACAAACAACGCACACCCCGTTTGACCAGGCCTTTAACTATGAGCCGCGGGTCGGCTTTGTGTATGACGTGTTCGGCACGGGCAGGACCGTGGTGCGCAGCGCATTCGGCATCTTGACGGATCAGCCGACGGACGGTGTGGACGTGGGTCTGGCGAGCAATCCGCCGTTTGCCACGCCGGTGAACCTGACCGGGGCGGCACTGCCCGTGGGCACGCTGTACACCAGCGCCGCCGCGACCAGCCTCTCGCTCAACGCGACCAACCCGCACTTCCGCGACGCGTACACGGAGTCGTACAACGTCAACGTGGAGCAGCAGCTATTCGGCGGCGTGGTGATGAAGGTCGGCTACATCGGCTCGGGGGGACGGCATCTGCGGGTCACTCGCAATATCAACCAGTTCCTGCTAGGAACGACGACGCGGCCCTATCCGAAGCTTGCGGTGAACAGCCCGGTCAGGCCAAATGCCGCGTTGGGCAACATCTTTCTGCAGGACTCGGATTCGATGTCGAATTACAACGCCCTGTGGGTGACCGCGCAGAAGCACCTGAGCCGAGGGCTGCAGATCAATACGACCTACACCTATGCCAAAAGCATGGACATCAACTCGCTAGCGAGCGGCGGCCTACAGGACAACACGAATCCGGCGAACAACTACGGACTCTCAGACTTCGACGTGCGGCACCACTTTGTCTTTTCCGGCACGTATGAGCTGCCCTTCCATCGGAACCGCTTTGTTGACGGCTTTCTGCTCGCGGTAATCAACCAGGAGCAGACGGGCAATCCGATGAATGTAGCTCTGGCCAACACAAGCTACACGGGCACGGCGACGCTGCGGCCGACTGTGTTGAACAAGGGCTACACGACAGGACGGGGCGTGACGACTTCGTCGGGACTGGTGCCCTTCCTGCACGCAACGGTCTGCACCACGC
>CAXUIF010000103.1:0-11617 GCA_964250995.1 uncultured Acidobacteriaceae bacterium
GCCCTGCTCAGGCCCCAAGCTCCACCTTGTACCTTCGCACAAACAGCCACAATCCACCCATCAGGCCACATGGCACCGCGCCGCAGCATGGACCGGAACTGAACCCCGTCCCGCCCTGGGAGATCGCGCATGAGCACGCCGCTGTTCTTCTGCCTGCGCGTGCCTGAGTTCGCTGCGCAGGCGCTCGTACGCCTTCGCCCCGCGCTGGCCAAAACCGCCGTCGCTGTGCTGGAAGGTGACCCGCCACTGGAAAAAACGTGCGCGGCCACGCTGCAGGCCCGCCGCCTCGGCGTGCGCCACGGCATGACGCGCACCGAACTGGAAAGCTTTTCGAACCTCACGGTTCTGCGCCGCTCGTTGGGGGAAGAGCGCACCGCCGCCCTCACGTTGCTCGAGATGGCCGCTCGCTTTACGCCACGCGCGGAAGAGCTCCCACGCTCCTCCGCTCTGACGCTTGCGCTGGACATGACCGGCACCACACGCCTGCTCGGGCCACCGCACGTTATCGGCCAGAAGCTCTTTCGCGCCGCCCGCGAGTTGGGCCTGTTTGCGCGCACCGCAGCCAGTCGCAACCTTGAAACTGCAGCCTGCCTGGTGCGTGCCCCTGGCGACACCCTCATTGTCGTTCCACCCGGCGAGGAACGAGCCCGTCTCAAAAACCTTCCCCTCGCCGCGCTCGGCCTCACCGACGAGCTTGCCGACACGTTTAGCTCCTGGGGCCTGCGCACCGCCGGCGACCTCGCTGCGCTGCTTCCGGCCGATCTGGTGGCGCGGCTTGGCCAGGGAGGCCATCGGCTCCATCGTCTTGCCTGCGGACAGGAAGACCACCTCCTCGTTCCCGCCGAACCCGCTTTTACGCTCGAAGAACACCTGGCGTTTGAGGCCCCTGTCGACAATCTTGAGTCGCTTCTTTTTGTGCTTTCCCCCATGCTCGACCAGCTTCTGCAACGAGCCCGCAACCGGGCGCTCTTGCTGGCCAGCGTTACGGTTCGGCTTCATTTGGAGCGCTCTGCCGACACCGCCCATCGTGACCGGAACCGTGAACCCGAAACCGATCCGGAGGACCCTACGCACGAACGCACACTGAAGCCCGCGCTCCCCCTGGACGATCGCAATCTTCTGCTTAAACTTCTGCAACTCGACCTTCAGGCTCATCCCGCGCCGGCCGCCATCGTCGCCATCACGCTCGGTGCCGAACCCGGTCCCCGCCCCGGGATGCAGTCCGGGCTCTTTTCCCCGCAATCTCCGGAACCGATGCGGCTCGAGATCACGCTGGCCCGCCTTGCCGCGCTGGTCGGCGAAGACCGTGTCGGTCGCGCCGTCCTCACGGACACACACGCCGCAGACGCCTTTCGTCTCACACGCTTCACCGTTCTAGACGACACCCCGGTACAGCGCAGACGCAAACCTTTGGGCTTGCCGAGCCGGGACGCCCCACGCACCGGCATCGCCCTGCGCCGCCTTCGTCCTGCCCCGCGCGTTGAAGTTACCTATGCTGACGGCCGCCCCCACCTGCTTCGCGTCCAAACGTCCACGCTGCCAGCGCACCTCACCGTGCACCGCGCCTTTGGGCCATGGCGTCGCAGTGGCCAGTGGTGGTCCGGCGAAGTCTGGTCGTACGAAGAGTGGGACATCGCCGCCCAGGCTTCCGACGGCGCACGCCTTCTCGGCCTTCTCTCCCATGACCGTCTTCGCCTTCAATGGCAGTTGGAGGCGCTTTACGATTAGCCCTGAGTGTGAACACCCCCACTGCACCTATCTTGGACTGCGCTGCCTCGCTGGAGCGATATAGGGCATGCATGGGACCGCATCGAGAGGTCGGCCTTGTATCTTCCGGCACGCCGCGCCAGAGTTCGGCTTCGATGTGTTCCCGTAGCTCTACCCCATGGCGCAGGCTCGCCTTGCCTAGCCTTGGGCAACCCAAGTAAGGTCACCGGGCTCATCCGCTCGCATCCAACGCGGGGATGCCCTTCACCTTCCTAAGCGCAGTCTGGCGCAAGCTGATCATGGCGCAATACGAGGTCGCGCCCGAGCTGCTGGAGTCCCGTTTGCCGCCGGGCCTCGAGTTGGATCTGTACCAGGGCCGCTGCTTTGTCTCGCTGGTCGGCTTTCTGTTCGATCGGGTTCGCCTTTTGGGCTTGCCCATGCCGTTTCACACGCAATTTGAAGAGGTCAACCTGCGCTTCTATGTGCGGCGGCGCTTGCTGGACGGGTCGTGGCGCCGCGGCGTGGTGTTTCTCAGCGAGATCGTGCCCAAGCCGGCCATCACCCTCGTAGCGCGCGGATTGTACGGTGAGGCCTACACCACGGCGCCTACGCGCCACCGCTGGGCTAGTCCTGGATCGGTCCCCGGTACCGAGGCGCCCCCAGGTGGACGACGCCGGGCACGGGCGCACTTTCGTGAACTCCAGCGGCTCGCCCCTGCGCCGCCCCGGGAGGCCGTACCCTGGCGCGCCTCCGCCTGCCAAATCGAGTACGAGTGGAAGCACGATGGGTGCTGGCAACGAATCGGAGTGCGTGCCGAAAACCGGCTCCAGCCCATTGAGCCCGGCTCTGCGGAAGAGTTCATCACGGAACACTACTGGGGCTATGCGCCGCGCCGTCGTGGAGGCACCACGGAATACGCGGTGGAGCACCGGCGCTGGGAGATCTACCCTGTGCAAGCGCACCGGATAGCTTGCGACTTCGCGTCGTTATATGGCCCCGCGTTTGCGGATCTTACCGGGCGCGCCCCCGATCACCTGCTGCTCGCGGAGGGCGCTCCGGTCGCCATCCGTTGGGGCGGCCGTGTCGCCTGACGGGGCGCCAAAATCGAGAGCTGTACCCGCGACGTGGACGCGATTTGAGCGTCTAACACTCATGCGTGATCGCTCGACAGCGCGTTATCGTGGCGGAGCGAGCCCAAAGGTAGGATTGTTGCCATGAGAACCATCGACGTAGCCCAGGGCGGCGTTCGCGTTCTAGATAGCCGCTCCACTGCCAGCCTGCTTAGCAAGGTGCTGTGGATCACCACGGCCGCCTTTCTGTTCACGGCTTTCGGCGCATATATCGCCCCGCCCTTCCTGGGCGCGGGCATCTTCCTCGTCTTTCTGTTGAATCTCGGCCTGATCTTCGCCATTAATGCGGCGAGCCGCCGCTCGCCAGGTTTGGCCCTGGTGTTGTTCTACGTGTTTGCGACCTTGATGGGCGTGGAGATCGGCCCGATGCTGCAGGCGTACATGCACGTCGGCGCACAGGACGCCATCTTCAAGGCCGCGCTTACGACAGCGGTGGGCATGGCTGGCATGGGTCTGGTGGCGCAGATTGCCCGCTTCAACTACCAGCGCGTGGCGAACTACGCGCTGGGGGCGCTGCTCGGCCTGATCGTCCTGGGGCTGATCTCCACCTTCGTTCATTTCGTCTCGCCGGGACTGTATGCCTGGGCGACGCTGGCGATCTTTTCCGTGCTGTTGCTGGTCGACTTCATGCGGCTCCGGGATGGCGGCATGGGCCTGACCCCTGTTCAGCTTTCCCTGAGCATCTACATGGACGCGCTGAACATCTTCATTGCTCTGGTACAGATCTTCGGCAATGGCAGCGGTCGGCGCAACAGCCGCTGGTCTTAAACCGCACAGTTCCCAAGCCGCACAGTTCCCAAGCCGCACAGTGTTGTTCACCGAAGGGCTCGCAAAAGCGAGCCCTTTCCTTGATCCGGAAGCTACACTGAAGCGATGGCTCGTCCAGCACCTATCGACAGCATCGAGATTCGCGACTGGCTGCGAGGGCTGCCCAAGGCGGAGCTGCACCTTCACCTCGAGGGCTCGATTACCTCAGAGACGCTCGTGGAACTTTCGCATCGCAACGATGCGGTGCCGCTCACGCTGGAGCAGGCGCGCGGCACCTACATGTACCACGATTTTCCTAGCTTCCTCATGAGCTTCAAAGCCGTCACAGAGCGGCTGCACACGCCCGCCGACTACGAAACGATCACTTACAACATGGTGCGCGATCTGGCGGCGCAAGGCGTGCGGCACGCGGAGGTATACCTCTCCATTGGCATCCTGTACCGCTTCGGCCGGCTGGATCCTGATGCCGTGATAGAAGCCGCTGAGCGGGGCCGGTTGCGGGCCGAGCGTGCCTTCGGCACCACGGTGTTCTGGATCATCGACGCCGTCCGGCACTTCGGTGTTGCGGAGGCGCAGCGGGTCTTCCGCAAGGCGGCGGATCTGCACTCGCAATACCCTTCCGTCGTCGGGATCGGCATCGGTGGCGATGAGGCAGGCGGCCCTGCGCATGGCTTTCGCGAGGTCTACGCCGAGGCCAAGCTGGCCGGCCTGCACCTGACCTGCCACGCAGGCGAGTCTACCGGGCCGCAAAGCGTGTGGGGCGCGCTGAACATCGGCGCCGAGCGCATCGGGCATGCCCTCACGGCGCAAGAGGACTCCGATCTGCTCGAGGTGTTGGCACACCGGCAAATCCCACTGGAGCTGAACATGACCAGCAACGTGCGCACGGGTTGCTGTCCGGCACTGGCGGAACACCCCGTGCGACGCTACTTCGAAGAAGGCCTTATGGTGACGCTGAACTCCGACGACCCGCCATTTTTTGGGTCGAACCTGCTGGACGAGTTTGAACTCGCGCACCGGCACTTCGAGTTTTCGCTGGACCAGCTGCGCGAGTTGGCAGCGAACTCCGTTGAGGCAAGTTTTCTGCCCCCGGAGCAGAAGCTGCGGCTGCTGGGCGAGGTGGAACAGTACGGGTGGTAGCACCACAGTCTGCCCCGCGCACATCGCCTCTCGCTGGAGCGGAATCTGCAACACGCAAGCTGATTCAACGAAAGTCGGCCGCGTTATCTTCGTTACATAACCCTTCTTGAATCGCTCTGGTAGCGAGCCGGGGATTGAACATGAATCTACTGACCGATTGGCTGCGCCGCTATCTACCGGATCTGCCCGTGGACGACGTGCAACTTGCTGAAGATCTAACGCTGCGCGGCATTGCCGTAGAAGGAATCTTTCCGACCGCATGCGGCGGATCGCGGTTCGAAATGGACATCACCACCAATCGCGTGGATGCCATGAGTCACTTTGGTGTGGCCCGTGAGGCGGCGGCGATCTATGACCTGCCTTTGGCGAAGCTGGAAGACGGACCTGCGGCGCCGCTGGAGGCAAGCGTCCCGGAGGAGGCCTTTCCGGTGCGCCTCGAAGCCCCTGACCTGTGTGGGCGCTTTACGGCGCGCAAGATCCGGGGCGTCACGGTAGGGCCGGCAAAGGGCTTGCTCGCGGAATACTTCGCCGCGCTCGGGCAGAAGCCCATCTCCGGACCGGTGGATGTGACCAACTTCGGCTGGCTCGCCATGGGACAACCGACGCATGTGTTCGACCTGGACACACTGGAAGGCGGCATCGTCGTGCGCCGCGCGCGCGAGGGGGAGCGCCTTCGGCTGCTGGATGGCACCGAGCGCGTCCTGACTGCGGACGACCTCGTCATTGCCGATGAACGGAAGGCGCTAGGGTTGGCAGGCGTGATGGGCGGATGGGACTCACGCGTTACGGAGGCGACGCGCAACTTGCTCGTGGAGGCCGCCTGGTTTGATCCCGCGGCGATCCGCGCCAGTTCCCGGCGGCATGGCTTGCACACCGATGCCAGCCATCGCTTTGAGCGCGGCGCAGACTTCAACGCCGCGCCTGTGGCCAACAACCTGGTCACGCGGCTCGTGCTGCAGCAAGCTGGCGGCGCGGTGGCAGGACCGATTACGGACGCCGTGGTACCGGCCCTTGCTGCAAAAACCGCTGAGCGGCCGCGCGTCCTGCTGCGCATTCACGAGGTGCAACGTCTGCTCGGCGCCACGCTCCAGGATGTTGTAGACAGCAAGGGGCAGCGTACTTCGGGGCTCCACGACGAGATTGTGAGGCAGTACCTGGGCGCCTTGGGCTGTGCGTTGCAACCGAGCGGCGGGGCGCAGGGCGAGTACGCCGTAAAGTTGCCCAGCTGGCGACTCGATCTGGAGCGTGAAATCGACCTGATTGAGGAGGTCGCTCGCGTGTACGGCTACAACCGCTTCGCGAACACGCTGCCCGGCTGGTCGGGGGAGGTCCATGAACAGCCACACAAGCGGCAAGAAGGGGCGATCCGTTCCACTTTGCGCGCGCTGGGCTATACGGAGGCGATCTCTTCGACGTTCACGTCCGCAGATGAGGCGGCACAGTTTGGTGAGGCCGGCAAGGGCGCGGTGCCCATAGGCAATCCGCTCAGCGAGGAAGCCGGACTGTTGCGGCCCTCGCTGGCGCCCGGCATGGCGGGCATGCTCGCCCGCAACCTGGCCCGCGACGTCAGCAAGGTGCGGCTGTTTGAGTTGGGGACCGTGTTCACGGGCTCCACGGCGCAGGTGCACGAGCAACCCGGCTTGGCGCTGGGCGCGGCAGGCGGCGCGACGGCCAGTGCCCTGCACTGCGGAGCAGACGTTTTGCTTTTCGAGGTGAAAGGCGCGCTGGAGGTACTTCTCGGGCGCTTTCAGGGCGATCTCGCCTTTCAGGCTGAGACGGACGCAGAACCCCTTCCCGCCTGGATCGAACCAGGTCGAGGCGCACACGTCCTGTTGGACGGAACCAGGGTAGGGGTCTTCGGAGAGCTAAGCCACACCGAGGCGGCCGTGCGAAAGGTGCGGCAAACCTGTGTGCTGGCCGAAGTGGAGGCGACGCACCTGCTCCGTACCCCGTTGCGGCAGCCCCCCTTGCGCGAGGTGTCGCGCTTTCAAGCTGCGGAACGGGATTTCTCGTTCCTCTTTCCCAACGCCGTGCCCTGGGCAGCGATAGAACTTCGGGTGCGCGCAGTCGCCCCCGGCGCACTGCACGAGGTGCGCCCGGTGGAGATCTTTCGCGACGCGAAGGGCAAGGCTGTGCCCCAAGGCGAGTACTCGTTGCTGACGCGGGTCGTATTCCAGTCCAACGAGCGCACCCTCACGGAAGACGAGCTCAACGCGTGGTCGGAGCAGATCACGCGTTCCCTGACGGAGCTGGGGGGCAAGCAGCGCGCTTAGGCCTTACCCAGAAACCTGGCGGTCAGTGTGGCCACGCGCTCGCCGAGCAACTCGCCCGTACGCAGATCGCCGGCGGGCGGCGCAAGGTCGGGACCCAGCTTGGCGCTTGACTGGCTCATCGCACCGGTAAACGAGCCCAAGCGGTTGATCGTATCCGCGCCATGCGGACCTTCGGGGTCGTCGGACATCGGCGGCAACAGGCCGGTACCGATCCAGATCATGCTGTGCTGCATGGCGTTGATCACCAGGCTGGTCAACGTATTGAGCTTGTCGCCCGAATACGACCCTGAGTTGGTGAACCCGGCCGCGAACTTGTCCTTCCACGCCTGTGCGCTCCACCGGGAGCTCCCGGCGTCGATAAACGTCTTGAAGGGCGCGGAATAGCCGCCCATGTAGGTGGGGCTGCCAAAGATAATGGCGTCCGCAGCATCCAGCGTGGACCAGCCCGGGGCATCCTTGCCCAGGTCGTCGACGCTGAGCAACGTGGTCTCTCCACCGGCGTTTTTGGCGCCGCGTTCGACGGCTTCGGCGAGCTTTTTTGTATGGCCATACCCGCTGTGGTACACGATTGCGATCTTCGGCATAAAGACTCCTTTTGACAGGTACAGCGTTGAACACGCCACGGCTTAGACCCCGGTATGGCGAAGAGGGATGCAGAAAGATTCCTCTTGCCATTCAGTACGAGGATTCCACTGGGTGGATCGCTATACTGCAACGGGAATGGCGCTCGGCAAGCGCGATTTGTAACAGGCAAAGGGGCGCGATGGACGGCGAAACAACCGGCGACGGCGCGGTCAGCATAATCAGCGCAGATGAGTTCCAGGCGCTCGAGGCCAAGGTCTTGCAGGCGGTGGAGATGATCCGACGCGAGCGCGATGCCCGCGCTGCGGTGGAAGCGGAGCGGAACGCTGCAGAAGCGCAGATCGCGACGTTGCAGGAGCGTTTGCGTTCTTTGGAGGAAGCCAACAGCACCGCACAAACGGAGCTGGAGACCTACCATCGGGATCGGGAGGTGGTGCGCGGGCGCGTGGATCGCTTGCTCGCGCAGATGGACGCGCTTTTTTAGCAATGGCAGAGAAAGATCAGGGGAGAACGTTGGCGGACCAGGCAGCAAAGAGTGCGGCGGAGATGTCGCGGGCAGAGTTGGCCATGCGCGAAGCGGGCGCTGTGGTGGTGGAGATCTACGACCAGGTGTATCAACTGCGGGGCACCGACCCGCAGCACATCGAACGGCTCGCCGCAGTCGTGGATGCCAAGATGCGGGCGGTGTCGGCCCATGGCGCGACCGTGGATTCGCTCCGTGTGGCGGTACTGGCGGCGCTGAACATTGCGGACGAGCTGACGACCCTGCGGGCGCGCTTTGACGCGCTTGCCGGCAACATGAACCAGGCGCAAAGCAACGTGCGCAGTCGCACAGGCTCGCTGGCCGGCATGCTGGACGAGGTTCTGGACGAGCGCAAGGTCGGCTGACGTTACCAAAGGACTCTTGCGCGGGACGCCGTTCCCTATCATGATGGGTCGCAGATCTTCCGAGGCGATTCATGCGGCTGGTGCGTTTGCGTCTTTGTGCGTCCGTTTTCTCCGGCCTGCTCGCCGGGCTTTGCCTGCTTTCGCAGACTGTGGCCCAAGCTACAGAGGCGAAACGTGCCGGCACGAGCGCGCCGGCGTATGCGTCAGACCCGAAGTTTCAGGCGGCCATGGCCGAGGGCACAGCGTTCGCTAAAGGGAAGCAGTTCGGCTTTGCGGCCGACAGCTTCAAGAAGGCCAACAAACTCGCCGGAGGACAATCGCTGGAGTGTCTCGGGGACCTGTATACGGCGCAGCTGGGCACGGGAAGTTTCAAGGACGCGGCCAACACCTCGGAGGCAATGAGCCTGCTCGCCCCTGATCCTGCGGCCAAGTCGGTTGCCGAGTTCCGCCAGGCGTGGGCGCTGTTTCAGGCTGCCGGCGACAAACCGAAACCTGAAAAGCTGGAGGCGGTGCATGCCGTTCTCCAAAGGTCGCTCAGCCACTATCCAAAGAACGCGGGGGCGCTGTCCTTGGATGGCAAGGTGATGGCCAAACTGGGCAGGATGGATGAGGCCAAAGCGGACTTCATGCAATGCGTGAGCTGTGCCGGCGCCCAGGATCCGGCCAGGCTGCGGGCCGAGCACTTTGCTGCAAACCCTGAACTGTCCCTGCACAAGATGACCCCGGCCTTCGAGGTGACGGCGCTGGACGGATCGAAGGTCAATCTGGATGCGATGGGCGGACGCGTGGTCCTGATCGACTTTTGGGCGACGTGGTGTGGTCCGTGCAATCGGGAGCTACCGCACCTGCGGCAGATTGCCAAGGAGTTCGCCGGGCAGCCCCTGGTGATCCTCAGCGTGAGCTGGGACCAGGATGAAGCGAAGTGGAAAGCCTTCATCGCCCAGAACGAGATGACGTGGATGCAGTACCGGGATGCGGACCACAAACTCACGGAACAGTTTGCGGTCGACTCGATCCCACGCTACTTCACCATCGACTCCGACGGCGTGCTGACCTCGGAGAGGATGGGGTCAGGTTCCGACGTGGAGGGCAAGTTGAAAAAGCTGCTTGCCAAGACGCGCGAGGCGGGCAAAGACACCACAGCAAGCGCGGCTGGTTTCCGCTCCCAGGCTGGAAACTAGTCCGGGTCCGGCACTGCGGCAGTGTCGTGGATGGCCCGAGGCGCGTCCAACTGTCGCAGAGGCGTAGACGATGGACAAGGTGGAGCTGAGCGAAGATCTGGTGGTGCCCATGGACGCGGTTGCGCCGGGGTTGAATGGCCTGAAGATCACGTTTGTAAATGTCTTCGGGGTGACGCATGAGGACGGCAGTTGGACGTTGATCGACGCGGCTATTCCCCTGTCCGCGGGACGTATCAAGACCTGGGCGGAGACGACCTTTGGCGGCCCGCCAAACGCCATCGTGCTGACGCATGGGCACTTCGATCACGTCGGTGCGGCCCATGAGCTTGCGGAGACGTGGGGTGTGCCGGTGTATGCGCATCCGTTGGAATTTCCGTACCTGACCGGAGAACAGGAGTACCCGGCACCGGATTGGAAGGCAGGCGGGGGCGTGATGCCCCTTTTGTCGCCGACCCTGCCGCGTGGTCCGGTCGACTTCGGCTCGCGCTTGCGTGCGTTGCCGGGCGAGGGCGAAAGCCTGAGCCTGGTGGAGATGCCCCGGTGGACGCTGATCCATACGCCGGGCCATACGCCAGGGCATGTGAGCTTCTTTCGGAAAAGCGACGGGACGTTGCTGGTCGGGGATGCATTCTGCACAACCAAGCCGGAGAGCTTCTTCGCTGCAAACATTACGCAGCCTGCAGAGTTGCATGGACCGCCGAGCTACTTCACATCGGATTGGGGCGCGGCGCAGGTGAGTGTGCGCAAGCTGGCAGCTCTGGCACCAAAGACGGTGGCCCCAGGGCACGGCAAACCGCTAGCCGGGACGGAGGTGGCCGCTGGGTTGCAGAAGCTGGCTGCGGACTTCGAGCGGATTGCAATTCCAGAGGATGTGAAGAAGGGGGCGCCGGGCGGAGACACGAAGCTTTGATGATCTTCTGTACGCTTAAGGGGTCACTGCGCAAAAGGAAGACCGCTGACCCGCCAAGGCGGAGCGCTACGCGAAAGCGCCACCCGGCCAACTTGCGCAGAGCGGCCATGCCGGGTAGCATCCGATGCAGAGGGACCGGCCTGCAAAGCAGGTGGGGTGATCCACGCTGGTTGAACCAACATTCATTGAACCAGGGACCTGGCTCGTATACATGGCTTGGTGTGCAGTGTCCGCCAGTCCGGAATGCCTAAAGAGCCACGGCTGGGTTCCGCCGTCTTAGGACGGGTTCACCGGCGCTTCGCTTCACGGCCCCGTGGGTCGGTCTCCTCTACCCTTGTTCTCCCGATAACGCCCCGGGTAGCTCCCATACGACCCTCCGCCGGATGTCCCTTCCCATGCTGCTTGCGGTGTTTGCCGTTGTGCCTGCGCTGCGATTCGGCCCGCTGCGTCTTTCCGTTTACGGCTCCTGTGCGGCGGTAGGTTTGGTGCTCGCGATGACCTTCGCGCGCCGGTTGGCTCGTCACACCGGGGCGGATCCCGACGAGGTGTGGAACCTTGGTTTGTTTGCGATCCTGAGCTGCTTTCTGGCCTCGCGCCTGCTGCTGATTCTGCACGATCCGCTTGCGTTCATGCGGTACCCGCTGCTGGTATTGAGCCTGCCCTCGTTGACGCCCGGCGGCATGGCCGTGGCTGCGTTGATGGTGGCAGTGTACGGACGGCGCAAAGGCCTGAATCGATGGGCGGCGACCGATCTTTACGCCGCGCCTGCGGCTCTGTTAGGAGCCTTTCTTGAACTTGGGCAGGCGCTGGATGGATCCGAGGTGGGGATGCCTTCGACACTGCCCTGGGCTGTGCGCGAACCGGGGATCAGTACAGCACTTCGCTTTCAACCTGTCGCGTTGTATGGTGTAGCGGCGGGGTTGCTGCTGACTGCGCTCTCGGCAAGATGGTTGCGGCGAAGACGAGTCCCCGGCGAGGTAACAGGCCTTGTTCTGCTGGCAGGTGGGGCAGTCGCGTTTGGCCTCGACATGTTGACGC
>CAXUIF010000104.1:0-11518 GCA_964250995.1 uncultured Acidobacteriaceae bacterium
GCAGTGTGGTGTCGGGCGGCACGTCGCTGAGGCTGAGCGGTGTGGGAGCGGATTTGCGGCCGACGTTGTAGCCGAAACCGAAGAAGCCGCCGCAAAGCACGGCCAGACCGAGAAAAATCCCAAGGATCGCGCCGGTGCTCAGCGTCAGCTCGCGCTCGTGCCGGGGATGCTCTTCGTCATGCAGAAGGTGATCCATGGGAATGGTGGGAATACGGGAAGCGGGAACGGAGAGCCCTTAAGTTAGAAGCGCAGGTAAAAGCCGATGACCGGCTCAGATGTCGACGCGCGCTTGTTGATGGTGATGTAGTTCTGGAAAAAGTCCGGCGCGACGTAGAAGAGCTGGCGAAATCCGACACGAACGCCAAAGGTGTCGCGGATCAGGTCTTTTTGGACGCCAACATGGTAGTACGTCAGGAATCGTCCCTGCGACGGTGCGCCCTGTCCGCCGCCCCGGGTAGGCGCGAAGCGCAGGCCCCCGACACCGGCCGAGGCATAGGGCCGAACGCCGAAGACGGTGTACGGCGGGGTCACAAGGTAGCCAAAGCTGAACTCATCGGCCTGGGTCTGGATGGTGAGCGGCTGGACGTTGAAGTTTTCGGAGTACCGGGCGTAGCCGCCGTTGAACTCTGCCCCGACGTACGGGCGCGGGGTGTAACGGATGGTCACGAGCGCGCCGATGGTGTTGGACGGCGAGATCGAGACGGGTGTGCCCTGGTCGTTGGCAGGGATGGTCACCGGACCGGTGGCGGTGCTGGAAAACTCACCGACGGCCTGCACGCCCAGGTCGACATGGGAAAGCTGCTGCTGCAGCTTGGTCTGGGCGGAGGCACCGGTTGCGGCCAGAACGAGGCTCGCGGCGAAACAAAGCATGGACGAACGAATCAAAGAAGGCGAGCTCCGGCGCAGGTTGCAGCCGAGGTTTAGTTTACCGCCTTCGCGCGGTGCGCGCGGTGCGCAATACGAGACAGAAGGGCCGCGAGCAGGCCTAATCCGGTGCCGCAGCCCAGCGCCGCCGCTGTATGCACCTGCGTGGCGGCGCGGGCGGCCAGCAGAAACCGCAGCCCTGCGATGAGCGCGAGGATGGAAATCGCGAGAAGCCAGCCCGGTATCCTGAAGCGAAGGTTGGTCGCGAAGACGCCAGCGGAGGCTCCAAGCAGCCCCAGCGCGGAGGGCCGAAGCCCGTACTGAAGCAGGGTCGCGGCGGCTAACAGCACCAGCAGGAGCCCAAGTGCGCCAGGCAGGATCAGCCCGGGCCGGTTCAGCTCAAGGGCGATCAGGCAAAGGCCGGCCGTGGCGATCAGGAGGGCAGGGTCCGGCGTGCGCGGCAGGGCATGCCGCAGCACGCTCGCGACGTTGGGAAGCACGAGAGACGACGCGATCGTGAGGCTGGCGACCAAGGCTGAAACAGAGTACCGCGCAAGGGAGCGGGCCGGCAGATTCCGTGCCTGATCTATACTGTCGGGGAGCTTGGCTCGCGTTCTGGCGCTTTTTCAGCCGACGCACGCTCTTTGCGCGGCGCCACAGGCGTTCAAGGTAAGCGAGAAGGAAATCCCCGGACATGATTCGTAGTCTTCAGCAGGATAATCGCGCCACCAAGGCGATCTTTGGCGTTGTGATCGGACTGGCCATCCTGGCGATGGTGGTGACGTTGGTGCCCGGCATCTTCGACAACGGCACGGCCAACAACGGGACCAACTTCGCAACCGTGCGGACGCCCGGCTGGTTCGGGCGTTTCGGCACCGACAGTACGGCGGTCAGCAACACCGAAGTGGAAAACATGGCGCGGGTGATGCTGCAGCGCAATCAGCTGCCGGAGATGTACCTGCCGTTGGTGATGCCGCAGGCAGGGCAGCAGCAGGTGGAACGCGCCGTGCTGGTCCGCGAGGCCGACCGGTTGGGCCTGCAGGTAAGCAACGACGACCTGGTGCGCGAGTTCAAGACTGGACCGCTCAGCCAATACCTGTTTCCGAACGGCCAGTTCATCGGCCAGCAGGCCTACGAGAACTTCATCGCGCAGCACTTTGGCGGTGAGGCGGGACGGTCCGTACTGAGGTTCGAGTCCGAGGTGAAGTCGGACATGGAACTGCAGCGGTTGCAAGCGCTGGTGACCGGCAGCATGACGGTGTCCGAGCAGGCTGCGCGCGACGCGTACCTGAAGCAGGGGGAAAAGGCGAAGTTTGATTACGCCGTGCTGTCGGCGACCGATCTGAAGAAGACGATCAGCCCGAGCGACGCGGAGCTCGAGCAGTTCTTCAAGAGCAATGCGGCGCGCTATGCGACGGCAGTGCCCGAGGCGCGGAAGATCGACTTTTTCGCCCTCGACAGCTCCAACCTGCCGGGCGGCGTCCCCAAGGTGACGGATGGCGACGTCCAGGCGTATTACAGCGCACACCAGGACGAGTACAAGCTGCCCGAAGAGGTGAAGACGCGGCACATCCTGATCACGGTGCCTAAGGGCGCAGACGCAAAAGCCGATGCAGCGGCAAAGGCCAAGGCCGAGGATCTGCTCAAGCAGCTTAAGGGTGGAGCGAACTTTGCCGAGCTGGCCAAGAAGAACTCCGAAGACCCGGGCAGCAAGGACTCGGGCGGCGAGCTGCCGCTGATTCCAACCAGCAGCTTGGATCCGGCGTATGCGCGGGCGGCGATGGCCCTGAGCCCGGGGCAGACGTCTGATGTGGTCCGGTCGCAGTTCGGCTACCACGTCATCCAGACCGAACAGAAGCAGGCAGCCACGACCAAGAGCCTTGCCGACGTGAGAGATGAGATCAGCGGCAAGCTGTCCGCGCAGAAGTTCGTGGCGGCGCAGAGCGCCTATGCAAGCCAACTCGCTGGTGAAGCGGCAAAGAACGGCATGGCGGCGACGGCCAAAGCGCATTCGCTGCAGTTGCAGACGACCGATTACCTCGGCCGCAACGGCACGATCCCCAGCCTGCCGGACTCATCGAGCCTGCTGGGTGCGGCATTCGGAGCTGCCAAGGGCGCAGCGCCGCAGACGGCCTCCACCGGGGAGGGCAACGCGGTGTTCCAGGTCGTGGATGTGAGAGCCGCGCATGCGCCGGCGTTTGCCGACTGGAAGAGCCATGTGCTGGACGACTACCGCGACCAGAAGGCGCCGGAGCTATTGAACGCGCAAATGCAGAAGCTGGATGCCCGCGCCAAGCAGCTGGGCGATCTGCACAAGGCTGCCGCGGAGATGAATGTTCCGGTCAAGACGAGCGATCTGGTGTCGCGCGAGGGACAGGTGCAGGATGTGGGCTCGATGAGCGGCGAAGCAGCCGTGATCTTCACCTTGCCTAAGGGGGGGATCTCGCCGCCCATCCACGCGGGACAGAACGGTGTGGTCGCGCAACTACTGGAGCTGGATCAGCCGTCGGCGGCGGAGGTCGCGCAAAACCTCGGGGCGACGCGCGATAAGCTGCTGGACGAGAAGCGCGAGGAAGCCTTCAACGTCTTCGCGGGCATGCTCCTGCAGCGGTACCAGAACGCGGGCGCCATTGTGTACAGCCGCAAGCCCGCATCCGGGCTACCGGTGAGCTAGAGAATCGCCCCCGCCCCGAAGCAGATCGTTTTCGCGCTGCGGCGAAAGGACAAGTCGAGACACGAAGCCGACGCACAGAGCCGGTGCACAGAGCAGGGTCACCATGCGGCATCCCGTGGTGGCCCGCGCACGTCCTAGGGACGAGGCGGGGTGGGACGTAACGCGCACGCCGTGGAGACCTGATGAACGCCGAGCGGCTTTCCGGTGTGCTGTTGCATGTAACGTCGTTGCCGTCCTACGGGGGCATCGGCGACTTTGGACCGGCCGCTTATGGGTTTGTCGACTTTTTGGTCGCGGCCAAACAGCGTCTATGGCAGGTGCTGCCGTTGAATCCGACAGGGTACGGCAGCTCGCCGTATTCGGCGCTTTCGGCCTTTGCGGGCAACGCCACGCTGATCAGTCTGGAGCGTCTCGCGGAGCAGGGCTGGATTGCCGCGGATCGCATCGCGGGTTTGCCGGGGCACGATGGACCCTGCGATTTCGGGGCCGTAGTAGAGCGGAAACTGCCCTTGGTGGAAGAAGCTGCGGCGAACTTCCTGGACGCGGCTGGACCTCAGGACCGAGCGCGGTTCCAGCGGTTCGTCCAGGAGAACACCTCCTGGCTGACCGACTGGGCGCTGTTCAGCGTGCTGCGTCGTCGCTTCGGATTTAAGACCTGGAATGAGTGGCCCCAGGAATACGCCTTCCGTACCCCTGACGCG
Organism: uncultured Acidobacteriaceae bacterium; assembly: GCA_964250995.1. Taxonomy (GTDB): domain Bacteria; phylum Acidobacteriota; class Terriglobia; order Terriglobales; family Acidobacteriaceae; genus Granulicella. The sequence continues at coordinate 4,240 of CAXUIF010000104.1, forward strand.
ATCACGGCGACCCTGAACGAGGCCGGGCGCGAACTGGCCGTCGAGCAGGTGGTGCAGTTTTTCTTTCAGGAGCAATGGTCGGCGCTGCGTGCCTACTGTGCGGAGCGCAAGATCCAGATCCTGGGAGATGTAGCCATCTTCGTGTCCTATGACAGCGCCGATGTGTGGACGCATCCGGAGATCTTCGAGCTGGATGAGAACCGCAGGCCGATACGCGTCTCCGGCGTCCCACCGGATTACTTTTCCGCGACGGGGCAGCGTTGGGGCAATCCGCTATACAAATGGGCGCTGCTCCAGGAGCATGGCTTTGATTGGTGGATTGCGCGCTTTCGCCGGGCGCTGGCCTTGTATGACAGTGTGCGGCTGGATCACTTCCGGGGCTTCGAAGCGTACTGGTCCATCAGCGCCGAGGAAGAGACGGCGATCCATGGCCAGTGGGTAAAAGCGCCCGGGCACGCGCTGTTTCTCCGCCTGAAGGAGGTCCTGGGCGAGCTGCCGTTTCTTGCCGAAGATCTTGGCGTCATCACGCCGGAGGTGGATGAACTGCGGGAGTTTTTTGGCATGCCCGGAATGCGAATTTTGCAGTTCGCGTTTGCGGAGGCGGGAGGGCACCTGTATCTGCCGCATCGCTACGTTCCCAACACGGTGGTGTACACCGGTACGCATGACAACAACACGACGCTGGGCTGGTGGCGCGAGGACACAACCCCGGACGAGCGTGAGCATGTGCAGATCTACACGCGGCACATCGAGCATGACGCGGAGGTCTGCTGGACCCTGATCAAACTGGCTGAAACGTCCGTCGCCAACACCTGCGTCCTTCCGCTGCAGGACATCCTGCACCTGGGCAGCGAAGGCCGAATGAATACGCCCGCGGCGCCGGAGGGTAACTGGGCGTGGCGCTACGGTCGCGAGGCGCTGCATCCGGACTTCGCAGCCAAACTGGCAGCGATTGTGGAGATGACCGACCGCGACGGGAAGCAGAAGCGGATCGAGGGCCCCGGCGCAGGCGGCCCGACCGATGAGGCGCACCTCCGGCTGGAAGAAGGCGCCACACGTTGAAGGCGTAGCGAGTCGCGGCACCCGAACGAGTACACTGAAGGCTAACCAAGGAGACTGCTGTGCCCCTGTCTGGAGAAGCAATTCGCACCATGAACTACGTTGATGACATCTCAGTCACCCTGCGCCGGATTCTTTCCGTGATGCCGGTGCTGACGCCGGAAGAACGCGAGCGTGTGGTGGCTCACATTCAGCAGTCTGATCCGAGCTACGACTCCGTGGTGAAGGCCCTCGAGGCCAAGTAAGCCGTCCGTGGCCGATTCTCTCTTTCCAGCCAGTTCTCCGGTCGAGCCCTTCCGATGCGTTGCCGTGATTGGCGCAGGGCCGCGCGGACGTGCCTTTGCGCTGCGCTGTGCGTGCGCGGGGTACGCGGTGGTGCTGGAAGATGTGCTGTCGTCGAACTTGCGCAAAGCCGCGCAGGAGATCGCGGACGCGGCGGAACCCCTGGAAAGCCGGCTGACGCTGGCCGGCAGTGTGGAGGAGGCGGTGCGCGCTGCGGACGTGGCCATCGACTTCGTGCCCGATGAACTCGAGTCCAAGCTGGAGATCTTCAGCATGATGGACCGCATGGCGCCGCCGCGCACCGTGTTCTGCACACCCACGCGTCTGAGCATCTACGACCTGGCTTCGTGCACGTATCGGCCTGGGCAGTGCGTGGGGTTGGAGCCGTTCGGCGATCAGATCGGCACCGAGGGCGTCCTGGTACGCGGCGAGCACACGGCTGAGGAGAGCGTGGCTCGCGTGATGGCCTGGCTCGCGACGCTGGGCATGCAGGTGCAGGTACGCTGGGATGAGCAGGAGCGTGTGCTGGTACAGAGTCGCTAGCGGCTCCGCTGGCGCCATACCGCGGCGCGAGCCAGCGAATTCACATCGAGCCAGCGAACTCACATGCAGATCTTCCAGCAGATCAGGAGCCCAGGGTCGTGGTCATCATTCACACCATCTTTGCCGTGATCAAGGCCTGCCTTTCGGCTGCGGTGGCGGCGCTTATGGCGGGGATCTCGCTGGTGGTAACGATTGTGGTGCTGGCGGGGATTCTCGGCTTCGCGGTAGCGGGCACGTTCGGGCTGGGCGGCTCGCGTTTTGCAGCGCGGCGACGGGCCAAGCGCGATGCCGACGGACGTTAACGCGCGGAGGCCTTGGCGAAACGACCCAGGCATGGCATTGGTGAGGGACAGGCAAAAGGCCGGTTATGATGCGGGAGAGTCTTCCCCTGGATGCTGAGCCAACGCCATCTGCCTCTCGCCGTTTTGTTGCTCGCAGTGTGCCTTACCTACGCGAACTCCTTCCAGAACGAGTTCCACTTCGACGATTTCCATACCGTGACCGACAACCCAGCTGTTCGCTCGCTCAGCAACCTGCCCCGCATCCTCACGGACGCGACTGCTTTCAGTGTGCTGCCCGCCAATCAGACCTACCGGCCCGTTGTCACCGCTTCACTAGCCTTCGACTATGCGCTGGCGCATGGCTATCACCCCTTCTGGTTTCACCTCAGCACCTTCCTCTGGTTTCTGGTGCTCGTGGCGCTGCTCAGGCTCTGGGCTCAGGACCTGTTTGACCGCATAGAGCCTTCCACGGAGCACCGCTGGTTGTCGCTTGGGTTAGCGGCCTGGTTCGGCCTGCATCCGGCCATTGCCGAGACGGTGAATTATGTGATCCAACGCGGCGACCTGTATTGCACGCTGGGCTGTGTCGCGGGGCTGTATGTGTTTGCTCGCTTTCCGGCGCGGCGGCGATACGGTTGGTACCTGCTGCCGTTCGCAGGCGCGATGCTGTCCAAACCGCCCGCTGCGGTGTTTCCCTTGCTGCTTCTGCTGTATGTGTACTTCTTTGAGGAAGAAAACCTGGATCTGAGACGGCGCTGGCGAGCAAGTCTTCTTGCGGCGGTTCCGTCCCTTGCAGCGACGGGCCTGCTGCTCGTGCTGCAGGCTGTGGTAACGCCCAGGACGTATGCTCCTACGATTCTGTCGGCGACGGCGTATCGCCTGACGCAACCGTTCGTTTGGCTGCGCTACGGCGGTGCGCTGTTCCTGCCGCTGCACCTGAACGTCGATACCGACCTGCAGCCCTTTGCGGCGTTCCATGCGGCTGCCCTTGCAGGTCTCCTGTTTGTGACGGGACTGCTCGCCACCGCACTGTACGCGGCACGCCGGAGACGGCTGTACCCCGTGGCCTATGGCCTGTTGTGGTTTGTGCTGACGCAGCTGCCGACGTCGCTTTATACCCTGAGCGAGGTCGAAAACGACCACCGCATGTTCTTTTCGTTTCCGGGCCTCATGCTGGCGGTAGTTTGGGCGCTTCATCTGGGCTACGAGCGTTTGGTCGCGCGGTCGCAGCGACACCGAAGAGGGCTGACGACGGCAGCGGCGGCCTGTTGCTGTGTGCTGCTGGGCGGCTACGCGTGGGGCGCGCACCGGCGCAATGCGGTGTGGCATACCGAAGCGAGCCTGTGGGCCGACGACGTTGCCAAATCGCCGCACAATGGCCGCGGGCTGATGATCTACGGCCTGACCCGGATGAACGCCGGCGACCTTGCGGGGGCGCTCGCGCTGTTCACGCGCGCGCTCCAGTACACGCCTAACTACGCCACGTTGGAAGTAAACCTCGGCGTTGTGAATGGGTTGCTCGCCGATGCGGGGCAGCCTGCGCTGACAGCCGTAGCCGAAGGGCACTTCCAGCGCGCCGTGGCGTTGGCCCCCGAGGATGACCTAACCCACGCCTACTACGGCCGGTGGCTTTTGGCGCACGGGCGACTGAGCGAGGCGACCACGCAACTAGAGGTTGCGGTGGCACGGAACGGGCAGAGAACCATGCAGCGCGACCTTCTGCTAACCGCCTACACTCAGGTGGGAAATACGGCAGCGGCCCGCGCGCTGGCGCAGACGACCCTGGCCGTGGTTCCAGGCGATGCGGCAGCCATCGCCGTGTTGAACGGAACGACGCGGACCGGTGCGCCCCCGGCGGTGGCGGCGCGGATCAATGCGTCCCTGGCGGCGTATCGGGCGGGGCAATATCAGCGGTCCATCGTCGAGGCGCAGGCGGCACTGCAGCTGGACCCGCGGTCGGCGGAGGCTTGGAACAATGTGGGGGCCGGCTATGGCGCGTTGCGCCAGTGGGACCAGGGCATCGCTGCCGCGCAACAGGCGCTAAGGCTGAACCCGGCACTGGCGATCGCGGCGAATAACCTGCGCTGGTTCCAGGCGCAAAAAGCGGCAAGGAGCGGGGCAGAGCCTGGACCGGATGCCAAAGCTGCAATGGACTACGTGAATCTGTCGCTGGCCTTGAACCAGGCCGGCAAGTACCCAGAAAGCATTGAGGCGGCGCAGCAGGCGTTGGCCCGCGATCCGCGGTCGGCGGAGGCCTGGAACAACATTGCCGCAGGCGACGAGGCGCTGGCGCGGTGGAATGAGGCGATCGACGCGGCGCAGCATGCGCTGGCCCTGCGTCCGGATTTTGAGCTGGCCAGAAACAACCTGGCGTGGTCGTTGCAGCAGCGCAAGGCGGCACGGAAGCCGTAGGAAGATGGGCGAGCCGGGGCCCTCGCACGCGATGCGTCCAGCCCTGGACTCCACGCGAAAGCCTGCCGGAAGCTGGGGTGGCATGGCTGAAGGGCGAGACCGGTCCAGGCTGGGTAAGGTTCACCCCTCGAATCGACACTTGACATGAGGGAGGGAGGAGGCGCATAGTGCCGGACAAGTCAAACGTTTGCCCGCCCTGAACTCTGTGAGCGGATCGCCCTGCAGGATTGCACGGTGGTTTGGGTGCGGACCTTTGACTGGTGTTCCAGGGAGGCCCTCTATGCGATCTGCCGCAAAGGCACGAAGAACGAAAGCGTTAAGTCGGCGCCGCAGGCTCCAGGCGCGCTGGGTTGCGCCCCTCATGCTGGCCTTTGCGGGTGGACTTGCGCGTGGGCAGTTTCGCGCCTCCATCCAGGGCACGGTGACGGATACTTCAGGTGCCGCGGTGCCCGGCGCCACGGTTACGCTGACCGACCAGGCCACCAACAAGGTGCTGACGGCTACGTCCAGTGCCGATGGCGTGTACAACTTCAACGCGCTGCCGCCGGATCACTTCAATCTGTCGGCGACCGCGCCCGGATTCAAGGCCAAGGTGGTCAACGACCTGCAGATCATCCCGGAGCAGGCGAACTCGGTGAATGTGCAGCTCGAAGTGGGCGCGGCGGATACCACGGTGACCGTTTCCGGCGACACGGTCGCAGCGGTAGACACGGAAACAGCAAACATCGGCGCGACGATCACCAGCAACGATATTCAACATCTGCCGTCGATCAACCGCGACGTGTTTACGCTGACGCAGCTGGTACCGGGTGCGGTGAGCGACGGCTCGCAGGGACCGGGCGGCGGCGTGTACAACCGGCCGGGCAACCAGGGACCCGGGGGCTCGGGTGCAGGGGGCGCACCGCCCACGGAGAACGGACCGCAGGCCAACGCGAACGGTCAGCAGTACGAGAACAATGGCATCTCAATCGACGGCATAAGCACTGTAAGCGCGGTCTGGGGCGGCACGACCGTGATCACGCCGTCGGAAGAGTCGGTCGACAACGTGCGCATCATCACGAACGACTACGACGCCGAGAACGGCCGGTTCAGCGGCGCGCAGACCGAGGTCACCTCCAAGAGCGGAACCAATCAGCTGCACGGCAGCGCATTTATCGCGATTCATCGGCCGGGCTTGAACGCATACCAGCGGCGTGTACCCAGCAGCACGCCACTGCGGGATACGCAGCGGTTCAATCAGTATGGCGGCAGTCTGGGTGGGCCCATCCTGAAGAATCGCGTCTTCGCGTTCTTTGCCTTTGAGTCGGACCCGAACAACTCCACCAACACGGGGATTGGGTGGTATGAGACGCCGGCCTTCGAGGCATTGGGACCGGCGAACAGCATCTCCAAGCAGTTCCTCACCTTTCCAGGGAGCGCTGTGCAGTCGATTGCGCAGATCCCGGTGGTCTGCGCCGATGCGGGGCTGACTGAGGGCGTGAACTGCCATGCGATTGCGGGGCAGGGACTCAACATCGGCTCGCCCTTGGCCTTGCCGCTGGGAAGGCCGGACCCGACTGAGGGCGGGACTCCGATCACGCGCGGCCTGGGGAGCGGCTTATCCAACGTGGCCGACATCGCCGAGTACGCCACCTCCAATCCGTACAGCTCCTACTACCGGCAGTACAACGGGCGCGCCGATTCGGATGTGACCAAGAAGGATCACCTAGCGTTTGCGATCTATTGGGTGCCGCAGGGCAACACGACCTATAACGGCGGCGCACGCAACTACAACTACTTCATCCATGACCAGATCAATGAAGCGTTTTCGGTGATCTGGAACCACACCTTCTCGCCAAACTTCCTGAATGAGGCGCGTGCCAACGCCGCGGGCTGGCGATGGAACGAGATTGCCAGCAATCCGCAGCAGCCCGTGGGCCTGCCGCAGGACACCCTCGACCAGATTGGGTCCATTACGTTAGGCCAGTTTGGCTCGACACTGGGCAGCGACTTGAACCAGTGGACCTTCGGGTACAAAGATGTGGCGACCAAAGTTGCGGGGCGGCATACGGTGAAGTTCGGTGGCGAGGTCACCAATCTGCACTACCTGAACAACCCCATCGGTCGGCCGAACTTTGCTTTCTACAACGTCTGGGACTTTTTGAACGATGCGCCGCGGCAGGAGGGAGGGTCCTTCAACACCGTTACAGGTTTGCCCGGCGGTGTTCGGTCCGATGACCGGGAAAATTTGTTCGGCTTTTTTGTCCAGGACGGCTTCAAAGCGCGACCCAACCTGACGATCAACGCGGGCCTTCGGTACTCCTACTTCGGCTCGCTCACGACCAAGCAGAACAACCTGAGTGCGGTACAGTTCGGGACGGGGTCGTCGGCCTTCACGGGGATTAACATTCGCGTGGGCGGCAACCTGTACACGCCACAGAAGAACAACTTCGGGCCGCAGATCGGCTTCAACTGGAGCCCAGACCTATTGAAGAGCAAGCTGGTGTTGCGCGGTGGCTATGGTCTGAACTTCAATCAGGAAGAGATCGCGATCTCGGCCAATGCGGGCGGCAATCCGCCCACGCAGGGCAACTACACCTTCGCGTATGACAGCCCCAATCACCCCGGAGCGAATGGGGCGGACATCGTGTATGGCATCTCCAGCAGTCCCACGTCGCTGGTCGGTTTTGCTCCCAATCCCCACACGATCACGGGGTATAACA
>CAXUIF010000105.1:0-11424 GCA_964250995.1 uncultured Acidobacteriaceae bacterium
ATTCTATGGGGTAAACACGTTTGACTTGTGGCCACCACAGCTCCTTGTCCGTCCCGTCAAAGGTAGTGACTCCCATACTTCGCCGTTCCTGGAACCCCTCCAGGCGGCTGTTAAGCTGGACGCCCCACATCGCCGCGTCGGTGCCGTCATCCGTGATACCGAAGTGACCCAAGAGGAGCTTGCCTTCGGAATGTGGCGTCGAGAACGCCAAAAGTCCACCCTCGTGCGTACCCGACATAGCGTCAATGGACGGCTCACCTGAAGCGGTATTCAGAAGCAGGTTGACTCACAGGCAAGGTTCGCTGTGAATTGTTGGAGTCTTCGACAAGAAGCTGTGCGGTGATTTTCCCCTCTGAGCCAAGGAGCGTGATCCCTGGTTCGTTGCCCGCAATCTCTAGCCGAATACGTGGCCTTTGCTGAGCATCCACGATGGTGAGTGACCTTACGCGTAGCTCGGTACCATATCTTGATCGCGAGAGTTGGTAGACTACAGCGCCTCCGACAACGCCGGAGACCAACAACGATCCCACGAAAAGGAGGATGATCGATGGCCGTAACGTCGCAGCCTTTGGGAGTGAACTTGGCGTCACTCCACGATAGACACCGACCACACGGGTTCTGTTCCGCCAGGTACTCAGGAGCTTCACGGGCGGACGCTTCTCAGGCACAAGACGCGACCGGATCACGCTGCGACGCTATGGCACGGCTGAAAGCGATGCCACAACCGAGTGCCAAACTCTTCAGAAGAACAGACGCCCCTGGGCGTTCAGGACCATGGCCAGGAGCAGGAGCGGCAGGTACAGCACGGAGGCCTTCAGGAGGCCGCGGGCCTGCGCGCGGTCGGTAGCCGCATCCGAGCTTCTGGTGATGCGGGCAAAGCGAAGCGTGGCGTACAGATAAAAAGCGTCCAGCGCGAGCGCGACCAGCGCATATGGCAGGCCGGTGATGTGCAGCGCCGTGGGCCAGAGGCTCACTGGAATCATCAGCACCACCCAGAAGAGGGCCTGCACGGCCGAGGACCGAGCGGCCTCGCGGGGGTCAGAGCCCGTGGCCGTCAAGCGGATGCCCGCCTGGGCGTAGTCGGCACGGTACAGCCACCCGATCGCCATGAAGTGCGGGAATTGCCAGACGAAAAGGATCGCGAAAAGGGCGACGGCAGGCCACTCGATCAGGCCACGGGCGGCGGTCCAGCCGATCAGCGGCGGCAACGCCCCGGGGAAGGCCCCGATGAAGGTATTCAGCGGCGTGATCCGCTTCAGCGGTGTGTAGATGGCAACATAAGCCACCGCCGTGAGCAGGGTCAGCGTTCCGGTGATCAGGTTGGTGGTCAGGGCGAGGTAGAGCGAACCGCCCACAATCAGCGCGAAGCCGAGTCCGAGGCCGTGCGCCAGGCCGATCCGATGCTGCGCCATCGGGCGCGAGGCCGTACGGGGCATGCGGCGGTCGGTGCGGCGTTCCAGCGCCTGATTCAGCACCGACGATCCCGCGGTGACGAGCGCAATGCCGAACAGCGCCTCCAGCAGGCCGATATGGAAGGGGCTGATGCCCGAAGCGAGCGAGCCGAGGTAGAACCCCCCTGCTGCCGTGAGCAGCACCATGGCGGAGACGCGCGGTTTGGACAGCGCAACGTAATCTGAAAGCAGCGTGCCGGTGCGCGAGCGCGTGCGGGCGCGTTCGCGATGAGGAAGAGCCGGGGATGTAACGGCGGCGGGCACGCACCCCTAGAATACAGCGCGGAAGCGGGACCATGCGCCCGGCAGTTCTTCTACCGCAACGAAGAGGATCGTGTGGTGCATGGGGCGCAAGCCTTTCATTGCAGATGCCGTGTTCGCGCTGTTCTTCGGCAACGACCGCCAGCGTAGGGGCTATCTGGTCCAGGATGCGCCGGATGGAGCAGCACAGCCAGTTCGGCCCCGCACCTCCACCGAAGGGCCCAGGTGACGGCGCCCGGGAATCACAAACGGCTCGCGGGTGATTGCTTCCGGAAGGAACAACGCCTATACTCCGGGCAAATGGTGCGCTCCCAGACCTGATGGTCAGCTGTGCGGGTGCCCGCGGGTGAGGTGGGTCTTCAGCGAAGGCGGAAGGCAAATCCGGCTCGGTACGGAGAGGCCACCCGCCTCTGTTCCCGGAGCGCCGCCCGGAAAAGGTGCTGTCCGCCCAGCGATTCCGGTCCACACACGCACGGGGCTGGTGAGCCGTTGCGCAAGCCTTACCCGGGCGATGGTTGCCGATGTACTCCATACTGTGCTGCCATCCACTTGCCGGATCTGTGGTGGTCCGATGCTGGGGCTTCGACCGGTACGCGTGTGCGACGCGTGTGTGGAGCGGGTGCGCGCGGCCGCTGCTGAAGACGCTGAGGAACGGATGTGTTCGCGCTGTGGCGACGCCCTGGGCATGGAGTCGGCGCGTTTTGCCGCAGCGCTCGGCGTAACGGAGTGCACGGTGTGCCGGCTGGCACCACCGCCATTCGCTGGCGCCGTGGCCTTTGCCGCCTATGACAGCGAGATGCGGGAGCTGCTGCACACCCTGAAATTTGGCGGCATGCGCCGCGTAGCCGAGCACGTGCTGGGCGAATGCGCGGCCGCAGCCCTGCTGAAGCTGGACGGGCAAGCAGCAAGTGAGCTTGTTGTTGTCCCCGTGCCGTTGTTCAAAGAGCGGGAACGGCAGCGCGGGTTCAATCAAGCCGGCTTGCTGGCCAAGGCCGCCGTACAGCGGCTAAAGAAGCAACGGCCGGCCTGGAACCTGATCCTGCGGTCCGATGCGCTGGTGCGCGTCAAGGACACACGGGCCCTGTATGCGCTCCGGCCCGACCAGCGGCGTCGCGGGTTAAAGGGAGCCTTCCAGGTCGGCGAGGTGGAGGCCGTGCGCGGGCGTGAGGTGGTGCTGGTGGACGACATTCTGACCACGGGCGCAACGGCGCGCGAGTGCGCCAAGGTGCTGTTGCGCGCCGGGGCGACCAAGGTGTGGGTGGCGACCGTGGCGCGGGCCCGGCCGGAAAGCATCCGGGCGGTAGAGGTGAGTGTTGCCCGCTGGGATGTGCCGGCGTCGGCAAGGCTGAACGCAGACTCGCTACGGGAATGACACCGTACGGGAACACGGTAACCAGAAGGGCAGAGCAAGCGTTAGGGGCAGAGCAAAACAGGGCGCGACACCAACACAGACGGAGGCGGAATGCAGTCTGGGCATGCAAAGGGGCAGGCGCGAACCAAGGCGAGCGGCAAGGTGCATCACACGACCCATCCGGTGGCCGGCACCGCGCGCATGGAGGCTATCGAGATCCGCGCGGGCGTCTTTCGGCAGCCTGCGATGCAGACGCCCGTGCTGGTGTTGAACGCAAGCTATGAGCCGATCAACATCTGCGGGGCGCGGCGGGCGTTGGTGCTCGTGCTGAAAGGTGTAGCGCGCACAGAAGAGGAGCAGGGCACGACCCTGCACTCCCACCGTGCGGTGATGCAAATGCCCAGCGTCATTCGGTTGCTGGAATACCGGCGCATCCCGCACCAGACGCGGGCCCTGAGTCGAAAAAACATCCTCCTGCGCGATCGGAACACCTGTCAGTACTGCCAACTGGTGCTACCGGCGGCGGAGTTGACGCTGGACCACGTCATGCCGCGTTCGCGGGGCGGGCAATCCACATGGGAAAACCTTGTGGCCTGCTGCAAAAGCTGCAACCGGCGCAAGGGCAATCACCTGCTCCACGAACTGCCGGAGATGAAGCTGCTGCGCGAACCGCGCCCCTTCACGCTGCATACCAGCAGGCACATCATGCGCATGATTGGGTCCGCGGACGCGAACTGGCGAAAGTACTTGTACTTTGAGAATGAAACGGCGGCTTGATCGGCGCGTGCGACGCAGTGGGCTTTTCTGCGTATGACTTTCTGCATACGAGTTTTCTGCGGATATCGTCCGCTCCATCCACCCGCCAGCTTGATCGGCTGCAAGGACGTTGTGGCTTGAGCAGGCAGGACAGCATCCATTGAGGATGGAGTTTGCGCACCAGGTAGGGCAGCGTTTTCTGAAGTGGACGACCGATCTGCCTGGCGGGCGGGGCGCGCGGATCTATGTGGTTTGCGACTTCGACGGCGATGGTCTGCCCGCGGGCGCGATCCTGATACGGGCGTTGCAGGAGGCAGGCTATGCCGTGGACGGGGAATGCCGGCGCAAGGGCGAGTCGGCCTGGGGTGAGGAGATCGCGAGCCGCCTGCGGGAGCAGGCTGCTGCGCAGGGTATCGACGGTCTGATTGTGACGGATCTGGGCAGCCGGGACGGCCACATCCTCGCCGGCGTGCCGCTGTTGCTGATCGATCACCATCGACCCATCGGGCAGCCGGAGGGGTCGACGCTGATCACGTCCTACGGCACAGGCGACGAGGAGGGTGACGGCAAAGACGTGGCGACGAGTGGGCTCCTGTGCTGGTGGTGTGCGCGGGCGCTGGTGGGGGAGGCGAAAGCGGCGGACTGGCTTTGGCTGGCCGGCATATCGATGCTCAGTGATCTGGGCGACAAGGCTCCCTTCGCAGAACTGGCGGCGGCGAAGGCGCGCTTCGGTGGCGGCGCCTTGCGCGATGCTACGAGTCTGTTGAATGCGCCGCGGCGCACGGACGAAGGCCGGGCGGACGCAGCGCTGGCGCTGCTGCTGAAGGCAGACGGTCCCAAGGAGGTGACCAGCGGCCAATACCCCGAAACCGCGGACCTCCTGCGAGCGAAAGCGGAGGTCGGGGAGGCACTGGCCTTGGCCCGCAAACAGCCGCCCAGGTTTTCCAAGGCCGTGCGTGAAGAGTTGGGCGCAGATCTGGTGGCGATCCGGATGCATACAGGCTGCCAGGTACACCCGCTTGTCGCCCAGCAGTGGAGGGGACGGTTCCCAAAGAGCGTGATCTTTGGTGTCAACACAGGCTACCGGCCGGGGTGGGTGACCTTTTCGGGGAGGGCCCCGGCGGGGGTCAACCTGATCGAGTTCCTGGCACGACACAGGCCGCCTGAGGCGGATACGAGCTACGGCCTTGGTCACAATCAAGCGAGTGGCGGGGCGTTGCCTGTGCCGGTGTGGAACCGCTGGATCCGGGAGATTGGGTTTGGCGATGAGATGGTCGTCGATGAGAGTGAGGTGGCAGGTGCGACGAGTGGTCCGGAGGGCAACTCGGCGGAGTTGATGGAAGGTGAGGAGTGATGGTGAAGAGTGTTGAACAGCGGCGGCCCAAAACGCAGATTCCCTTCGGGAATGACAACAAGAAGAGCAGCGCTGCGGTGCAGGTGAGGGGTGAGGCGAAGGGAAATGTGAAGACCTCCGTCAAGAAAAAGGCGAAGAAGAAAGCCAAGCTAAAGGCGCCGACAAAGAAGGACGTTGCAGCGGCGGAGTTGCAGCGGATGTTGGACACGCCCATGTCGCAGTGTGCGGCGCTGGAGGGCTTGCCGCAGTTGACGTTTCCTTCCGGGGCCATGCGGCTCGGCTTTCCTGTAAAGGTGATGGGCGGGGGTGGACTGAAGACCAGCGATACGCGCCGGCATTCTGCCAACCCGCATCTGCGCGTTTCATTGGGCTACCTGTGCGACGTGCTGGGTTATCTGCGCAAGCATGGAATACACATGTACCGGATGGGTTCAGACCTTGCGCCGTACGCGACGCACCCGGATATGCCGCAGTTTCACAACATGGTGCAGGAGTCGGCGAGCGATCTGGCGCGGTTTGGCCGGTATGCGCGGGAGGCGGATGTGCGACTGAGCTTTCATCCGTCGCAATTCATCGTGCTGAACTCGGAGAGCGAAAAGCTGACGCAGAAGAGCATGTGGGACCTCGACTCGCAGGCCGAGATGCTGGACCTGATGGAGTGCGGCCCCGAGGCCATCATGGTGGTCCATGTGGGCGGCGCCTACGGCGACCGCGAGTCAGGATGGCGGCGCTGGGCGGAGACCTGGAAGCGGCTGGGCGAGCCGGTGCGGCGCAGGCTGGTGCTGGAAAACGATGACATCCGCTTCTCCGCAGCGGACGTGTTGAAGGTGCATGAGGCGACGGGCGTCAAATGCGTTTGGGACTACCAGCACCACTGGTGCTTCAACCCGGAAGGTCTGGGGCTGGTGGAAACGCTGGAGCGGTTCTGCGCCACATGGCCGAGCGGGGTTCGGCCGAAGATGCACTTCAGCTGTGCGCGCACGGAGATGCGCGAGTTGAAGCGCAAGAATCGCAAGACAGGGAAGATCGAGATGGTGCTGCAGCCGCCCATCTGGACGGGGCACGCCGACTACAACAACCCTTTCGAAACGATCACGTTCCTGCGATCGATTCAGCACATCGATGTCGACGTGATGCTGGAGTCGAAGTCGAAGGACCTGAGCTTGATTCGATTGCGGAACGATATGGCGCGGTTTGCGCCGGAGCTGGCGGCGCGCTATGGCGTAGACGCGCAGCAGGCCGCCGAGGACGTGGGCGAGGTGGTCGAGGCGGAGATGGAAGGCGAGGAGATTGCAGCGGACTGAGTGCTGGCCGGCCAGCCAGGGGGCCGGGGATTGGACCAGAGATGTCGCTTCACGAAGCGAAGGAGGGCTGTACGAGACCACAGGGACAGGACGCCCGTGAGTGGGCGCGAGAAAGGGCAGGCACACGATGGCAAAGGGACGCCTGGCTGGCGCCACTGTGCGAGGCGGGGCTGTTGCTGGTTGCCGGCGGTGCCGCCTGGCTGACGCATCGGCCTTTATTTTTTGCGAGCCTTGGGCCGACAGCGTATGAGTTGACGGAAACGCCGGATCGGCCCAGTGCGCGACCGTACAGCATCTTGATGGGGCACCTGATCGGCGTGCTGAGCGGCTTTGCGGCGCTTTGGCTGACGCATGCGTGGGCTGCGCCGGCGGTGTCCACCAGCAGCATCACGATGGTGCGCGTATGGGCGGCGGTCGTGGCTACGTTGCTGACCGTGGTCGGGACGGTTCTAGCGCGCGCGACGCAGCCGGCGGCGCTTTCAACCACGCTGATCGTGGCTACCGGAACCATGCAAAGGCCCATTGACGGTCCCACCATCATGGCCGGGATCTTGCTCATCACCTTGCTCGGCGAGCCGCTGCGGCGCTGGCGTATCAGGCACCGGCAGCAGGAGCGCGCAGCGGGCCTGTAGTCTTCCCCTCGCGCGATCTAGCGTTTGGAGGTTCCGCGATGTGCGGCTTGGATGGCGGGTGTTGCGGGGCTAGAAGATCTGGCGGTGCCGCCGCCGCCGAGCGCCTTGCGCACGCACGCGGTATAGGCGTCGAGAAAGCCTTCGCGGAGTCGCGTGTACTCGCCCACGGTGGCGAACTTGCGCTGGCCAGAAGGCGCATTGAGAAAGTACGCCGTGGTGGCAACGTGGTGGGGATTGTCGAAGAAGAGGTAGATGCCAAGCACGTTGCCATCCAGGGCCGTGCGGTCGAAGCCGTAGATCTCGAAGCCATTCAGGGTGGGCTTCAGGGCGTAGTTGCGCTGCGTGTCTTCACCGCTGGCGTTGATCTTGTCGAACTCGCTGATCAGGTCGGCCTTTTCGCTGCTGTAGGTTGCGGAGGGTAGCTGCTCAATCTTGACGTTGGCGAAGGGAGCGGTGCCTAGAAAGCTGAAAGCCGCAAACACGCCTTCTGTAAGTCTGATCGCCTTGGGGCCGGTAAGCGTTTCGGCGGGGCGTGTCATGGGAACCTTTGGCAGCGATGTGCTTTGCACCATGTTCGGACCGCCAGGGAGGCGGCATCCGACGTACGGCTTCAGCGCGGCAGCAACAGGCCGCGTGCCGGATGGTGCAGGTGTTTGCGCGGAAATGGGTGGAGCGAGGAGCAGGAACACAAGCGCACGGCGCGGAGAAAACGGCATGGTGTCAGGGTATCGCAGGCATGGTGAGAACGTACCCGCGGGCCATGCTGCCGGCCAAACAGGAAGTCTGCGTGAAGACGACAAGCAGAGGGCTACAGCGAAGCTTCAGGGTTGCGGCTGCGCGGGCTTGCCCGGCTGCGGTGTTGCCGGTGGCTGGCCTGTGTCGGTCGGGATGTCTTCGCCGTTGTACTTGATGGTGACGCTGGTATGGAACTGCTTGTAATCGGTGTAGCGCACGGTCGCGCGCATATGCACGTCCTGTGAAAGCGAACCGTTGGCGGCGGCAAAGTGCAGCATGCCTTCTGCGCGCGTATAGGTGGGAAACCAATATTTGCCGTCAATCTGCTGGTAGTAGGTCGTGAAAGGCGGGGACAGATCCTCGTGCCCGCGACGCATGTCCTGCGGCACGTTCAGGCCATTCACCATGACGATCTCGAGATCCTGCTGGTCGACCCAGGCCTTGCCCTGGAAGTAGCGATGGCCCTTCACGATCTGCTTGGGCGCGACGTCGAAGACGTAGGTTTCCAGGTCGTCCACCTTTTGTTTGCCCAGGTAGTTCAGGTTGTACTCAGGCAATTGCGCGGTTGTGAGGATAAAGGGCAAGCGGTACTTGATGTCGTTGATGTCGTTTTCGGTGATGATCACTTTCTCAATACTGTTCGCGGGCGCAAAGACGACGTGTTCGACGCGCTTGCCGGCATTGTCGAAGGAGATGTCGGTGACCTCTTGCCACTCGCCGTCGGGCTTGCCGTCGTCGTCGTTGATCGTCTGCATTTTGAGCACCTGGCGATAGATGTACTGGTCGCGCGCATGCTCGAACTTCGACTCCTGTTCACCCATGCGCTGAATGACCTCAGGAACCGTGTGGCCGGTGGGCTGCCCGGGATCGAGCGAGCCGAAGCCCGCGATGCCGGCTTCGTTGCTCTGGGCAGAAGCCGGGAGCAGAGCGAAGGAGCCGAGCAACAAAAGGGAAGGGACCAGGTGTGGAAAGCGCATGAGGGAGCCCAAGCGGCATAGCCGTCTGTAGTAAAGACGTGCGAGGGGCGAAAATGGTTCGAAAGGGAACACGAAGGGCGGAGCACGATGGCATTTGGGCGCGCGAAGACGGCGAGGGCGCCGCTAAGTGAGGCGGGACTGCTGGACTATGCGGTCAAGTCTCTGGGCAGCCGCATGAAAAGCGAGCGCGACCTGCGGCGACTTATGGCGCAGCGTGCGGAGCCGGGCGACGAGGGCAGGCGAGCCATGGATGCGGTCGTGGCCAAACTGAAAGAGCTTGACTATCTGAGTGACGAGCGGTTTGCGGCAGATTACACGCGGTTGCGGCAGGAGAACGACAAGTTCGGCCGTCGGCGCGTGCAGCAAGGCCTGGCCCAGAAGGGCATCGCGCAGCCCATGGTGCAGGAAGCGGTAGCGCTGGCCTATGACGAGGTCGACGAGGTCGCGCTGGCCCGGCAGTATGCCGAACGCAAAAGGATGCGCAAGCCCGAGGGCGAGAAGGAAGTGGCGCGCGCGATGCGGCGGCTGGTCGCAGCGGGGTTTTCTACGCGGGCCGTGTGGGCCGTGCTGCGAAGCTGGGGAGCGCCGGTGGACGAGGTGGATGTTGTGCACGGCGAGGACGGGTAGTGAGCGGGCAAACGGGCAAGACGCAAATCCCCTGCGGGGAGGACAACCAAAGCGGCGCGGTCGAGCGGTTTGTGGGGATCGACTGGTCGGGGCGAGTGGATGCGGCAGGGCAGCGCCGGCATATCTGGGCGGGGGTGTGGACGCGCGCGGCTCAGGGCAGGATCAGCGTCAAGCTCCAGGCGGGACGGACGCGGGAGGAAGTCGGCGACTGGCTGCTGGCGCTGGGGCGTGAGACGCCGCGCATGGTGGTGGGCATCGACTGCTGCTTCAGCTACCCGGCGTGGTTTCTGCGGGAGCTGGGGTGTGCGGACCTGTTCAGCTTCTGGGGGCTGGTCGCGAGCGGCAAGGGCGAGGAATGGCTGCATCGTGCCAGTGAAGACAGGCGGTTTTGGGGCAAGCCGCACAAGCGTCCCGCCGCGTTCTCAGGCGATGGGCTGCGGACCATGTTTCGGCACGCCGATTGGGACAACAAGATCGCCCAGGGGCTGGAGGGCGGCGACCCGGAGCGCGCGGCGAAGATGAAGGGCATCACGCCGAAGTCGCCGTTTCAGATCGGAGGATCGGGCAGTGTGGGGACGGGATCGCTGCGGGCAATACCGGTGTTGCTGCGACTGCAGGAAGCGGGGTTTCGGGTGTGGCCTGTGGAGGATGCCGCGTTTGGCGAGCAGGCGCCCAGGCCGCTACTGGTGGAGATGTATACGCGGCTGATGACGGGGGCGGTGGCGAAGTCGAACGCTTCGGCGAGGAAGCGGTATTTGGCCTTGCGGCGGAAGGACGACCCGGTGTTTGCGGAGGTGGGGCGGGCAGTGCTGCGGAAGGCCGAAGGGTCGGAGGACGCGTTTGACGCGCTGGTGAGCACGCTGGAGATGGTGCGGCATGCGGCGGAGTTTCCGAGGCTGCGGGCGACGCGAGACGCGGAGTTGTTGCTGGAGGGGAATACGTGGCGGCCTGGGGTGGGCTAGCCTGTCAGGTCAACAAGGACGTGATTTCGGCCTGTGAAAGGTTGAACGGATTGCGGAAAAGCACGCCACCGAGATTTCGGCCGTTCTGCAGGTCTTCGGTGAGCAGCAACTGGCAACCGGCTCGCCGGGCAGTGGCCCAGAGCAAAGCATCCCAGAACTGAAGTCCGTGCTGCTGGTGTGCCGCGAGCGCTTCAAGGACGTCGTCACTGGAAGCGGACACAGTAGGGAAAAGCTCTCGCAGATCCTCCACCAATGCCTTTGCGCTGGGAAGCAGGTCACGACGTTTCTTCGCGACAGTGTTGCAGAGTTCACCCAGTGTTTGCAGAGGAACAATGCAACGAGCTTTGCGAGCGTGTCCAATGAGCAGAAGCGCATTCTGGTGCTTATCTGGAAACCGGGCGTCCAGAAAGTAGAAGAGGACGTTTGTGTCGAAGGTGTATCGCTCAGCGCTCATGTCGCTCGTCGTATGTGTAAGGACCGCCCCAGTCGAGTCCCTCGTTTGCAAGCGCAAGCAGACGCTTGCGGGCCGCATCTTTCCTTAAATCGATCTTCTCGGCCGCGTAGGGGATGATTTCGGCAACAGGCTCTCCGCGGCGGGTCAGGATCAGTCGCTCGCCGGCTTCCACTTCGGCGATACAGGCGGAGAAGTTTTGATTGGCTTCCTGTAAGGAGACTTCGCGCATACTCACCTTTCCCGCATCATCGTAGTACGTAGCGCATTGCGGGTGCACTGGTAAACTGAGGCTCTATGCGTGCATTGTCCGGCAATCAGATTCGTGAAGATTTCCTTCGGTTTTTCGAGGGGAAGGGGCATCGGCGGGTGCACTCTTCTTCGTTGGTGCCGGCCAATGATCCGACGCTCTTATTTACCAATGCGGGGATGAATCAGTTCAAGGATGTGTTTCTCGGCGCAGAGCGGCGCGACTACACTCGGGCCGCCAGCTCACAAAAGTGTGTGCGCGCGGGCGGCAAGCATAACGATTTGGAGAACGTCGGCTTTACGCGGCGGCACCA
>CAXUIF010000106.1:0-6678 GCA_964250995.1 uncultured Acidobacteriaceae bacterium
GGGATGGTGTAGGTATCGACACCGGCCCGATTGCTCTGGTACACGCCCTGCGGCGCGGGGCTGGTGATGCTGGCGGGAACGGTGATCGTGCGTGTGGTGGAGGCAGCGCCGCCGTTGGAGTAGAAGCCCGCGTCGGCGACGAAGTTCTGCACGGCGCCGCCGCCCGCGTTGATGTACACGCCTGCGGTGCTCTTGGTCGGGCAGGGTCCGTTGCCCACATAGCTCTTCAGGTAATCCGGTTTGGCGCCGCTCTGCACGGAGCCCCCGAGATTGTTGATGATGTTGGCGATACCGCCCGAGCCGGACAGAAACACCGTGACCATGTCGGTCATGTTGATGCCCGTGGTGTTGGGCGTCACGATGGCGTTGTCGGCGAAGATGTTCACGCCCTGGTCAAAGTACGAGTAAATTCCCAGACCAAAGGCCGTGTGCGAGCAGGCTGTTACTTCGTACGAGGGATAGCCGCGCGCGCTGCCGTCCATCCATTGCGACTGGCTGGGCACATCGTAGGGGAGCTCGCTCTGGTAAAAGATGGTTTCGCCGTTGTTGCCGTTCCAGACCACCTGGCTTTGCTGGTAGTGCTCGACGGCGAGCCCGGTAGCGAGCACAGAGTTGCCGTTCACGATCAGGCCATGTGCGGCAGGGTTGCCGGTCCAGGCGGGCGTCGAACCCGCACCGTGATCGGCACGCCACGACCAGATGTTGTCCATGATCGTGTTGTTGGCGTCGATCTGAATGGCGGTCTGTGCGGTGCCCGTTTCGGCCCCGCCGATGCGAACGAATACGTCGTCCAGCTGCGTCGGATTGCCTGCATGCGAGACGGTGGAGCCGCTGGCGCCGCCGACCTCGATCAGCGTGTTCGAGCCCGTCGCCGTCCCCGCATCTACAAGCAGCCCTGCGAGGATGACGCCATCCACATCCGCTGTGCTGATGGCGGGGAAGGCCCCCTGCGGAATCAACGTCGCATACCCCATGCCGTAGACAACCGTGTTGGCATGAGCGACCTTGATGGTGCCGGGGAGATTGTAGATCCCGGGAGTAAGGATCAGGTTCTTGCCTGCACTGAGTGCGTTGTTGATGTCGGTGATGGCGCTGGAAGGGGTGGCGATGAAGAAGCTGCTCATGGGCAACGAGGTGCCGCTGCCCAGACCTCCCGCCCAGTCATAGCCGGAAGAGTTGGTCTTCAGGGACGGAACGAACATCTGGAAGTTGTCGCTGCCGTCGAGATAGAGGAAGGGCTTTTCGCGCGAAAGCGGCGTGGTGGGCAGCACGGTATAGGACTTGCCGTCGCCGTTGCCGAAGTCCTGCGCGGGCACGCCGCCGGTATCGCCGGAAAAGACCATGTTCCAGTTGCTGCCGTTCCATCCACCCATCTGGCTGTTGCGCGTGTAGTACTGCTGCTCGGAACAGGAGCTGAGCGTGCCGCTGATCAGACTGTTGGCGATGAAGCCACCGCTGGCATACCCACACTGGTAGTCCGTCAGCTGCAGGTTGCCGTTGACGTGCATGCGGCGATAAGACGCCCCTTGCGCGACGCCCCAATAGCCTTGGCCGTTCGGGGTCACTTCCATGTTCTCCTGCGAGCGCCAGAAGTTGTCGGTGCCGTTACCGTTGCTATCAGCCTGGCCGACGTCGAAGTTGCCGGTAAAGGTCACGGCGTCGGGCGTTGTTCCCAGGCCACCGATCTGCTCATAGAAGCCCTCGGCGGAGATCAGCTGCGATGTGCCGCTGGGCTGCGTGCCGAAGTTGTAGCTGCCAGGCTTAAAGAAGACCGCGTACCGCCCGGTGCCGAACTCGCCTTGCGTGTTCAGCTTGTTCAGCGCTGTTTGCAACGCGTTGCCATTGGTGCCCGTGTCAAAGACGTAGACGTTTGGGCCGAAGATGGTGCTGTTTTGCGCCTGGGCCACGCCGGCCCCGCACACACACGTGCCGAGCAGCGTGCCCACCGTGGCAAAGGCCTGGAGCGAGCTGAAGGATTTTACTTGGTTGCGCATAGGTTCCTGTTTTCTCCTGCTGTAGAACGTTCCGGTGTAGGCGTGAGGCCCTTCGACGCGGCGAAGGGCCCTGGCCCAAGCGTTACTGCACGGCGATGCCGTTCACCATGGGCTGGTCGATCGTGCCGTTGGTGAAGCTGATCACGTAGTTCCCGTTCCGATCGGCCGCTACACCGCTGAACTGCTGCACGACGGCCGTGAGTCCTTTCCCACCCGCAGCGGCAACGATGTCGAAGTTCGTCAGCACCGGCGTGTTGTTGATCGAGACGTTGAAGAGACGAGCTTTTGGAGAAGAAAAGTAGAGCTCGGCGAAGTGAAGCGTCACGGTGTGCGCGCTGCCCGCCACATAGCCCCCCACGGTGTAAGTCGAGGCGCCTTGGCGAGCGGTCTGGTACACCGCCGCGGGTGCGGCATTGGCCAGGCCGGAGGGCACCGTGACGGCCTTGCCAGGAGCGTAGGTACTGCCCCCGGTGAAGTCCGTATCTGCCCCAAAACCGCCCACCGCCGCGCTGCTGCCGGCGTCAATGGAAACAGGATTCGAGGTGCTGCTGGGTGTGGTGGCCGTTGCCCTGACCGGCGCAGAGCTGCCGGACGCGTTTACGGCTTCGACCGCGTAGAAGTACGCCGTGCCTGGGGTAAGACCCGTGTCGGTGTAGACCGTGCCTACATTCTGCGCAGGGCCAATCAGAGTCGAGGCTGACGGTGTGAAACCAGCCGTGGTGCTCCGGTACACGTTGTACGTCACACCGGAGGTAGAACTGGCCGTGTAGTTCAGCACGATTTCGGTAGAGGTGTAGGGCGTTGCCGTGAGGTTGGTGGGTGCGGCCGGTCCTGCGCTGGCCTGTGTGAGCGTCAGGTCCAGTCCGTTGACCTGTGGGGTATTGGCGGAGCCCTGCAGGAACTGAACGATGATTTGCCCGTAGATATCCGCGACCGCGGGCGTGGATTCGATCACTGCCTGGTTTGGGCCACCGGCGGAGGCGACGATGTCGAAGTTCGGAAGAAACATCGTGCCGTTGACGGCCACATTGAAGACACGCTGTTTGGGCGCCGTGAAGTAGGTCTCAGCAAAGTGCAGCCGCAGATTGTAGGTCGCGTTGGCCTGCAATCCCGTGAGCACATAGGTGAAGGGGCTGATGTGGGACGTTTGATAGACGGCTTGCGGGGCCGGGTTGGTAATACCTCCCACGCCGATGGCGGTGGTGACCGCGGCGCCCACCACGTCTCCGTTATAGAACTCGTCGGCGACATAGGGTGCGGCGGCTCCGCCACCGGAGTTGATGGCCAGCGTGGAGGTTGTGCCCGGCGTGGCGCCGACCGGATTGCTGCCCGTTGCTGGCGTGACTTCGATGCCGCTGACAGTAGGGTTCAGATCGCCGACGCTGGAGTTGCCGTACAACGTTTGCAGCTCGATGATGCCGTTGCCGTTGGCCCTTGTGAAGAACTGCTTGGTCACCGCTTTGTTTTGCGCGCCCGCTGCAGCGAAGATGTCGAAGTTGGTCAGCACCGTCGCGCTGTTGATCGACACGTTGAAGTTGCGCTGGTTCGCCGCGGTGTGGGTGGTCTCCACGAAATGGAGGTTGACGTTGTAGCCCGCGCCCGGCGTGAGCCCCGTGATGGTCCACGCGGCCGCGCCCCAGCGCTCGCTGTCGTACACCTGTTGCGGGGCGGGATTGGTGACCAACGAGGTGTCGATCGGCACATGGAGATGCGCGTTGGTGTTGCCGCCCACCACGAAGCTGGAGTTCATATACGTGCCGCTGGCCCAACCGCCTGCGCTCAGCTGCATGCCCGTGCTGTTGCCGGCGGGCTGGGTGGTGACGGTGGCCGTAGCGGCCGTGGACTCGCCGCCGAAGTTCGCCGCCATCACCGTGTAGTAGTAAGTGGTGTTGGGCTGCAGGCCGGTGTGCTTATAGGTTGTGCCGGTGACGTTCTGCGCGACCATGTCGAACTGGGTGGGCGCGGTGTTCGGTGTGGTGCTGGCGTAGAGGTCGTAGGTGACGCCCGGCGTGGCGCTGGCCTGCCAGGAAAGGTTCACGGCGTTGCTGTACGGCGCCGTCGCGGTAACCCCGCTCACCGGCGCGGGTGCGCCCGCCGCCCACTGCGAGTAGTTCACATAGCTGACGGTCATGTCGGACGGAAAACCGGTGGTGCCCGGGGTTCCGCCGTTGCCGCCGATGCCGGAGCTCAGGATCAGATTGATCGGCTGGTTCAGCTCCCAGGTGTCGTTGAACGGCGTGTCCGCGATGTCGATGTCGCCGTAGGGTGTGGTCGAGCCATCGAGAAAGAAGTAGAAATGGTACGGCGCCCATTCGGTCGTGAACGTGTGGAAGCTGTTATCGAAGGTCTGACTGCCGGTGAGGTCGACGGGCGTGCTGACCCAGGTGTCGTTGCCGTAGTTGCTGCCGTGCACCGTGGATCCGTTGTGGCTGGCGGTCTTGGCCTGGATCTCCATCATGTCGAGTTCGCCACAGTACGGCCAGGGCACGCCGCCGTTGGTGCTGGGCGCGGAGGTCGCCGGCGAGGTCGCGGCTGGATAAGCGTTCGCGCCCAAGGCCCACACAGCGGCGCCGGCGCCCTGCACAGACGGATTCTGGACACGCGAATCGATCTTGCCGTAGGGCCCAACGGCCTGCTTGCTGGTCAACCGCGCGGATGTGTACGGAAACGCGGCGCCCGGGGTGTACGTGAGGGCGATCACCAGATTGCCGTTGCCATCCACATACACGTTGTTCAGGCTGTCGGAGGTGTTCTGCTGCGTGCTGTCGCCCCAGGGATTGTTCGGCTGGACGTTGTTCCACCAGTTGGCGTGGTTGTATGTGGTGTTCGCCGCACCCGGGAAGTTGCCACCCCAGGTCTGGGTCCACTGCGCCTGCAACGGCAGGCTGCCAAGACCGGCACAGGCAAAGCAAATTGCCGCGCGGCCCAAAAGAGGACGAAACCATAGAGGCACGGCGGGGCGAAGCAGGGATTTGGGTGCAGGAAAGCGTGGAGAAAGGATCTCTGGTTTCACGGTGGAACTCCTAAGCGGCGTGGCAGCCCCGGGAGGGAGGTCCAGGGGACTGCAGGTGAATGGTTTGTGAGGGAGAGGAGGTCTTCCACCAGGGGAAGGTGCCAACGGCAGCAAAGGAGAGCGGAACAGATCCTGCCAGGGATCCATCAGCTGAGCTCACGGTGGACCCAGGGGGTGCCCAACCCCCACTCGTGAAGGGGTCTCCGAAAGCGCTTTTGAGTATCTCTTCATTGGTGTCAGCTTAGGGACCTCGGTCACTCAAAATCAGGTACTTCGGGTATGCACCGAGCAGAAAAGGCGGATTCTGGGCCAAACTGCGCAAGGTAAAGATGGTTAAGAGCCACGGGTTGCCAGCTATTAACCGGATGGCCTATGCTGAGCCCGCTGTTGGAGAACTTTTGCAGCGACTATGCCGTTGACCCTCGACCCTCCCAGCGCCGCAGCGATGTTCTCGGCGACCGAGCAAGCCCAGGTGCGCGAGCAGTTGGAGCGTCTGCTCGAGACGAGTCTGTTCAACCAAAGCCGGCGCTACCCCGCGCTGCTGCGGTTTATTGTCGAAGAAACCCTCGCCGGGCGAGGCCTCCTGCTGAAGGAGCGGCTGCTCGGCATCGAGGTATTTGACCGCGACCCCAGCTACGACACCGCTTCGGACCCGATCGTGCGGGTGACCACGGCAGAAATTCGCAAGCGAATCGCGCAGTACTACCACGATGAGGCGCACGACGGCGAGCTGCGCATCGAGCTGCCGCCCGGCCACTACATCGCCGAGTTCCGGCCCGGAAAACCCGGCCTGCGCCCGCGCTCTCCGGACGAAGCCAGACGAGAGCCGGCAGCGATGGTGCTGCCCGACAGCGTTGCGCCCCCTGCCAAAGAAAGCTCGACAGCCCTTTCCACCAGGCGTGGCGCCCCGTTGCAGAAGGCCGCATGGTGGGTCGGTTTCGCGGCAATTTTGGTGGTAGCTGCGGGGCTGACGTATCGGTGGACACATCCGCCCGCGCTTGAACAGCTTTGGGGCCCGTTGCTTTCTTCAGGGAAGCAGGTCTTCTTTTGTGTGCCGACCGATGTAGGCAAGCACCGGGGCGCGCTCACGACCACGGCAGACCTTTCTGCAAACGACGACGCCGAGCAGGCACGCGTGCCCGACGCTTCCCGCGTAGTCACCTTTCTGGAACACGAGACGGCCGGCGAGAACGTCGTCTTCTCCGACGCGCTGGCGACTCTGAAGATTGCCAATCTGTTGTCGACCCACGGACGAGAGGTGCGAGTAAAGCTCAACGTGGCCACAACGCTGGACGACTTGCGTCAGGGTCCGGCAGTGCTGATCGGCGGGCTGGATAACCAGTGGTCGCTTCAGTCGCTCGCACCCCTGCGGTTTGGCTTCGCGGGAAGTGACGAAGAAGGCTACTGGATCAGCGACAAGCACAACCCGCAGGACCGCAGTTGGTCGTTGAACCTGAAGCAGCAGTACACAAAGGTGACCCGGGACTATGCCCTGGTAGCGCGGGTGCGTAATCCGCAGACCGGCCAGCCGCAGATGATCGTTGCCGGTATTGGGATGAGCGGCACAGTGGCCGCGGGCGAGTTCCTGGTCGACGCGGCGCAGACCGAAGAACTACGCCGACGCATCGGTCCGGGCTTTCGTGACCGGGACTTTGAAGCGGTGCTGAGCAC
>CAXUIF010000106.1:6778-11296 GCA_964250995.1 uncultured Acidobacteriaceae bacterium
GCCTCGAAGCAGGAACGGCCTTCCTGGCATACAGAGCGGTGGACGAAGTGCTCATCGGGACCGGCTTTGCCCATCGTCTTCAGGCACCAGTAGGTGGTGGTGGAGCCCACGAGTTCGTGCATCTCTTCGTGGTAGTCCTCGAAGGCGCCGTAGGAGGATTTGCTGCGGAGCGCGTTGCAGCGGATCTGCACAAGCGGGGATGTCATAAGGTCTCCTTAGCCGATGGCACTGGGGTCACGCTGCATCTGGCCCGCGGCGAGCAGCACGGTGCGGTAAATGGCAGTCTGAAACAGCTGCGTCTTGAAGGCGTTGCCGGAGAGCGGCGTGGCGCTTTGCATGGCGGCTTTCGCAGCGGCACGGGCGGAGGCTTCGTTGACGGTCTTGCCGGTCAGCACGGCTTCTGCTGCGTGGGAGCGGATCGGTGTGGGCGCGGCCACGCCCATGGCGATCACGGCCTTGCGGCAGCGATCCCCGTCCATGACGAGCACGACGCCGGCGTCGGCGAGCGGCCAATCGAAGCTCTCCTTTTCGCCATACTTTTGGTAGGCGGAACGTGTTCCGGGCTCAGGGGCCGGCACGAAGACCGCGGTGATCAACTCGCCCGGCTGCAGCACAGTTTCGTTGAGCAGACTCTTCTCCGGTGGGACGTAAAACCCGCTCATGGGCACGGTCCGTTTGCCGTGTTTGGACGTCAGCTCGACGTGGGCGTTCATGGCCAGCAGCGGCACGGCGGTGGACGACGGATGCACCATGGCACAGGTGCTGTTGTTCATCACCGCGTGGTACTGATTTTCACCCTCGTGCGCGTGGCACTGGTCACTGGTGCCGCCCTTCTTCTTGCAGTCGAAGTCGCTGGAGCGGAAGTACCAGCAACGGGGCCGCTGCGTGATGTTGCCGCCCAGGGTAGCCATGTTCCGCACCTGCGGCGTGGCTGCGTGCCCGGCCGCGTCGGCCAGCGCGGCATAGCTGCGTTGGATCTCCGGGTGGCTGGCAATCTCGGTGAGCGTCGACAAGGGGCCCAGTTGCAGCCCCGCGTTGGAGGCGGTGATGCCGCGCAGGCTGCTGACGTTGCGAATGTTGACGAGCTTGGGCGGCGCGACGATCCCTTCCTTCATGAGATCGAGCAGATCGATCCCGCCCGCTTTGACCATGGCGCCATGGCTCATCTCGCCCAACGCCTGGTCCACTGTGGTGCAATCGACAAACGAAAACTTGTTCATACCCGCACCTCTCCGTTGATCTTGCCGAGTGCTGTTAAAACGTTGGCCGGCGTCATGGGGAGACGTCGCATCCGCACGCCGGTTGCGTTGTAGAAGGCATTGCCGATCGCCGCAGCGAGCGTGATGATGCCCGCCGATTCGCCAATGCCCGCGGCATCCGTGGAGCTCTGGGCGATGTAGTTTTCAACCAGCACCACTTCGATCTCCGGGATCTCGCGTGCGCCGATGATCTTGTAATTCTCCAGGTTGGCATTCAGCATGTAGCCGTTTTTGCGGTCCATGATGCGCTCTTCAAAGAGCGCGTAGGAGATGCCCTGCAGAATGCCGCCATTGATCTGGCTGATCACGCCGGTCGGGTTGATGGGGCGGCCGCAGTCATGCGCGCCGAAGACCTTTTCGATGTGCACACGTCCGGTCTCGGTATCTACGGCTAACTCGACGTAATCGACGCCGCCGTAGGTAAGGCGTCCCTTGGCGTATTCGGGCTGCCGCGTGGTGCGCGCGGAGATTTCGCCCGTCGGCATCTTGGCGGCGACCTGCTTCAGCGTAAAGGTGCGCGAGGGATCGTTCCGGAACGCCACCTGCCCCTTGCTCATCATGAGGTTGTCGGGCGTGGTGTTGAGGCGCGGCGCGACAGCGGCAAAGAGCTGCTGCCTGGCCTGGAAGGCCGCGTTGCGCGCGGCCGGCGTAATAGAGCCTGCGGTGATGCTGCCGCCGGAGTCAGGCCCAATGGGGAAGCGCGTGTCGCCAATGCGGATGACGACATCCGCCGGGGGAATGCCGAACTCCTCAGCCACGATGATCGCCAGCATGGTTTTGGTGCCGGTACCCAGATCCTGCACCGCCGACATCAGCTCCACGGAGCCGTCGCGCGAGACGCGCACCTCGCAGGAGGAGTCCATGTTGACGAAGCGATACCAGACGGATTGCGCAATACCCATGCCATGCTTGATCGGGCCACTGTCCGAAGCTGCCGGCCGGCGGTTCTTCCAGTTCGTGCGCTCGACGATGGTTTGCCGCTCCACACGACGGGCGGGGTTGTCGTCGATCTTGTCGCGCAGCGCGATCGGGTCCATGTTGAGCTTGACCGCCAGCTCATCGATGGCCTGCTCGAATGCGAAGCAGCCCTGCGGATGGCCGGGAGCGCGAAAGGCCGCGCCGGGGCCTGCATTCACAAAGACGTCGTACTCTTCCGTGAGCAGGTTGGGGCACTTGTACATGTTGGTGGCGGGGCCCGCTGTGCCCGCTCCTGTGCCTACACCCGCTGTGCCGTAGCTTGTCAGCGCGATCGCGGTGAGGGTTCCATCCTTCTTCGCACCGATCTTTAGCGTCTGGTGCGAGTCCGGGCGATTGCTGACAATGTGTTCCTGCTTGCGGTCCAGCATCAGCTTGACCGGCACACCGGCCTTGCGCGACAGGTTGGCGGCGACCACGCCCTCGTTGCCGGCGCCGAATTTCGCGCCAAACCCGCCACCCATGTATTCGGTGATCACGCGCACCTGGCTCTTGGGCAGCTTGAAGACGTCTGCGAACTCGTTGCGCACGCTGGAGGTGCCCTGCGTGGACGCGTAGACGGTGACCTCTTCGGGCTTCCAATCGACCACAAACCCGTGCGTTTCGAGCGCGGAGTGCGTTTGAACTTGCGTAAAGTAGTCGCCTTCCACGACCACATCCGCGGCCGCGAACCCGGCGTTCGGATCGCCTGCCGTTTTGCGCTGCGGGCCGTGCACGTTGCCCACCTGCGGCACACCCTTGGGGCCGCCACCACCGCCGGCGCTGCCCGCCGCGTCGGCCGGACCCGGGAAGACGACAGGCGCATCGGCGGCGCGGGCGTCGGTTCTGTCTACAACAAAGGGCATCTCGGCGTAGTTCACTTTGATCAGCGCCGCGGCGTCGGTGGCGATCTGCGGCGAAACGGCGGCCACGCCCGCGATGGGCTGCCCCGCATAGCGCACGATCGGATAGCGGGACGGCGTTTCAAGCTTGGGATCCCGCAGCTGCGCGATGCCGAAGGTGTGCTCAATCACATGCACGGCCTTCACCCCGGGCAGGGCCTCGGCCGCACTGGTGTCAATGGACACGATGCGTCCGTGCGGCACCGTGGCCGTCACCATGTGCGCGTACAGCATGCCCGGCAGGCGGACATCGGCGGTGTAGCGACCTGTTCCCATGGCCTTGGCGGGACCGTCGTAGCGCACGGTCGGCTTGCCGATGTAAAGCAGGTCCGCGTTCGGGCCCAGGGGTGGTGGCTCCTGCAGGCCGACCTCGCGCTGCTTGGTCTCCAGACCCGTTTGCGGAATGCCGAAGACAAAGTTGTCGGTCCGCTTCGGGCCTGCATCGGCGGCCTGGCTGGGGGTCGCCGCGTCCTTCTTTTCGGCGTCGCGGGTCGGCTTGGCCTCACCCTGCACGCCCTTGCTGACGGACTTCTTCTGTGTATCGTCGGCCTGCTGCGGATCGTCTGCGATCAGTGTGTCGAGCGCCATGATTTATGCCTCCTCGGCAGCGTGCAAGGTGACCAGACCGGCGTTCTGGCGACGCGTCTGCGCGACCTCCAGGGTGGCCGCAAAGATCTTCGGGTAGGTGCCGCAGCGGCAAAGATTGCCGCTGATTGCGTGCTTGACGTCGTCGAGCTTGGGGTTGGCGTTGCGCTCGAGCAGGGCAGCGCAGCTCATCACCATGCCCGGCGTGCAGAAGCCGCACTGCATGGCATCGTGCTTCACAAAGGCCACCTGCACCGGGTGCATCTGGTCACCGTGCGAAAGGCCCTCGATGGTCGTCACCTTGCGCCCAACGGTGTCCACCGCGAGCGTCATGCAGGCCAGCGCGGGCGTGCCGTCGATCCACACCGTACAGGCGGAGCAGGAACCGCGATCGCAGACCACCTTGGTCCCGGTTAACCCGAGGTTGTCGCGCAGGGTTTCGGCCAGCGTGTAGCGCGGCTCGACGGTGACGGCATGCTCCTGGCCGTTGACGGTCAGCTTCACAGGAAGCGCGTCCGGCCCCACCACGGGGAGGCTGGCGTCCTTCACCTCTTGGGCAAGTGTTTTGGCGGATTCCAGGACCGTGGTAGCGGCCGTGACGCCTGCGCCCTTCAGGAATCCGCGGCGGGAGACCTCAAATCTGGGCTTCTCTGACATAACGTGTGTCTCCGGATGGTGCGAGTCGAGTATAGGACTTGCGCAAAGGACGTGGGTCGCGTCCTGCTTTCAGCGCCGGGCGGATGGAGCCAACATCAGTTTCTACCTGAAGTGGCGATTGCTGCAAACGGTTTCACCCCGGCGTTGGGCCGGGGCCACGC
>CAXUIF010000107.1:0-11234 GCA_964250995.1 uncultured Acidobacteriaceae bacterium
ACCTTACCCCCACCAGCCTTGCCCGCTTCGACACCGTCCTCCTCGGCGTGCGCACCTACAACGCCCATCCCGATCTCCACGGCGCGCCCACGCAGGCGCTTCTCGAGTTCGCCCGCAACGGCGGCAACGTCATCCTCCAATACCAGACACCCGAGTTTATGGCTGCGGATGCGCCGTACCCGCTTGCGATCGGCAACGCCGAGAAGGTCGTCGATGAGACAGCCCCGGTCACCCTCACCGACCGCACCCTCTCACTCTTCACCTCTCCCAACCGCCTCACCTCGGCGGACTTCAACGGCTGGATCGAAGAGCGCGGCCACGACTTCCTCCAAACCTGGGATCCGCAGTACACCGCTCCCACGGAAACCCACGATCCGGGTCAGGCTCCCCAGCGCGGCGGCCTGATCACCACCCCACTTGGGCGCGGGCACTGGACCTACACCGCCTTTGCTCTCTACCGCCAGCTGCCCGAGGCCGTACCCGGCGCCTTCCGCGTCTTCGTCAACCTGCTCGGCTTGGCCGACCGGCCTTAAGGCTTGCGCTTGGCCACGCCCGCTCCCTTCGCTGATCCCATAGTTGTCCGTATCCCACCGGAGCGGACAGCCCACCGTTCGCGTAACGGAGAGACGCTGGACTCTGCCCGGCTCCGGCATGCGTAGACGACCAAAGTCGGCCTTGGCATAGGCCTTCTCCAACCTAAAGCAAAGGAGCCCTTGGTCGAGGGCTCCTTTGCGTTACAACATCTGTGGCTCCTCCGAACACCTTAGCGTCGGCGCGCAGCAGGCCGATGCGCCGGCGCCTTGGGGGCTTCTTTCTTCTTGGCTTCCACGACGGCTCCATCGGTCATGGTGATCATCAGAGGCGTCTGCGTATAGGAGGAATACGTACCCGACACATTGACCACAGCCCCTACCGCCGGCGGCGTCGCCAGCGGCGTCCTCATTGCAAAGGTGAAATCGGCTACCTTCGGCTGTGCCTGCTTGGCGTCGTCCGATACGGCTACCTGAAGTTGATCCGCAGTCGCCGCCACAACCACCGCGCCCGGAATCTCGACTGTCTTGCCTTTGATTGTGTCGAAGACCTTATCCGCATCCGCCTGCTGGCCATACTGCAGCACGAACTCCTTGTCGCTTAAGGCCAGCGTCGCCAGATCCGGCGTGGTCGCGATCAAGTTCTTGACCATATCTTCGGGCTTGGGCGCAGCTGTCACGGTGGTCGCCAGGTCCGCAGTCGGATTCATGTTCGCCTGGGAGAGCGCCTGGAGTTTGTCAAAGCCTTCCTGCGATCCGTGGTACTTGCCGTAGCAGTAGGTCGCGAGCTTCTGAATGGCATCCTTCTGCGCGGCCGGCGCAAACGCCGCCGTACGCGAGGCATACCAAGCGCAATTCAGGAAGTCCGGCGGCGTGGACGTGTAGTACGCGTTGGCCAGCATATACTCGTCTTGCAGCACAGGCCCTACCTGCTGCGTCTGTGCCGCGGGTACTGCGGCCATTTCCGCTTTCAACACCGCAATCGCGCCCGCGTTGTCCTTCTTGGCCATGTCGTCGTCTGCGATAGCGGAGCTAAAAACCGGAAGGGTTCGTTGCTTTAGGGTTTGGAACTCCGCGTCCTGCATGCCCTTGGGCGCCGTCGTGCCCTGGTCCACCGTCAACCCGGTCTGGGCGTAGGCCGCCACCTTGTCCAGCGCGGCCTGTTTGGCCGCGGGGTCCGTCATCTGGTCCGCGTCGGTTTTTCCGTAGTACACCTCAAACGCTAGGGCGCGCAGGTTGCTTGGATCGACCGCCAGCAGCTGGTTCGACGCATCCAGAATCTGCGCCTTGTCACCCGTCTGCGTCGCAGCGCCCAGAACATCCGTCAACACCGAAGCCTTTACCGGCGAGTTCGGGTACTTCTGCAGATAGGCCTTCAGCGCCGCGGCCTTGGCCGCCGGCTGTTGCTGCGCTTCCGCAGCCTGGTACACGTTGAACTCATCCGGCGGGAGCGTGACCTGCCCTTGCCCGGAACCAGCGCCGGCCGCAGCATCCTGCGCCAACACAGAAGAGGAACCAAACGCTGCGCCGGCAGCTGCCAGCAGAGAAACAAGAGCGACCTTCTTCATACGAACTCCTCGGGACGACCCGAACGTGAGATAGGCAAAGTGACTGCCAAGCTTGCTGCCGAGGCCAGTTCGACCTATGGCGAATGATGCGGATTATAGGAAGCCCTGTTGCCCCCGCGCAACTTACCATCGTGTGAACTGAGGTGGCAGCCCGTTGTCGCTCCTTGTGTGACACCCACCCACTTCATCATCGCAGAGTTCCCGACTTGCAAGCTGAGCACACCGGTACAGAGGCCGAAACCAGGAAAATGTTTCGGATTGGGTCGCCTTATCCACAGGATCTCGCGCGCACCGGTTGCCTCCCCGGATACCCGTCCCTACGATGAACACAACGCCCAGCCCCTTCTCTGGTCCAACCGAAAGAGGTTCTCCCCGCCCGTGCTCAAGCTCAAGAAGGTCCAGATTCTCGGCTTCAAATCGTTCTGCGACCGCACTGAGGTCCAGCTTGAAGGCCAGGGCATCGCGGCCATCGTCGGGCCAAATGGCTGCGGCAAGTCCAACATCTCCGACGCGATTCTTTGGGTGCTCGGCGAGCAATCCGCGAAAAGCCTGCGCGGCGGCAAGATGGAGGATGTCATCTTCGCGGGCACCCGCGACCGCCGCCCCACGGGCATGGCCGAGGTCTCCCTGACCCTGGTCGACCCGACCGTGTACGACACCACGCCGCCCGATACGCCCGAAGGCAAAAACTCGATCGTCGAACTCGCGGGCGATTGGGACGAAGGTGCCTTTCGTGCTCAACTCGCCGAGGAAACCGAAGAAGCCATCCTCCAAGCACAACCCGGTCAGACGTTTGAGGCCGAAGAGACAGGACTCAGACCTCAAGCTACAGAAGGCAACGTCGCCCCGAACGACGCATCCGCTGAGGCCGACGACGCAGCCGCCGATCCCGCCAACAGCGAGGCCACTTCAGCCGTCCGCACAAACAGCGTGGTCCTCAAGGTGCGCCGTCGCAAGTTCAGCCGCACCCCTGCCCGCGCCGGCGAGATTACCGTCACGCGCCGCCTGTTTCGGTCCGGCGAAAGCGAGTATCTGCTCAACGGCAAGATCTGCCGTTTGCGCGACATCCAGGACATCTTTCTCGGAACCGGGCTGGGCGGGGAAAGCTACGCCATCATCGGCCAAGAGCGCATCGGTCAGCTGCTCAGCTCCAAGCCGCTCGATCGCCGGGCCATCATCGAAGAAGCCGCCGGTATCACGCGGTTCAAGACAAAAAAGCGCCTCGCCGAACTCCGCCTCGAGTCCGCTAAGACCAATCTTTCCCGCGTAAACGACATCTTCGAAGAGGTTACGCGGCAGTTGGCGGTGCTGAAGCGACAAGCCGCCAAGGCCGAGCGATATGGCGAACTTCGCACGGAGTTCACGGCCAAACTGCGCATTGTGCTCGCCAGCCGACTCTTCCAGGCAGACGCCGAGTCCACCTCCCTTCACACGGAAATCGCGCGCCTCACCTCCCTTATCGACCAGCATGCCGCAGAACTTGAGGCATTTGACAATGAAAATCGTTCCGGAACAGCGCAGGGCTACGAGCTTGACCGCGCGGTGCGCGAAACCACAGCGCGCGCAAATGCCAGCACCCTCGACCTGGAACGCACACAAGCCCGCATGCACGCCAACACCGACCGCCAAATCGAGTTGGCGGAGCGACTCACCACGTCGCAGCACGAGCTCACACAGGCTCACGAGGCACACGCGCACCTTGCAGGGGAACGTGAACAGCACCGCAGCTTTCTGGACACGGCGACGGCGGAAGCCGACACGCACAAAGCTGCCGCGCAGGCCCAGCAGCAGCGCGCCCATGACGCTATGCGGGGCGTGCTGCATGCCGAAGCGCAAGCCGAGCAGGGCCGGCGCAGTGCGCTGAGTGCGATGCAACGGGCCAACAGCGCCCGCAACGAAATGGCGCAGGCGGAAACAGCGTTGGCCGGTTTCGACCGCGAGAACGAGCGACTGGCTGCGGAGTCCGAGGCCGCCCGCACCGAACTCGAAGCGCTCGGTCAGCAGCGGGGCCAGGCCAAGCTTACCTTCGAATCCGTTACCGACCGGCTCAAGCGCCTTGAGGCAGAGATCGTCGACCTCCGCGGCAAGCTCGAACAACGGCGGGTGGACGAGACACAGTCGCGACGTCGTGGCGACCAGATGCGTGCCGAAATCGCCACTTCGCTCGGCCGCCGCAGCTCGCTGGAGGCCCTCATTCGCGAACATAGCTACTCCACGGACACGGTCCGTAACCTTTTCCGGGCCAATGCGCGCCGTGCGCAGACAAACGACGGCGGCATGGCGCCTGTCGGTACCCTCGCGGACTTCCTCGAGGTCGATGCGCGCTATGAAGATGTGGTCGATGAGTTTCTACGGGACGAGCTCAACTACATCGTCGTCAAAAGTTGGGACGCCGCCGATGCCGGCGTTCGTCTGCTGCACGGCGATGTGGCCGGCCGGGCCACGTTTCTGGTGCATCCAAACGACTCCCAGGCCGCCTTTCCGTTTGCCGAAGGTATGGCCAGTTCCACGCGACCCGACAACGTCGGCGTGGTTGCGCTCACCGAGTGCGTGCGCGTGCTCAACGGCTTTGGGCGCTCGCTGGAGGTGATCCTGCCGCGCTTGCGTGAAGGCTTCGTCACGCCCGATAGCGGGACCGCTCGCACGCTCGCACTAGCGAATCCGCAGAGCTTCTTTCTCGCGCCCTCCGGTGAAACCTTCCACAACGTCACCGTGACCGGCGGCAAGCCGCGCACCCAGGGCCCGCTCGCCCTGAAGCGCGAGCTCGCCGAGGTACAGGGGAAAGTCAACGCGCTCGAGGCTGAGCTGTCGCGCAACGAGACGGCCACCGCCGCGTTCACCCGCGAGATCACCGAGCTCACCGCCACGCTCGATCGCCGCAACCACGAGCGTCGCGACACGGAACGCGACAGCGCCAACTCCGGCGCCGCACTGCGCCAGATGGAGGCCGAGGTGGGTCGCCTCGAACGCAGGCTCCACGATTGGCAGCTTGCGCTGGCGCGCAACAAAGACCAGCGCGGGGTCCGCGAAGAGCTGATTGCGCGCAAGCGGATCGAGGCCGAACGACTGGAGACCGAGCGCGCCGGGATGGAAGTGCAGGTTGCCGCGCTCACCGCGCATCTTGCCACGCTCCGGGCGGATCGCGAAGAGCTGCAAGCCGCCGCTTCGGAGGCCAACGCTGCCCTGGCAGGCCTGGAAGAGCGCCGGCGCAACGCGGGTGCCAACGCCGAACGGACCGATCGCTTGTTTGCGCAGCAGCAGCAACGCCTCGCGCAGTTGGAGACGGCTATCGGCCTCGCAGAGGCTGAGATGGCTCGTCGCCAGGCAGAAAACACCACACTCACGCTGCAAGCCGAAGAACTCGCGGCCGTGCGCGCGGAGGCCTCTGCAGCCGTCGACCGCCTCTCGGTAGAGGCTTCGACCCTCCGCGCCCGCCTGGCGGAGCTGGATGCCCGGCTTCGCCGCCTCCGGCATGACTCGGGGCAGCTCCGCGATGAACGGGCCACGCACACGGCTCGCCAGGCCAAGCTCTCTTCGGACATCGAACACCTCGAGGCCACCTGCCTCAACGACCTCTCGCTCGAGCCGCAGACCTTGCGCGCGGACCGCTCCGTCCAGCACCTTGAGGCAGAAGCCCTTGCCGCAGCAGACGACGCCGCTCGCGGGCTGCGGAAGAGAATGGAGGCGATGGGCCCGGTCAACATGATGGCCCTCGACGAACTCCGCGAAGCTTCCGAACGATACACGCACCTTGAGGCGCAGCGCAGAGACCTCATTGACGCGATCGAGAACACCGAGGCCTCTATTCAGGAGATCGAGGATGTGTCGCGCGAAAAGTTCGACGAAGCTTTCAAGATCATCAACGAAAACTTCTCCCAGACCTTCACCAAGCTCTTTGGCGGTGGCCAGGCTTTCATGCGCCTCACCGACACCGAAGGCGCCAGCGAGAAGGACCTCCCCGGCGTCGACATCATTGCGTCGCCCCCCGGCAAGAAGCTCCAAAATGTGCTCTTGCTGTCGGGTGGGGAGAAGGCCCTCACCGCGCTGTCGCTGCTGGTCGGCATCTTCCAGTTCCAGCCCGCGCCGTTCTGCATTCTCGACGAGGTCGATGCCCCACTCGACGAAACCAATGTCGGCCGCTTTGCCCGCCTCATCGCCGAGATGAGTGAAAGCACGCAGTTCGTCGTCATTACCCATAGCAAGCGCACGATGGAACAGGCCGACATCATGTACGGCGTCACCATGCAGGAGCCCGGCGTCAGCAAGGTCGTGTCAGTCACTCTGGGCGGCCGCAGCCGCGGCAACCAGGCGCGTCCCGCGGCGTAAGCCAGGCATGCGGTTCTAACCTGATCTCTTCAGCGCGCGATGACTCCGCTGAGTGTAACCGCCCGTCGCGGCTCCAAATCGCCACTAAGGCGCACCGGTCCGTACCAAAATGGGAAACGTCGCATTTGATCGCCTATTCTCCCGAGGGCGTAACGCGAAGAATATGCGAAGATAGGCAAGTTCATGGAGTACCCGCCCCACCCTCGGAACGCAGCGACGTCTATCGACTCCCCATGCCGGCCGTTAAGGGCGGCCCCGAACCTGCGCGCCCTCCTCCAAACGACCTTTGGCCACCACGACTTCCGCCCTCACCAGGAGCCCGTCTGTGAGGCCGCAGCTGATGGCCGCGACGTTCTGTTGGTCATGCCTACCGGGGCCGGCAAAAGTCTGTGCTACCAGCTTCCGGCTCTCGCCCGTGGCGGCACCGGCCTGGTGATCTCCCCGTTGATTGCCCTGATGGATGACCAGGCTTCCAAGCTGGCGGCGCTGCGTCTGCGCGTGGCCCGCATCCACTCCGGCCTGCCGCGGGAGGACTCGCGGGAAGCCGCGCGCGCCTACCTGGAAGGCCGTCTCGATTTTCTCTTCATCGCCCCCGAGCGCCTGCGCGTCCCCGGCTTTCCGGAGATGCTGGCCAAGCGCAAACCCGCGCTTGTGGCTATCGACGAGGCGCACTGCATCTCGCAATGGGGCCACGATTTCCGCCCTGATTACCGCACTCTCGGCAACTTCCTTCCGGCGCTCCGCCCGTCTCCGATCATCGCCCTCACGGCCACAGCCACTCCCACCGTGCAACAGGACATCCTCCGCGCGCTCAACCTACACGACCCGGCCGTCTTTATCACTGGCTTTCGCCGAACCAACCTTCACCTTGAAGTTGTTGAAGCCTCAAAGCCGGAGCGCCTGGCCCTCATCCGCAAGCTACTGGCTCTTGAGGCAGCGCGCCCAGCCATCGTTTACGCCCAATCCCGCAAGGCGGCCGAAGAACTGGCGGGCGGCCTGGGCGAGCGCTTTCCTGCCGCTGCCTACCATGCAGGCCTGGATCCGGGGACCCGCGATCGAGTGCAGCGGGCCTTTCTTTCGGGCAAGCTCGATGTGGTCGTCGCCACCGTCGCGTTCGGCATGGGCGTAGACAAGGCCGATGTCCGCACCGTCGTGCACGCTGCCCTTCCAGGCTCCGTGGAGGCCTACTATCAGGAGATCGGGCGGGCGGGCCGTGACGGTCGCCCGGCTCGCACTGTTCTTCTCCATAGCTTCGCGGATCGCCGCACCCAGGAATTCCTCCTCGAAAAGAACTACCCGCCGCTGCCCGACATCGAACGCGTCTTACACGCTCTTGACGAGGGTCTGGCTACGCTGCCCGAGGTACAGCAACACCTGAAGATGGAGCGCGAGGTCGTGGAGCAGAGCATCGACAAGCTCCTGATCCAGGGCGCGGTTGTCGCCGACCTCGACGGCACTGTCCGCTCCACCCGCAAACCGGATTGGAAGCAGAGCTACGAACAGCAGGTCGGCTACCGTCGCACCCAGATCGACAAGATCGTCGCTTTCGCCGAGGGTGCGACCTGCCGAATGGCCGCCCTCATCCACCACTTCGGCGACCGCACCGATGCCGGCAAACCGTGCGGTCACTGCGACATCTGTCGTCCTCAGGGCACGTCCGCCTCGACCGCACATCAGCCCAACGCCGCCGAGAGCACCCAGATCCGCGCCCTGCTTCAAGCCCTCAGCGCGGGCCCGCGCTCCGCTGGCAAAGTCTTCACCGACTTGGGCTGGACCGATCGCAAGTCCTTTGATGCCCTTACTGATGCCCTTGCCCGCTCCGGTCTTCTCGCGATCACCTCGGATTCGTTCCGCACCGATGACGGCCGTGAAATCAGCTACCGAAGACTTTCCCTCACACCCGAAGGCCGCACCGCCGATGAGGAGGCACTTTCCACAGTGTGGCTCCGCTCCGATCTCAACTCCGGCCCGCCGTCCGCGGCACAGCGCTCCCGCACCCGTGACGCAAAGCGCTCGCCAAAACCGGCTCCGGACGGGGAGACGCTCACTGACGAGCAGGCAGAGCTCGAAACGCAATTGAAAGCGTGGCGTCTGGCGAAGGCCCGCTCACAGGGTCTGCCACCCTTCACCATCTTTCACGACTCCGTACTGCGCAACTTGGCACGTCTCCGGCCCGCAAACGTCGCCGAACTGGAAGCGGTGCGGGGCATCGGGCAAGAAAAGCTGAACCGCTACGGGGAAGATGTATTGGCTCTTTGCAATGGCCGCGACGTGGAGATCTCCGCTTCAAAGCTGCCCGCATCGCAGTTCAAGAAGCAGGCACGCGTACGAACGGGTGTCCTGAGTGAGCGCGAACGCGAGCTGGTTGTCCGGCCCGGGCCGACAGGGGCGCCCCGCCCCTCTTTGTCCAAGCCCTTCCAAGCCTCAGACCTACCCCTCACCGTGGAGCAACAGCACCTCGACGCAAAACTTCGCAGCTGGCGTATTGAACAGGCCACCGCCGCAGGCCTGCCTTCCTTCTTCGTACTCAGCGATACCGCTCTGAGACAGGTTGTCGAAAACCAGCCGAAAACGGTTACGGAGCTTGGTTCGATTTCTGGCCTTGGACCCGACAAATTGCAGCGTTACGGTGCTGCGCTCGTGAACCTCTGCTGCCGGGCTCCCACCCTTGTGGTAGGGACAGAATGAAGCCGAGCGCTCCACCTCGTGAGACGATACCCAGCATGAGCATCCAGCAGTTTGGCGTCGCGATTATGGCTGCCGGGAAAGGCACACGCCTGAAATCCAAGCGGCCCAAGGTTCTGCACGAGGTAGGCGGCCGCGCCCTCCTTTTGCACGTGATCGCTGCCGCCGAGACCCTTTGTCCGCCGAGTCAGATCTTCTGCATCATCGGCCACGAGGCCGAACGTGTGCGCACAGCCGTGAACGCCACGGGTGTGCAGTTCGTGCTCCAATCCGAACAGCGGGGCACCGGTCATGCCCTGCAGCAGCTAAAGGCGCACTTCGCCGCCACAGGCCAGGTCCCACCCGAACATCTCCTCGTCTTGTCCGGGGATGTGCCCCTGATCCGCCCCGCAACGCTCGCCGCCCTGCGTGACCTGCATCTCCGCGAACAGGCGGCGATGACTATCCTGACCGCCGTCCCGCCCGATCCTTCCGGCTACGGTCGCGTCCTGCGCAAAATGCAGGATTCACCGGAGGTCGCCGCCATCGTCGAGCAGAAGTCTTTGCGCCCCGACCAGCTGGCTGCCCCTGAGATCAACTCTGGGATCTACTGCTTCCGCACAGCCGCGCTCTTCTCCCAACTCGAAAAGCTGTCCACCGACAACGCTCATGGCGAGTTCTACTTGACCGACGTAGCCGGCCTGCTGAGTGCGGCGGGCGAGCGCGTTGTGGCCCTGCAGGCTGGCAGCGTGGACGAGGTTCTCGGAGCCAACACGATAGCCGAGATGATGCACCTCGACGCGGCGCTTCGCCTGCAGACAGCACGTCGACTCATGGCGCAGGGCGTCACCATCTTTCGCCCTGAGACCTGCACCATCGACGCGGAGGTCGAGGTCGCACCGGATACGGTTCTCGAGCCTTTCGTTCAACTCCTCGGCACAACACGCGTCGGTCCCGATTGCCGCATCCGCTCCTACTCCGTGCTCCTCAACAGCACCCTTGGCGAAGGCGTCCTCGTCCGCAACGGGTGCATTCTGGACGAGGCCATCGTCGGGGACGGTGCCCTGCTGGGTCCCTATGCCCATCTGCGCCCAGGCAGCGACATCGGTCCAGCCGCGCACCTGGGTAACTTCGTTGAGACGAAGAAGGTGAAGTTCGGCCGCGGCTCCAAGGCCAATCACCTCTCCTACCTCGGCGACGCGGTTATAGGAGAAGGAACCAACATCGGGGCTGGAGCGATTACCTGCAACTACGATGGAGCGCACAAACACCAGACGACGATCGGGGATCGCGTGTTTGTGGGTTCAGACTCCACCCTCGTCGCACCGCTCACGATCGCGGACGGAGCCTACATCGGCGCAGGATCCTGCATTACTGAGGATGTTCCTGAAGACGCGCTAGCCCTTGGCCGAAGCCGACAGACCACCAAGCCAGGTTGGGTCGCCGCACGCAAGCGACGGTAGTAAGGTGTCGGCAATTCATGACGGAAGTGGCAGTCTCGCAGAGAAACGTCGGGTCGCTTACCAGGGCTATTGCGCTACTTCGAATCTGTGCTACAGTAAATCATCGCTCAGCTATGGGAAACCATATGAGCGAGACCTCTTCGAAGGCTAACGTCTTCGAGCAAATTGCGTCACTGGCCTCCCGCCACGAGCTCTCAAAGGTTCGTGGCGTCTTTTTTGCTCCCGCCGAGACCGCAACCGCTCTTCGCGAACAGCATCTATACTACGAAGAGAAGGATCAGTTCTTTGACATCAGCCCAACGCACTGTTGGTGCCGGGCCACCAAGATGGGGGCGTCACGGCTTCGACGGGATTGCTTGCGGCAAAGAGGCATGCCGGGGTGTGGACACCCGTAATCGCTCACAAAACTATAAGTGCCGAACCTCAGTTCGCTCTTGCTGCTTAATTAATTAAGTAGCCGATCGCTCAAGCTTCGCCTACGGGCCTGTACCGATCGTCGCACAGTAGGCTGGTCTGCGGAGCTCCGTCTGGGCGCCAAGGACGAGATCAATCAGGCTGGTGGCCGTCGCATCTTCGCCCGTTCTAAGCGCCGGCCACGAGACAAAGACGAATGCGGGAAAAGCATGAATGCTCTCTGCTGACAGCCGTTTCGGACGCGGGTTCAACTCCCGCCGCCTCCACCA
>CAXUIF010000108.1:0-11230 GCA_964250995.1 uncultured Acidobacteriaceae bacterium
GTATTTAGCGCGGGGGCGGCCGGCGTTGCTGCGTAAAGGCGATGGGCGGACCGTGCAGCGGTCGATCTTTCTTTCCAGCCAGGGTCGGGCGTTTCACCGGACGGGGATCTGGAGAGTGGTGAAGGGGCTGGAGGCAAAGGCCAGCCCGCACACGATGCGGCATAGCTTTGCAACGCACATGGTGGAAGGCGGAGCGGATCTGCGCACCGTACAGACGTTGCTGGGGCATGCGGATATCGCGACGACCGAGGTGTATACGCACCTCGCGATCGGGCGGTTGAAGGCGGTGCACCGGATGCATCATCCGCGGGCGAAGGGCAAGGGGGCGGCTTGAAGGGCGAGCGGCGTAGGCGCGCGGGGCGCACGGCAGGTCTCTCCACGGGGCTGCACTCCGGTGGAGAGGGCAGTGTGTCGGGCGGGGAGCCCTTTGGTGGAGAGAACGGGTTGCTGGTCGGCTTGTGTAGGAGGTTTCTGGCGGCGCTTCGGGATGAGCGGGGGGCGAGTGAGCATACGTTGCGGGCGTACCGGCGGGAGTTGGGGAGTTTCGCTGCGTTCCTGGCTAAAGAATTGGGAGAAGGTGCCGATATAGGGAGTGTTGGGCATCTGCAGATTCGGGCTTACCTGGGGATCTTGTATGAACGGGGCTTGACGAAGACCTCTGTCGCGCGGGCGCTGGCGGTGGTGCGGAGCTGGTTCAAGTGGCTAGCGAAGGAAGGTCTGGTCGCGGCCAATCCAGCGCTGCTGGTGTCTACGCCCAAACTGCCCAAGCATTTGCCCCGAGTACCGAGCGTGGAGGAGATGAACCGCGTGCTGGATGCACTGGAGCGTGGTCCGGTTGCGGCCGAAGACGCGGAGACGGTGGCGGTTTGGCCGGAACGGGATCGGGTGATCTTTGAGCTGCTGTATGGGTGTGGGATCCGCAATGCGGAGTTGGTGGGGCTCGATGTGGACGATGTGCTTTGGGGGGATGATGCGATTCGTGTGTTGGGCAAAGGAAAGAAAGAACGGATTGTGCCGATGGGCGACGTAGCCGCTGAGGCAGTTCGCAGTTACCTGCCGGGGCGTGCGGAACGGTTGCAGCGGGCCGGTAAGGGAGCAATGGCTGGGGCGGGGGCGCTCGTGTGCAATGCCGCGATGCGGGGAACATGCCGGCTGACGACGCGCAGCGTTGGGCGCGTGGTGAAGGCGGTGGCGCAGAGTCGGGGGTTGGCGGCGGATGTGCATCCACACACGCTGCGGCATGCGTTTGGAACGCACATGTTGGAGGAAG
The DNA here is from genome assembly GCA_964250995.1 of uncultured Acidobacteriaceae bacterium. Taxonomy (GTDB): domain Bacteria; phylum Acidobacteriota; class Terriglobia; order Terriglobales; family Acidobacteriaceae; genus Granulicella. The sequence goes on from CAXUIF010000108.1 coordinate 1,271, forward strand.
GGGCAGATCTGCGGGCCATCCAGGAGATGCTGGGGCATGAGCGGCTATCGACGACGCAGCGCTATACGCAATTGACCGTTGGGCAGGTGCAGCGGGTGTACGACGAGACGCATCCGCGGGCCAAGTAGGGGACCGACGTTTATGTGCGGATCGAGCAGCCTCGGGGCTCTTCGTTATGGCGAGCCATGATGAAGAGACCGATCCTCGCCGTGATACCGGGCTCACTACAGCAGATGACCTACAGCTGCAGCCGTACGCGGGCGCGGGTCAGCACGCGGGAAAGCAAAAGCGTGCCTACGGTGAAGCAGACCGAGCGTGCGACGCCAGGCAGGCCGGCGTTCCAGCGTGTGGGAAGGCGACGGCCGAGACCGGTGAACGCCAGGGTGTAGTAGGTCAGGTCGGGGAGGAGGTAGGTGAGCAGGGTATTGGCGCCCGGAGCTCGCAGGAGAAAGGCCCAGCCGGTGCGGCGGTGGATATCGCCCACAAAGTAAAAGAGCGCAAAGGTCGTTGTGGCAGCGGCCACACTCCAGAGCGCCCAGGTAGGGGTGGCCCGAATCTTGGAGATGCCGAGCGGGCGCAGAACCAGGCCGGCGAGGCCACAAGAGGCAGCGAAGCCGAGGGCCAGAGCGATCTGGCGGTGTGGGTGCTCGCGCAGCGACTCGTGGAAGAAGAGCCCGGAGACAAGGACGCCGGCCATCGTGATAGCTGACATGGCGCCGTTGTCGAACGGAAAGAGGTACATGGGACGGGGCACCGTCAACCAGTGTGCGCTGGTCGCAATGTTGAAGAGCACGAGCAGGACAAAGCCGGCGAGCGGCGCCCCGGGAAGGCGACGTGTGGGGACATACAGCAAACAGACCGCAAGGTAGGTGAGCCCGATGAGTCCAAGGATCTCCGGATAGGCGAAGTTCAGCCACGCGGCGCGGCCGTCTGGGGTGGCGCGGCGGAAGATCGCCAGCATACCGAGCAACAGCAGGGCACCGACGGTGCGGAGGACGTTCGTGAGCCGGCGGGCGGTGGTCCCTGCTTCGGTTCGTGGGTAGACGGCCCAAAGCAGAATGGCGCCAAGCAGAGCCAGCGTGGCCCAGGCGCTACCGCGCAGGTGCACCAGCGAGCGGTTGACATGTTCCGCGTTGGCGAGGATGAGGCCGAGCACCAGCAAAGCGCCACAGCGCAGCAGAATGTGCAACCAAAGGCGGACGAGCGAAGGGTCGCGCCGCAGACGCTGGCGAATGGCGAGCGGCAGCGAAAGGCCGACGGCGAAGAGAAAGAAGGGATAGACCATGTCGACGTAGGACATGGCATCGATATTCCGAGGGATGTGGTAGGTCCAGCGGGACAGGCCGCTGACATCACCGACGTCGTTGACGAAGATCATGACGGCCATCGTGAAGCCGCGAAAGATGTCGAGCGAAACGATGCGGCTGTTCACCGGTTGACCAACGAGGCCGGTGGACGGGGCTGGCACGTCAGGGACTGCGGCCGTGGCGCTCATGGGTGGGCCTGAAGAGCAGGCGAGGCCGAGTGGAGCTCGCTGTGAATGGTGCTCAGCAGCGTGCCTGTGGGATCGTTGAGGTACTGCCAAAACATGATCCCCGCAAGGTGCTGCTCGCGGATAAAGGCGCACTTGCGGCGGAGCGACTCCGGGTCCTCATAGGAGACGAACTGGCGGGTGGTCTCGTTGTAGGCGTAGGGCACCTGGGAGGCCTCGTCCCAGTAGCGGGTGAAGCCGTGATGCAGCATGGCTACCACGTCGCCGTAGCCTGCCTGCACGGCGGGAACCGAGGTGCCGGTCTGGAAGAGACCATGATTGGCGGGCGGGACATTACCCCAGAGGTGGCCGTAAAAGGGCACACCCAGCACGAGCTTGGCCGCGGGAACGCCTGCCTGCTCGAAGGCTTTCACGGCGTTGGCGGCGGAGGCGGCCCGGCGGTCCGCTGGATCGGCAAACAACGGGGCGTGGTTGCCGGTCGGACTTGTGGGGGCGCTTGCCTCATAGAAGTCGTACGCCATCAGGTTCACGGTGTCCAGGTACTGCGCCCCGGTACGCAGGTCGGTGTGCGCAAGGTACTCGGGTGAGCTGCCGGCCGCGATGGTCAGCAGCAACGGCTTATGCGTGAGGCGAGTTTGGGCGTCGAGGCGGTGGCGCAACTCCGCGAGGAGCAGATTGAAGTTCGCGCCGTCTTCGGGACGGAAGTTCGTGGTCGCGCCGGGCAGACCGGGGTACTCCCAGTCCAGGTCGAGGCCGTCCAGGTCGTAGCGTTGCAGAAAGGCGAGGGCGCTGTCCACAAAACGGCGGCGAGAGGCGGGGGTGAGCGCGGCATCGGAGAACCCCCCGGAGCCGAGCCAGCCGCCGACCGAGATCAGCAGCTTCAGCGTGGGCTGCGTGCGCTTCAGGGCGTGCAGGACCGCGAGGTTGGCCGGGTCCTGAGGCGAACCTTCCACAACTTGCCCGTGCTCAATCAGGGCGAAGGCATAGTTGATCCGGGTGAGTTGGGCGGCGTTGATGTCCGTCGGGGTGAGCGGGCGGTCGTTGGGGAGGTTGGGAAAGACATACGCGATGATCTGCGGAGCGGACGGGACTTGCGCGGACGTGGTGGGAAGCACGGTCATACAGAGGGCAAGCAGGCACCAAAGGGAGCCAAGGGGGCGGAGCAACGAGCGGCGTGTGATGTGGCGCACAGCGGAGATTTCCTGAGAAGGGAGGCGGCATGAGCAGGTGTGGCGGCTCTTTGCGAAAGCCGAGAGACCGGGCAACACAGGCCGACGTTAATAGCGGGGCACCGAGGGGTCGACCGTGCGGGACCAGGCGTCGATGCCGCCGGCCAGCGACTGCGCGCCATCGAAGCCTTGCTGACGAAGCCACATGGTGACATTGAGCGAACGCGCGCCGTGGTGACACATCACGATGACGGGCTGGTCGGGGTCGAGCTCGTTGTAAGCGCGGCTGGGAACCTCGCCCATGGGCATCAGCAGCGAGTCGGGCAGATGGGCCGTTTGGAACTCCCACGCTTCACGAACATCGAGGAGCCGTGGGGCATTCGGGAGTTGCCGAAGCTGGACGAAATCTTCCGGCGTAATTTCCGGGGCGAGCATAAAGGCCAGGATACAGGTTTGAGCAGACCGAGGTTGCGTACCCAAGCGAGCCTGGAGTGCGATATAGTTCTTTTCGGAAAACCTTTCATGACGAGCAACCCTTTGCGGATCGTTGGCAATGTTTGGCGCGCGTGCGCGCTGTTTGGTTTGCTCGCGCTGGTAGTGACCGGATGCGGCTTCAAAATAGCCGGGCCTGGCGAGTCCATCTCCATCAAGCCCTTGGCGACCGAGGACTTGGCGGATGCGTGCACGTTCGATATGAATCTGCCGGACCAGCCGATGGTAGACCTGAGCCAGCCGCCCGACCCAAAGATCCCAGCCCCCACCCAGGTAGCGGCTCTGGTGGTGTATGAACGCGGCGACAGCGGGAACCTGTTCAACGATCCGCAGATCCAGACGATGGCGGCGGCCTTGCACATGGTGACGGTGTTCGCTCACCAGTGCAACTCCAAGGCAACCGGCGATATTCAGGTGGACGCGACCAAGGGACAAGGCCGCGCGCTCTTTGCGGCGCTGACGCAGTATGCCACCGACAGCAAGCACCCGGAGATTGCCAATCTGAAGGTGGTGCTAAGTGGTTTTTCCGCAGCCGGCGTGCTCACAACAACCATGGTCAACGCGTACCCAGACCGGGTTCTCGGCTTGATGCCCTACGCGTCAGGGTCGCGTTACACTGACATGGTTACAGTTCCGGTAAGCACGGCCGCGGCGCAGATTCCAGCGCTGGTGCTGGCCAATGCGTACGATCCGGACTCCGGAGTGCAGCGGAGCCTGCGGTACTTCATGCGCGGCTGGAAGCAAGGCGCTCCTTGGGGCTTTGGCGTTCAAAATCACACAAGCCATTGCTGCACAACCTCGACACGCGATCTGATCATTCCCTGGATCAGCGCCATCGTCAGGCCGTTGGAGAGCTCCTCTGCCGCAGGGGCGACCGCTGCGAACAGCAGCGCAGCGCAGGCGGGTGCCTGGTCCCAGGCGGCCCCGAACTCTGCCACCGTGCGGTTTCTGTGTTACACGGACGGGTACTACGACGCGTACGGGGAATCCAACTGCTGGATCTACACGGCGAGCATCCTGCCGTCCACAGCGGGTGGCCCGCAGATCGGTTGGCTGCCCGATGCGTCCTCCGCCGCTGCGTGGCTGAAGTGGGTGACCAGCCCGGGAACGAACTAGCCAGCGGATGGAGTCGTCCGGCAAGCGAGCCTCAGCCCACGCGCCAGATCAAAGCCGTCAGATCGTCGGTCTGGACGTGATCCGTGGACTGGCGGCCCTGCTCGTTCTGTGTTTTCACTTAGGCTTCTGGATTTGGCGAGACCATGTCCCGCGCCTTCCCGTGCCGGCCGCGTATGACGGATGGACCCCTCTGTTCTCGCGGGGTTGGGTCGGCGTAGAGATCTTCTTCGTGCTTTCAGGCTTCGTCATCGCCTATTCCACCGAAGGCGCGACCGCCCGGCGCTTTCTGCAGCACCGGGTGAATCGGCTGCTGCCCGCCGCGCTGCTGTGTTCCACAGCGACAGGGACGCTGCTACTTACGGCCTATCCGTTGCGGGAGGTCGGCGCGCAATGGCTGAGAAGCGTCGTCTTTTTTCCTGTCGGACCGTGGATTGACGGCTCCTATTGGACCTTGCCGATCGAGGTGGCATTTTACGCGCTCGTGGGGGTCACGCTCCTGTTCCGGCGCGGCCGGTTTCTGCCATGGGTGATCGGGGTGCTTGGCGCCGTGAGCGCTGTGGCGTGCCTGGTCGTGCTGTTAGATCCTGCCTGGGTCCCGCGGGCGCTGGTAACCTCTTTGTCCGCTTCCGGGTTTCCGCCTGGCGCCTGCCTGCTGCTGATCCATGGAACCTTCTTTGCCCTGGGTGTGTTCCTTTACCTGACGTGCTTGCAGGGTATAACCCCACCGCGGCTTACGCTGGTCGCGCTGTATGGGGTTGGGTGTGTGTCTGAACTGGTATGGCATGACCGCGGGGCGGCTTTGGCTACAGGGGTGCTTCCAGAATGGCCCGTCCCGGTGGGCGTGTGGCTGGCCTCTGTCCTTGGATTGATCGCGTCCGTTCGCTGGAACGCGGCGATCAGGGAAGCTCTGGGCTCACGCGGGCTACGCCTGACGCGGCGCGTCGGCATTGCTACCTATCCGCTGTACCTGTTGCACGCAAAGATCGGGCAGGTGCTGATCGGCGGCTTCCACCGCCGCATCGGATATGGCGGCGCGTTTCTGTTGACGGCTGTGCTTCTCGTGATGGGCGCGCTTCTCGTGGCTGAAGGTCTGGAGCCATTCCTCCGGCGAGCGCTGCAGCGCTTGTGGCATAAGGCGGAGGCGCGGCGCTTGCCAATCTCGGCAGTTCGCACGGACTAGCGCGCCTATGCTCCGGTCTAGGCGCGCCTTAGACAGCTGCCCCGTGGCACTTTTTGTACTTCTTTCCGGAGCCGCAGAAGCACTCGTCGTTGCGGCCGAGCTTGGGACCGGTGTGCTTGGGCGAGTGGTCGGCAGAGGCCGAGGAACCGTTCGCACGTGCGGCTGCGAGCTCGCGTTCCTTGCGGTGTTCGAACTCGCGTTCCAGGCGGTCAATGGTCGTAGTGGCTGACGCAATCGGGACTGCCGGGACGTGCGTTGGTTCCTCGATGAGCTGCGCATTGGGCGGATTGCCCGGGTAAGACTCGTGTGCGGCGACCTCCTGGACGGAGGGCGCTTGCGCGCCGGCCGGAAGGGATTCCCGACCAGCGGCTTGCGGCTGCGCTGCGGCTTGTAGCTCCGCCAGCTGCTCGCGGGTCTCGATGGGCGTACCGTCGGGTCCAAGAATCTGCATGCGGAAGAGATGACGAACGGTGTCCTCCTGGAACTTCGTCATCATGGCTTCGAACATATCGTAGGACTCCTTCTTGTACGCCACGAGGGGGTCCTGCTGCGCATAGCCGCGAAGACCGATACCCTCCTTGAGGTGGTCCATGGCGAGAAGATGTTCCTTCCACAAACCATCAAGCACACTGAGCATCACAATGCGCTCGTGGTACCGCATGTTGGGAGCGCCCAGGATTTGCTCCTTCACCTCGTAGCGGTCACGGAGTCTCGCAAAAATGGCCTCGCCTAAGTCGTGACGGCTTAGGTCGGCAGCGTTGACCTGATTCTCCAGACGCCCACCGAAGATGTCGAATAGCGCGTTGAAGAGGGCCTCCGTCTGCCACTGGTCTGGATGGGCCTTCTCGGGGGCGTGCTCCTGGAGCAGGTTGCCGAGTATGTGCGAGACGTAGTCTTCGGTGATCATCTCCTTCTGGTCGACACCTTCAATCAGGCCGCGGCGCAGGCCATAAACGGCCTCGCGCTGCTTGTTCATTACGTCGTCGTACTCGAGCACGTGCTTGCGGGATTCGAAATTTTGGCTTTCGACTGCTTTCTGCGCCGCTTCAATGCGCTTGGTGATCATGCGGCTCTCGATGGGCACGCCCTCCTCCATGCCGAGAGATTGCAGCAGGCTGGAAACCCACTCGCGGGCGAAGATGCGCATAAGGTCGTCTTCCAGCGAGAGATAAAAACGCGAAGCACCGGGGTCACCCTGTCGTCCGGCACGCCCACGGAGCTGGTTATCGACGCGGCGGGATTCGTGGCGCTCCGTTCCAAGGATGTGGAGGCCACCCGCGCCGACGACCGCCTCGTGCTCGGCCTGCGTGGCCGCAAGGTGCTGCGCGGAGACGGCGTCCCACTGTTGCTGCGTGGTTTCGAACTCCTGTCCCTGGTAGTAAAAACGCGTCATGCCGGGCGCGGCCACCGGGTGGATCTCGCCCTCGGCCGCAGAGATGGCGCGAGCGATGCCGCGTTTGACCAGGTCTTGCCGGGCCATGAAGTCAGCGTTGCCGCCGAGCAGGATGTCGGTGCCGCGACCGGCCATGTTGGTGGCGATCGTCACCATGCCGAGCCGGCCGGCCTGGGCCACAATCTCGGCTTCTTTCTCGTGAAACTTTGCGTTCAGGACGACATGACGGACGCCCTTGCGCTTTAGGATCTCGGAGAGGAGCTCCGATTTTTCAATGGACGTTGTCCCGACCAGCACCGGCTGGCGCTGCGCATGGAGGCGTTCGATCTCCTCGGCGACCGCAAAATACTTCTCCTTGGCCGTGCGGTAGACGACGTCCTGATTCTCAATGCGGAGCATCTGGCGATTGGTCGGGATAACGACGATGTCCAGTTTGTAAATTTTGTCGAACTCCGCGGCCTCGGTCTCGGCCGTGCCGGTCATCCCGGAAAGCTTTTTGTAAAGACGGAAGTAGTTCTGGAAGGTGATGGTGGCCAGCGTTTGGTCTTCCTTGCGGATAGCCACGCCCTCCTTGGCTTCGATCGCTTGATGGAGTCCGTCGGACCAGCGACGCCCGGGCATCAAGCGGCCGGTAAACTCGTCGACAATGACGATCTCGCCGTCTTTGGCCACGTACTCAACATCGCGCCTGTAGAGCGAGTGCGCCTTGATGGCGACCTCGATGTGGTGCTTCATGTCCCAGTTTTCGGGGTCGGCAATGTTGTCGATGCCGAGCAGCTTTTCGACCTTTTCCCAGCCCTCGTCAGTGACGGTGATGGCGCGGGCCTTTTCATCCACCACGTAGTCGCCGGACCAGGTTTTGGACTCGACTGTCTCAATCAGTTCGCCTTCGACCAGCTGCGGGATGAGCTTGTTGGCGATCGCGTACTTATCGGTGGTCTTGTCGGTTGGGCCCGAGATGATGAGCGGGGTACGGGCTTCGTCGATGAGAATGGAGTCGACCTCATCGACGATGCAGTAATAGTGGCCGCGTTGGACGGTATCGGCGAGTTCGAACTTCATATTGTCGCGTAGGTAATCGAAGCCGAACTCGTTGTTGGTGCCGTAGGTGATGTCGGCGGCATAGGCATCGCGGCGCTGGGCGTCGGAGAGATCGTGCACGATCACCCCGACGCTGAGGCCTAGAAAGCCGTAGATCTTGCCCATCCACTCGGCGTCGCGTTTCGCGAGGTAATCGTTCACGGTCACCACATGCACGCCCTTGCCGGCCAGGGCGTTCAGGTAGCACGGCAGCGTGGCCACGAGCGTCTTGCCTTCCCCGGTCTTCATCTCGGCGATCTTGCCTTGATGAAGGGCCATGCCGCCAATCAGCTGTACATCGAAGTGGCGCATGCCGACGACGCGTCGCCCGGCTTCGCGTACGACAGCGAACGCCTCCGGCAGAATGTCGTCGAGAGCGGCGCGCTCCGTAGTGGCGATCTGCTCAGGATCGGTAAGTCCCTGCAGTGCCTGTGCGATCCGAGCCTTGAAGGCACCGGTCTTGGCCTGCAGTTGCGCGTCCGACAGGGCTTTGATCGCTTCATCGTGCGCATTGATCTGGGCGAGTGTGGGCAGGAGGCGTTTGACGGCACGTTCGTTGGCGGTGCCGAAAACCTTGGCAAGAGCGTTGTTTAACACGGGAGATCCTTCGCGTGACTGGGCCAGAATGACCGAGGAACAGTTTTCGGACGCAGCGCAACAAGCGGCGCGCCAGCGCTTCGCTTCCGGAAAGCTAAGCGAGCGGCGGGGCCGTGCCCCGGTACGTGCTGCTCGGGACACCGAAGCGCGTTACGTAGCATGCGAAGGCGAGCCGGCGCGAGGCAACATGAACCGCTTGCGCAAGAAATCGCGGAGGCTGAGAACCGATCGGCCCGGGCCGGCGAACCAGACCGATCAGCGTGCCGGATCCACCTCGTGGTTTGGCGGCTGCGATCGGTCCATCCTGCGCGTTCAAGGAGCGCCAGAAGCGCACCAACGCCGCGGTTGGAGCTTGCCTTGCGGGCAGCGGCGCATGCGCTCTGGAACCGGAGAGCAACAGCAGCAGCGCCGCGATCGGGATGAGGGTGATATCCAAGGTGAAACGCGCGTATGCGTGCTTGGAACAGTGTAGACGAAACATCGGCTCAGACGCGTGTCCGGCAGCGTCCCTGGCCTGCGACGTCGGGGGCATTACGTGACGGTACCTTGGATAGACCCCACCGTACTCTGCAAAGAAAAGGCGAAACGCCGATAAGATGTTCAGGTGATCGATGGTGCGGAGAGCGTGGGTGCAGAGACGTAGGCTTTGGATGATGGTGCTGGTGGTTCTCGCCGTTTGCGGCCGTACGGCCGCCCAAACGGGCGCGGGATGGACTGTGCGGCCGGAATGGGTGAAGGCGCATGAGGACTTCCTTGCCAGTGATGTTCTGGCAGGGCGAGGAAGCGCGACCCGGGATGAACATCTCGCGGCAGCCTACGTTGCCAGCGAGTTTGAGGCGTACGGACTTCAGGTCGCTCCGGGAATGACAAGCTATCTTCAGCCCGCACAGATCGACGCGCCGGTGCTGGACGGTCATGCTTCGTTGACCATCGGTCCGTTTGCGATGGACGAAGGCGTGGACTTTGACCTCCTGTACTCCTCCGCCACGGACACAGTCGGTCCTCTCATACGACTTTCCATACAGGATGTAGGAAAGGCGAGGTTGGAACGGGGTTGCGCCGTGATGCTGCTGGGAACAACCGACCCCGGGGCTGCTTTGGAGGCCGTTAGCGCACTGCGTCACGAAGGGGCCAGCATTGTTTTGCTCGTGGGCGAGGGTGCCTTGGCCAACAGCTATTCCATGTTGGGCAGCCACACGCACACGCCGATTCGGCTGGCGGGTGAACCGGCTTCCCGTTCTGTAGCCACGGTGGCTCTGCTGCGGCCTGCCGAGCTGGCGAAGCTGTCAGACCTTACTGCGGGGGCCAGCGTCGCCGTGAAGGTGCACAGACTACCCAGCGCGGCGCCGCGCCCGACGTACAACGCGATCGGCTACCTGCGAGGTACCGATGCAAAGGCAGGCACCATCCTGTTGTCGGCGCAGCTGGACCACCTTGGTGT
>CAXUIF010000109.1:0-10965 GCA_964250995.1 uncultured Acidobacteriaceae bacterium
TCGTTTGACCGCCGCGACCCAGGTCCCAAGGACGTTGTGGTCGACATTGAGTATTGCGGCATCTGCCATTCGGATATTCATCAGGTGCGGGCGGAGTGGGGCAACAAACTGTACCCCATGGTGCCGGGGCATGAGATCGTCGGCACGGTGCGCGCCGTGGGCCACGAGGTGACGCGCTTCAAGCCGGGCGACAGGGCGGCGGTGGGCGTCATCGTCGAGAGTTGCCTGCAGTGCGACAACTGCAACACTTCGCTGGAGGTGTACTGCTCCAATGGCGGCGCGCGCGATACCTACAACGCGACGCTGCGTAACGGCGAGCGCACCATGGGCGGGTATGCGACCAACATCGTGACGCCGGAGCGCTTTGTACACACGCTAAAGCCGGGCATCGATCTCGCCGGCACAGCCCCGCTGCTTTGCGCGGGCATCACGACGTACTCGCCGCTACGGCACTGGAAGGTGGGACCCGGGCAGAAGGTGGGCATTGTGGGCTTAGGCGGGCTGGGGCACCTCGGGCTGAAGTTTGCCAAAGCATTTGGGGCGCAAACCGCGCTGTTTACGACCTCGGAGAGCAAGGCCGCCGATGCCAAGCGGCTGGGCGCGGACGATGTCATTTTGTCCCGCGACAAGGACCAGATGGCCAAGCACGCGGCGAGCTTTGACTTCATTCTGGACTGCGTCTCCGCGCCGCACGACATGGATGCCTTGCTTGGACAGCTGCGACTCAACGGCGTGCTATGTCTTGTAGGACTGCCGGATCAGCCGCTGTCGATCCAGCCGTTCTCCGTTGTCACGAACCGGCGATCGCTGGCCGGATCGGCCATTGGTGGCATGAAGGAGACGCAGGAGATGCTGGATTTCTGCGCGGAGAAGGGCATCGTTGCTGACGTTGAGGTAGTTGGCTACGACAAGGTGAACGAGGCGTACGAGCGCGTGCTGAAGAGCGACGTGAAGTATCGCTTTGTGCTGGATGCGTCTACGTTGCAGGCGTCGTAGTCTGCACCGCGTGGGAGCGGCGGCGAGCCTCGGCTCGCCGCTTTGTTTCCCGCTTGCGCCCTGGGGTTCTGCCGCTTGCGCCTGCGCCCACTTAGAGCCACAACAGGCACTGCGGGTTCGGGGCGGGGAAGGTGGCCTTCGGCGTCAGTTGCCCCGAGCCGGCGTCACGCGCGAAGACCGAGACCGTATCGGAATCCTGGTTCGCGCAGAGCAGCCACCGCTCCGTGGGATCGAGCGCGAAGAAGCGGGGCGTCTTGCCGCCACAGGGCAGCTGCTGCCGTTGCGTGAGGGCGCCCGTCGCGGGATCTACGGCAAACACCGTGAGCACGTCCACGAAACGCGTGCTGGTGTAGGCGAAGCGCCCGTCGTGCGTGATCGCGATCTCCGCGCCGGTGCTGGGGTGCCCGGCCGGCGCGCTGGCGGGCCGGATCGTACGCGTGCTGTCCGGGAAGGGCACTGCGCGGCCTGCGGCGCGTTCCCAGGTGTAAGCGACGACAGTGCAATCCAGTTCGTTAATGCAGTAGAGCCAGCGGCCATTGGGGTGGAAGGCCAGATGGCGCGGCCCGGCGCCGGGCTGGGTGGGCACGCGGACGGGTCTGCCCAACGGCGACGCGGCGCCTGGATGGACCGGGAAGACCATCAGAGCATCGTCGCCCAGATCGCAGGCGAGAACGAAGCGGTTGTCCGGGGACAGTACGGCACAATGGAGGTGCGGCCCCGCTTGACGGTCCTTCACCGGGCCGCCCGCGCCACAGAAGGAGTTGCCGGCGCAGGCGAACACGCCGCTGGCCGGGCCGGGTTTGCCCTGCGAGTCCAATGGAAAGGCAGCCAGACTCCCACTGCTGTAATTGGCCGCAAAGAGCAGCTTGCCGGTGCGATCGACGGAGACAAAACAGGGCGCCTGGCCCTGACTTGGCTGCGTGCGCAGCTCATGCAGCGACGCTGTGCTCGCCGTCAGCGTGCAAGCGGTCACCCCGCCCACCGGCGTATCGCTCTCGTTGCAGGCGTACACGACCGGCAGATGGGGGTGACGGGCCATGAACGAGGGCTGCGGCGTTGGGAGCGCAAGCTCGGGCGCGCCGATCTCGCCGCTCTGGGCCGTCCAGCGGGCGCGATAGATGCCTTCGCCGTGGCCGGTGCCTACCAGCAGCCAGTCCCCGCTGGAGCGCGATGACTGCTGAGAGAACGCCTTTGTGCCGTAAAGCGCACTGGATGCGAGGAGGCCCTGCATAACGGATCGGCGAGATGGCTTGCTGGACATAGGAAACTGAGTCTAGCCCAAGCGGGCGGCCTTTGCGGAGGGCAGCGACCGCGAGCCGCTTTGGGCCCCTACCCGCGCTGCGTCAGGCCGTCGGTCTCCGCCGCCGTCCGCGGCTCTTCCGGAAGTCGGAAGTCCATCTCCGCCGGATGGGCGTCGGCGTTGATCACCGGCAGCGAAGGCAGGTTCAGCGTGCCGTGGCCTTCGCGGACCACAGCCTCTGCATGCTCGAGCACCTCGCCGACGGTCATCGTGTACATCTCGCGGCCGTTGTCATAGCCGTTTTCGATGGCGTGCTTGAGGAAACGGCCGGCAGCCTGCGCGGCAACGGCATCGGTGATGACCTTGTTGTTGCGCCGCTTTTGCTCAATCCACGCGATGTTGGGCATGGCGATCCACAACGGGCGATCATTGACCGCAAAGCGAATGTCGGTGGCGTCGGCATGGCGCGTGGCGATCGCCACCACGGTGGCCTTCCACACGCAGTGCAGGGGCTCGCCGGTCCAGCGGTCCGTCGCTACGAAGTCCTCATACATGGCTTCAGGGTAGACGGTTGGTATCGGCGAAGCAAGCGAGGGTGTTCTCCGGCGCGGGTGCGGGGGCGCCGCGCGAACGAAGTGGAACGGTAAGCTGAAGACGTGAAGGCTCGACTCTTTTTCGGACTGCTATGGCTCGTCTCCGTGCAGGTTTCCCTGGCGCAAAACGAGAACAAGGATGCGGCGCCAAAGCCAACGCCGGATGTCCTGGAGTTCACCAACGGCGACAAGCTGACCGGCAAGCTTCTGAATGCGTCGGGTGGCCATGTCCTCTTCCACAGCGACATGGCGGGGGACCTCACGATTCCGTTCACCAAGGTGAAGGAGCTACACTCCGGATCGGAGTTTGTGGCGTTGCGCGCGGGCAAGCCGGGCAAGTACAGGCCGGTGGCGACAGGCACCGTCACGTTCGCGGGTGACCAAATTACTCTGACGCCGAGCCCCGCCATGGGGCAAGGCGCAGTCCAGGGCGCAGTGCAGTCGCTGCCCGCCAGCCAGGTCGGCTTCCTGATCGACGTTCCGTCTTACGCCAAAGAAGTGGATCATCATGCCAGCTTCCGGGCTGGCTGGACCGGGTCGGCGACGGCTGGTTTCACGCTGGTGCGCTCTACGCAGTCCAACACGACGTTCACGGGGGCGCTGAACTTTGTGCGGCAGATCCCGACCGTCCCCTACCTGCCGCGCGACCACCGAACGACGCTGAATGTGGCCGAAACCTACGGGACCGAGCGGACACCGGTGATCCCGCCACCCACGCCGGCCGTTCCGCCCATCGTGATCCAGACGAGCATCTTCCATGCAGACGCCGAACGCGACCAATACTTCAGCCCGCGCTTTTATGTGCTGGCCGACGCGAGCTTCGACCACAACTTCGCTTCCGGCCTCCAGCTGCAGCAGGTGTATGGCCTGGGCGTCGGCTGGACGCCGTACCAGGATGCGCTACAGGAAGTGGACGTGAAGGCGGATGTGCACTACGAGCGGCAGCAGTTTATCCAGAATCAGAACACCGCGCCGCCAAGCAACACGCAGCTGATCGGCTCCACCTTTCAGGAGAACTACCGCCGCAATCTGCCACGCGGTCTGGTCCTGACGGAGTGGGCCAACGTGCTGCCAGCGTGGAATGACCTCGTCGCTTACTCGGCGAACGCGTATGTGGGCCTGGCTCTGCCGCTGTACCGGCGTTTCCATTTGAGCTTGTCGGCGACCGACAACTACATCAACGATCCTGCGCAGTATTACAAGTCGAACACCGTCCAATACGTGACGGGCGTGAGCTACAGCTTCCGGTAGGCGTTTGCCCGGTTGCAGCATGGGCGCTTTCGCTGGGATGGCCTGGTCGCTGGGAGGTTCTATTCCCTGGATGTTCTAATGGAAGCGTGGGGAAGATCGCGCCGCAATCAGGCGCAGGAGTGCAGCTTTGGTCGTTGGTTTGTGGCAAGGTGAGCGTCGGTCGGCGGAGCGGTGGATGGCCGCCGGACTGGCAGTGGGGTTGGTTCTGGCGGGTGGGGTAGAGGCGCAAGGGCAGCGCCCGCAAAAGAGGCCGAGGCGCGAGACCAATGCGAGCCGGCAGGCACGCATCCAGCGCACGATCGAAGCCACCTATGCGCACCCGTGGGAGGTCTTCGGCGGCGGCGGCTATCTGCGTTGGCGCAGCGGCGAGTTCACCCAAAAGAACAACGAGATCAGCTGGGTGGCGGGGACGAGTTACTATCTGACGCCCAAGTTGGCCATCGTGGGCATCGCCCAGGGATCCTTCGGCAAGGCCCACCCGCTGCGCTTCAACCCGAACGCGGCGCCCATTCCGAACCCGCAGATCAATGAGTACTTCTTTACCGGCGGCGCGAACTACCGCTTTTACGAGAAAGAAAAGGTCGCCTTCAGTGTGCAAGGGACCGGCGGCATCGCGTGGGGCATCTTCTCGAGCGGATCGCCAACCAGCTACTACGGGCCGCAGATCGGTCTATGGCAGGACGGCTTCCGGCCGGCGTTCACGCTCAGCGTCAATGCGGACTACAACGTGTATCCGAACCTGGCCGTTCGCTTGTCGCCGACGTATGTGGGCACGACCTTTGGCGGGCAGGTGCAGAACAACCTTGGATTTAACGCGGGAATCGTGTATCGCTTTGGTCAGCGGAAGTAACCGCAGCTGAAAGGGAGCGCACATGTCCAAGGGCTGGGAGTCAAAGAGCATAGAAGAGCAGCAGGCGGAGGCTGTCCAACGCAGGGCCGAGGCCTCCGCGCGAACTGCCGCGTTTGCGACGGATGCAGAGCGCGCGCGGCGCATTCAAGAGTTGGAACTGCAGCGCGAACGCGTGCTGAGCGAACAAACGGCCAGCCCGCACCGGCGGAGTGCGTTGCAGATGGCGCTCGCAACGTTGGAACGCGACCTCGAACAGCTTGGCTGGTCTATCAAGTTATAAGGTGCTGTGTCTGTAGCCTGCGTGGCCGTGCGCGCGCCCGTAGCTAAGCTGTTTTCGGGCAAGACACGGCTCCTAGCGGCACGGCTACTGGCGCACAAACCGCTGCAGTCGAAAGCCGGGGCGACGCTCCTGGTGTTCGAGCTTCAGCGCGGGAATGGTTTGGAGGATCTCGTGCACCTGGTCGCCGTGCTGGGGATGATCTTGTGAGTGCCCCAACCAATGACTCGCCAGCACGGTCGTGCCCGTGGCCATGGAGTCGGCCAGCTTCAACGCCATGGCCTGCCACGTGTCCGGCTCAAAGTAGTAGCCTATCTCGCTAAAGATCACCAGATCATAGCCCTGCAGGCAGGTGTTCTCTGTCAGTGCGGCGCAGGTCACGTTCACCTGCGGCAGCGCTGCACAGCGTTGGGCCGCCCGGGCCACGGCTGTAGCTGAAAAGTCAGAGGCGTCTACGCGGTCGCAGATGCCGGCAAGCCGCTCGGTAAGCGTACCGATCGAGCAGCCCGGCTCAAAGGCCCGGCGATAACGTCGAGGAGTAAGGGCGCGGATGATTGCGTCAAAGCGGCCCTGCTCATACTCACTCGCAGCGAAGTTCCAGGGGTCAGCCTTTTCGCGGTAGAGCGCCTCTAATGATTCGGCGGACGTCTTGTTTTGAAAGCTCATTGTGGTGCCTTCCCCTTCCCGCGTCCCCTCAGCTGCGCCGATGCAGCACGTAGGGATTGGCCTGTGCCGTGGGCGTGATCAGCACTGTCTGGATCTCCACGTGCGGCGGACGCGTGGCGGCCCACACGATGGTCTCGGCAATGTCGTCTGCCGTGAGCGGATCGAGGCCGGCGTAGACCTTCTTGGCGCGGTCGGTGTCGCCACGGAAACGGATGTTGCTGAACTCCGTTTCGACAAGCCCGGGGTCGATCGAGGTCACGCGGATGGGCGTACCGTTCAAGTCGATGCGCAGGCCGTCGGAGATGCTGCGCTCAGCGGCCTTGCTCGCGCAATAGACGTGACCGCCAGGGTAGGTGATGTGACCGGCGATGGAGCCGAGATTGATCACATGCCCACGGCCGCGCTGCACCATGCCCGGCACCACTGTGCGTGTCACATACAGCAGACCTTTGACATTGGTATCGATCATCTCTTCCCAGTTCTGAACATCGTCCTCCCATAGCTTGTTCAAGCCACGGCTGAGGCCGGCGTTGTTGACCAGAATGTCAATCTGATTCCAGGAGTCAGGGAGCGTGTTGATGGTGCCTTCCACCTCGTCGCGGTCTTGCACGTCCAGCTCGAAGCAGAAGACATCGGGCGCGCCCAGGTCGCGCAACTCGGCTTCCATCGCCTGCAGGACGTCCAGCCGGCGCGCGCAAAGCAGCAGCTTCGCGCCATGGGCGGCAAAGGCGCGGGCTGTGGCTTCCCCGATGCCGGAGCTGGCACCGGTAATGAAGGCGATCTTGTCGCGTAACACCTCGGCCACGTGCGGCCTCCTCAAGTGAAGCAGGGATGCATGGAGCTGGACCGGAGGGGGTGCTAGGATCTGCGCCCCCCTCCGGCCTAGGTTTATTGCTGAGCGCCGCCGCTGGTACCCTGCGGGCCAGCGCTTGTCTGGACGCCAATCGCATCGCCCGAAACGATCAACTCCACACGCCGATTCTGGGCGCGACCCGCAGCCGTGCCGTTATCAGCGGCAAAGTTGGTCGCTCCAAAACCCTGTGCGGTGATGTTGCTTTGCGGAACGCCGTTGTTGACCATGAAGTCGCGTACCGCATCGGCGCGGTTTTCGCTTAGCTTCTGGTTCAGCGCGGGGGCGCCCGTGGAATCCGTGTAGCCTTCCACCTGCACCTTGAGCCCCTGGTAGAGCTCCAGGATCGTGGCCACCTTGGCGAGCGAGACCTGGGTGTTAGGCCTCAGGGTGTACTTCCCGGTGTCAAAGAGCACGTCGCTCAGATTGACCACCAGGCCGCGTGGCGTTTCGGTGGTCTGCAGCACAGCATTCAACTGGGTGAGCAGCTTGGCCCGAAGGGCTTCCACGCTCTGCTGGGCCTCCTGCGCCTTCCGGTCCGAACTGGCGGCCTGCGCGCGCGCGTCCGCGGCGGCGACCTCGGCCTGGGCGCGCTGTGCATCGGCCTGGGCCCTTTGGGCTGCGGCGCGGTCGGCTGCGGCCTGGGCCTCGGCGGCCTGTACCTGCGAAGCGGCGGCCTGTTCCTGCGCTTGCACCTTCGCATCCTGCGCCTGTTGCTGATGCTCGGCGGCCTGCTTACGCAGCGAGGCCAAGCGGGCGTCCTCGGCGCGCTGCACGGCCTGGCGCGCGTCCGTGAACTCCATCTTCACGTCGCGGTGCTTTGCGTCCTGGATCCCCTGCGCGTTGGTGATGTCCTGCTGCACCTCCTGCATGATGTCCGCCGCATACTTGTCCGCGCCGGCAGCCTGGGCGATGCGCTGGGCGTTGTAGGCCTCAAATAGCGCAAGCGGCGTGTGTTCGCGATCGGTGATGGGCGCCAGGTTGGACTTGCGGCCTTCGGTGTTGGCGTACAAGCCCTTGGGCAGCAGCGTGTAGTGCACGTTGACGGTTTGCAGCACGCCCTGGGTGTCCTTGCGGAACACATTCTGCAGCACGATGACGTCCGACGGCGTGGAGACGGCCCAATAGGGCTCTGCCGTGACGATCATGCCGAAACTTTGGAAGGCGGAGGTGGGGTCGAGCGAGGCCTTGTTGCCGGCCAGTTCAAGCTCGCCGAGGTTTTCCGGGCGGCCATCGGCAGATATCGCCCAGAGCACATAGGTCAGATACTCAGGGCCAAAACCATTAGCCGGCGACATGCCTTCGAGCTTGACGGAGATGTTGGTTTTGCCGGTCTTGGAATCGACCTTGGCCTCGCCGTGGGCCCTGGGCATCAGCTCTGTCCCCTCGAAGCCGACCGTGGTCGAACCGGAGCGGTTGAGGTAGTTCACGGCGTCCAGGTCGCGCTGGACGACCTTGACGTGGTAGACGTAGGTGCCGTTTTCGCCCTGGGCGATCACATCAGCGGAGCGGGCCCCTGGGGCAACCGCGGTCGGATTAGGGTCCTGCGCAAAGGCAGGCAGGCCCAAAGCAAAGGTTCCCAGAGCAAAGGTTCCAAGAGCAAAGGTGATGGCGGCCACCGGGAAAAAGACTGTGGCGCGCTTCCAATGATCGTGCATTACGACTCTCCTTGAGAAGCCGCGCCTGCGCACAGACACGCTCCCCCTCGCGCCTTGGAGGCGCATCATCAACCTCGGATGCCCCGCCTTGGGGAAAGGTAGCCCTCTGTCGCGGGACGGTACAGGCCGGTGGTAACGCGGTCTCCTCGCCACTTCGCGACGTGAGGAGGGCAGGGGTACGGCGCGGTGCGGTTGCCTCCTGTGCGGAGGTCAGGCCAAAGGAACCGCTGCGGCTTGGCCGGGCTGGGGCACGTTCGCAAAGTCGATAAAAGCGCGAAGCGGGTCCGTGTGGAGCAGCTTCACCGCCACACGCGCGCCGACGTCCAAACCGGTCTCACCCTGGATAATGCGCCCTTCAACGGGCGGATCGAAGACGCGTACATAGACGCCCTTGCTGCTGGCTCCCGTGACGACGCCGTTGAAGACCTGACCAAGGTGACTGCTCATGGCGACGGCGGCGACGCGCTTTCGCATGGCACGGTCGATCTTGCGCAGCGCGGTGTCGGCCTGGTTGCAATGGCTTGCGATGGAGGTGAGCTCGCTGTCGCTGTACGGCGGCGGGGCGCCATCCAGCATGGCGTGGACAAGACGCTGGGTGACCAGGTCCGGGAAGCGCCGGTTGGGCGCGGTGGAGTGACTGTAGTCCCGGGCAGCCAGGCCGAAGTGGCCGGTCGGATCGTCGTCAGGACGCATCAGAACGTATTCCCCCGGACCCAGGAGCTTGATCACGGCGAGGGTCAGATCGGGATAGTGATCGGCATCGCCGGTGCGCTGCTGCTGAAGAAAGGTGTTCAGGGCGACAGGATCGGGGTTGGCCGAAAGCGTGGTCCCATGGTCGTGCGCGAGAGCGACGATGCGGTCCCAGCGTTGGGGCACCGCGACGACGCGCTGCAGGCCACTGCGGCCGCCATGGCGCAGCGCACGCGCCATCACGCCGTTGGCCGCCACCATGAAGTCTTCGATCAGGTGCATGGCGCGGTTCTGGACGACCTCTTCCAAACCTGCAATCCGGCCGTCGAGCACGACAGGGTCAGCCTCGGCGCGTTGAAAATCGAGGGCCCCGGCCCGAACCCTGGCTGCGTGCAGGGCCTGCGCTGCCTGGTCCTGGAGCCTGAGCTGATCGGCAAGCCAAGTGTCGGGCCAGGCAGGCCCCTGGGGTCCATGGTTCGGTGTACTGACGTCCCTGGGGGCACTGTCAGACCGCAGCGTCCCAGGCGCCGAGGTCGCTTGGCTGGAGGCCGTGTTGTCCAACCAGGGGCCAACGCGCGAGTAGGCCAGCTGCGCACGGTTGCGCACCTGGGCGCGAGAGACGCTCTCTTCCTGAAGCCCGCCGTTGGCGTCCACCGTGAAACTCATCAGCACGGCGAGGCGATCTTCGTTTTCATTGAGCGAGGTGAGCCCGGTCGAGAGTTCCAGTGGCAGCATCGGGAAGTTTCGGACGGCCGTGTACACCGTCTGGGTCTGAGCTGATGCATGGAGATCAATGGGGCTGTTCTGCGCAACGGCGGAAGCGACATCGGCGATGGCAACCTGGACGCGAATGCCAGCAGGAACGCGTTCCGCTACCTCGATCTGGTCCAGGTCGCGAGAGGTGTCGTTGTCGATCGAGGACCAGGCAAGATCGCGCAGATCGCGCAGGTCGCGAAAATCGCGGGCTGCAGACGTGCCGGTCCGCTGCGGCAGCTGCACAGAAAGGGTCTGCACCTGGGCTGCGACGTCGGGCGAGAACTCTGGATGGAAGCCTGCCTTGTGCAGATCCTCAAGTGCGATCGAAGCGAGGTCGATCGTTGGGTCACCGTGCTGGACAGACATGCCTGGCAAGGCTACCACAGGGCTTGTCGAGATCACTGCCCAAGGATCGCGGTGCCGGCGAGCTCCATGGAGTGCGCGATGCGCTCCTTCCATACCGCGGGGCCCGTGATGTGGACGCTGGTGCCGTTTGTGTCGACGGCAACGGTGACCGGCATGTCCGCAACTTCGAACTCGTAGATGGCTTCCATGCCGAGGTCTGCAAACGCGAGCAGGCGTGAGTGCTTGATGGCCTTGGAGACGAGATAGGCGGCACCGCCGATCGCGATCAGGTAGACGGCCTGGTTATCGCGAATGGCGTCAATGGCGGCGACGCCGCGTTCGGCTTTGCCGACCATGCCGAGCAGGCCGGTTTGTTCGAGCATCTGCCGGGTGAACTTGTCCATGCGCGTGGCCGTAGTGGGGCCTGCCGGGCCGACGGCCTCGTCGCGCACGGCCTCGACCGGACCCACGTAGTAGATCAGCTTGTCCGTGAAGTCGACCGGCAGCGCTTCGCCGCGACTGAGCATGTCCGTCATGCGCTTGTGTGCGGCGTCGCGGCCTGTCAGGAGCTTGCCGTTCAGCAGGAGGACCTCGCCCGGCTTCCACGTTTTGATTTCCGCACGTGTGAGGGTATCGAGGTTGACGCGCCTGGCGCCATGCGCGGCGGGGTCGTAGGTGAGTTTTGGCCAGTTTTCGAGCGCGGGCGGGTCCAGGTACACGGGCCCGGAGCCATCCAGGACGAAGTGGGCGTGACGCGTGGCAGCGCAGTTGGGAATCATCGCGACGGGCAAGT
>CAXUIF010000110.1:0-10939 GCA_964250995.1 uncultured Acidobacteriaceae bacterium
TGCTCTCTGCTGACAGCCGTTTCGGACGCGGGTTCAACTCCCGCCGCCTCCACCACCTCTCATTTCAGCTAGCTGCGGCTTCCTACTCTCCCGTCGTTCAGGGGAGTGTGGGGCTTGGTGCTTGTGCTTCCAGACAACGCTGACCGCGTGCGTGCAACACGCCGGGTCCTGCATGACGCGATGAAAGTCCCCTGAGCTGTCCTGATCCTGTAGCATCCAGTCACCTCGCGACGCGCTCCAGGACCAAAGCCGTGCTGTCGTAATCACCAAAGAGCTTCGTCGACACGCCCTGGCCCATCAGGACCGCGCCAGACGCCAAAGCTGGTTCTTCATACTTCGTCGGGTCGAGTGGCTTCAGCCTGTAGAGCGCTTTAGGGTCCAGGCCCTCCAGGCGAATGCGGGGTTGCAGCATGCCGTAGTGCACCGAATGCAGGTAGCTGAACAGAACGGCTTGCGAACCGTCCTGCGCGACGTACTCCACGTGGCTGACCTCGCTGTCTTCAGGGCGCCGGAGCCGATACAGGTTGCCATGCTGCACGGTCGTCCGCACGGTTTTGTAGAAGGCCGTAAGCCGCGCGGCGAGCTCGAGTTCCTCCGCAGAGAGCTTATTCAGGTTGCTGCCGATGCCGAGCGCGCCTTGCATGGCCACCAGGAAGCGGAACTGCAGCGGCGTCGATCGCCGGTCCAAAAAGTTCGGCACATCGGTCACCCACGCGGCCATCGTCTCAGGCGTGTACGCGTGCGTGAAGCCATCCTGGATGCTGAGCCGATCGAGTGCATCGGTGTTATCGGAGGGCCACACCTCATCCGTGTAGCGCAGGATGCCCAGATCTACGCGACCGCCCCCGCCGGAACAGGACTCGATCTCAAGCCGGGGGTGCTTTGCACGGAGCTGCGCCAGGATGTCATACAGGTTCTGCACAAAGCGGACGTAGATCTGCTTTTGCGCCGCGACGTTGGGCTGCTCGGGCGTACTGCCCGGGGCAGTGTCCCAGCCGGGCTCGCTCCAGTTGCGGTTGTAGTCCCACTTGAGGAACGCGATGTCGTTCTCGGAGACGAGCTTGTCGAGCCAGTCAAAGACGTACTGCTTCACGTCCGGGCGCGCCAGGTTGAGCAGCAGTTGCTGCCGCTGTTCCGTGCGCTGACGATCAGGAAAGTGCATGGCCCAATCCGGATGCGCGCGATACAGATCGCTGTCAGGGTTCACCATCTCGGGTTCCACCCACAACCCGAAGTCCATGCCCAGCGCGTGCACATGATCGATCAGTGGTTTCAGGCCATGGGGAAATTTGTCCCTGTTGACGTACCAATCGCCCAGGCCGGCGTTGTCGGTCGTGCGCTGACCAAACCAGCCATCATCCATCACAAAGCGTTCCACGCCTACCTTTGCAGCCTTCTCCGCGAGAGCCATCTGCCCCGCTTCGGTGACGTTGAAGCCGGTGGCTTCCCAGGAGTTGTAGATGACCGGCCGTGGCTTCGGGTCTGGTTTCGAAGGAAGGATCTCGGCCAGTTGGAACCGGTGCAGAATGCGTGATGCTTCGCCTTGCCCGCCTGCGGTGTAGCCGGCATAAAACCTGGGCGTCTCCAGGCTCGCTCCGGGCTCCAGTGTCCAGTTGAAGTCGAAGGGGTTATAGCCCGCCACAATGCGCACGTGATCCAGCGCCGTGCGCTCCACGTTCATGCGCCAGCTGCCGCTCCAGCCCAGCTCGCCGAACCACACCGGCCCGCTCCCCTCCGTCGTTCTGCCTTCGCGGCCAACGGCGAACCAGGGGTTGGCCTGATGACCGGTGCTGCCGCGGCGGCTTTCCAGCACCTGCGCACCCACACCCAGGGGCGCCGTGTGCAGCTGCCACTCGGCACCCCACTGTCCTGTGAGCCAGCTCAGCGTGTAGTCCGTCTCTGCCGGCAGGTTCCAAAGGGCGGAAGCGGCCTGCTCGACCTGGAAGCGCTGCTTGCCCGTATTCTCGATGCTTGACCAGCGCGCGAGTACACCTTCGGGATAGACCTCGTAGAAGAGGTGCACGCGCAGGGGTTGGGCCGTGTCCTTCAGCACAATCTCCAGTCGCGACCCGCTGAGCTTCGCGCTGTCGTACACGAGGATGAGCGTCCGGTCGCCGTTGGGCGAGTCGACCTTGAGCGCCGGCTCGGCAGGCAGGCCCGCGCCCCAGGCCGGGTACTCCAACGGCGTGGTGTACACCGGCGGATCGAACGAGGACCGCTCGGCGGCGCTGTGCGCCTGCGGAAGGCGTGCGTCCTGCGGCAGAGCCGGTCCCCAGTAGAGCGTCTCGAGCATGTGGTGCTCATCCAATCCGATGACATACGTGCTCTCACCGGCGTCGAGATACCACTGCTCGCGATCAGGAACGGCACGGATTGCACGCTGCGCCAGGGCAGACGCGAGCGAGCAACAAGCAAGTAGAGCCACCACAGCAACG
Organism: uncultured Acidobacteriaceae bacterium; assembly: GCA_964250995.1. Lineage (GTDB taxonomy): Bacteria > Acidobacteriota > Terriglobia > Terriglobales > Acidobacteriaceae > Granulicella. The sequence continues at coordinate 2,436 of CAXUIF010000110.1, forward strand.
TTGCACCAACGCATGACACCTCGCATCGAGAGGAGGATCGACATAGATGAGATTTCCTGAAGAGTGATCAACCTGTAGCCAATGCCACAAGCGCTTTGAGATCGGTATCTGAGGTGGAGTGCACACCCCGTGGCAAGGAGGGGCTCACGACCAACGCCTGCTTGTGATCTTCAAACCAGACTAGAAACGAAGACGCCGCGGCCCCCGTCAGGCGCTGCTGATTGATCCACTGGTAATAGGCGGCCATGTCGGCGTCGATCAGTGAACCAAGCGGGTCGAGCTCGACAGGGGTTGCGGAAACGGAGAGCAGATCGCTCATCAACCGCTGGCGTTGGCGCGGCGCAAAGCGCACCAGTAACGTCAGTGGGCACGCTCGTCGCAGCACCTCGCGCGCGGTCCATTGGGCAAACGTCGTGCTGAAAATCTGCGTGCCGGAACCTTCGGTGAGCAGCTTCAGTTGAAAGCGGTTCATCAGAGGATCGCCTCGCATGTTGAGGTCTGCGGGGGTGATCCGCGCAAGGTCGTTCCTTAGTCGTTCCGGCCCCATCCCTGGCTCAGCCGCTTCCGCATTGATGCGGCTCAGCAGTGCCTCACGGATCGGCGCGCACGCCGCATACGAGACACAGGTCAGAGCAGGGCTATGTGCCGCAACGGACCCGCCATCGACGTACCAATGGGCATACGGGATCGGCGACGCCGCCGCGCGCTCTGCGACGATGGCGAGCAGATCCTGCAGGCCGTTCTCCGGGCGAATGTTGTTGAAGAGGGTGCCGTGCGCGCGCAGATGGCGAAACAGCTGCCCGTCATACGCGTGCACGCCCTGACCAACGACTGCGATGCCAAGACGAGGCATCGCGGGCGGCTCAGGCGGAACCGCCTGATGCATCCGGTCGCCATACGCGGTAGCGGCTTGGCGAAACGCCTCCATTTGGTGCGTGCTCCACAGAAAGGCCGATAGCTGCTCGGTGAACGCGAGTGGCTGGTCGACCCAATCGAAGCTCTGCTGCGCTGGGGAAAGGCAGATGGGTGCAAATTCGGCAAAACAGGCCGCAACTTCTTGCGCGCTGAGGCCAGCCAGATAGCCAAGGTCCCGTTGCAACTGGGCTCGCTCCGCTGGGAACGCCTCGTCGTACTCGATCAACTCACGCAGAAGACTGGGAAGGAAGGCGAGGGGCAGCTGGCGAAGCAGACCGAGATGCGCCGTGGCCACGGCACGCGCTTCGGGCGGATACTTCTTGAAGTCTGCGGCAGTGAGGTTGGCTGGCAACATAGGCTTTACAGCAGCTCGTGGATGGGAAGGCCTTGCGCGAACTTCGGCGTGAAGCCCATCATCGCGCCAAGCGTCGGCACAAGATCGATGGACTGGATTGGGCGGTTGTACACCACGCCCTGACGCACCCCAGCACCCAGCGCCATCATCCAGGTCGTGCGGGACGCGGCGTCGCCCGTGCGATGGTGTTGAAAGCCGTTGCCGCCCGCCTCCGTGTCGGCATCGCGGCCGAAGTCCGGAAGAATAAACAGGGTCGTGTTGCCGGCGTACTCAGGGTCGTTTTGGACAGCTCTCCAAAGCTCGCCACAAAGCCGGTCGGTACGCTGAATCGCCTCCACATACAACGAATACGCGCCTGAATGGGCTATGTCGATGTCGTGCAGCGTGACCCATAAAAGGCTAGGGGACTGCTCGCGCATGAGCTGCCGGACGATATACATCGAAAGCTCGTCGGGACTGGAGACGGTGCGCGCATGCCCCAGAAAATCCTGCACCGACAGCTTCAGAATCGCGTCAAGCTGTTGTAGGTCCGCCTCTCCCCCACTGAGCGGCATACCGAAGGGAGTCTCGTAGTTGTCGCGCAGCAGATGATCCACATGGGCGGTGCCGCCGCTGTGGGTTGCTGCCTTCAGTATCTGCTTGGGCAAGATCACACGCGCGCCTGTGCCCGGTCCGAAGCTTCCGGCATTGCTTTCCCCAATGCGATTGAAGCCGTTGCTCGGGGCCACCACCCACGTGTTGCTCGGCGGACGATGCAGGTCCTTGCGAAAGTATTCAAAGACCGTTGGGTGTTCCGGCGGTGTGTTCGCAAAGTTGTTCAGCGTCTCGTACACGCCCGTGGCGAGGCTCGCCGTGGCGACGTAGTGGCCCAGAATGCCGTGATTCATCACCTGCGTAAAGAAGGTGGATTGCGGTGCGAGCTCCCCGAGCAGGTGCGGGATGTTGGCCTGTCCTTCCGGCGCAAAGGTCTCCTGGTCGCGGGCGCCGCCGCCGAAGGTGACGACGATGACCTTGCGCTTGTTCCGTATGGTTTCGCCGTGTAGAAACGGGCTGCCACTCAGCAGCGCCGAACCCAAGGCCAGACCGCACGAGCTCCGCAAGAAATCGCGCCGGCTCTGGCTCAGCGATCGAGCGATCTCCACCGGGCTAAGCGGCGTTGTTCCATGTCGAGAGCGGAAAGGCATCACGATCTTTCTGTACAGCGATGTTTCGGTAGCGTTGCTCTTCAGCGTTGGCGTTTCACGGCTGTTGCGCCGGTACCGCGTTGTTGGCGACAACAAACTGCTCCACCGCCGCTCGCTCCTTGTCGACCTCGGCCTGCTGCCTGGCGTGCAGCGTCTTGAAGAGGTCAAGCTCGGTTGCGGCTCGCGCCTTATCGCCTGCCCTCAGATAGTACCGGCCAAGCCGGAAGTGCGCATCTGGGGAATCGGGCTCAAGCTGCAGGGCGCGTTCGTATTCGGGCAGCGACGCTGCGTCTTCATGCTGGTCGGTATAGAGGATGCCCAGCTGCAGATGCGCGTCGGCCAGGGTCGGATCCAGTGCGATGGCTTTCTTGAGCAAGCTCTCCACGGCCCGGTAGTCGACATCCCCCGTGGCCAGCCGGCGACCCCTCCACAGCCCAAGCGCGTAGTAGTACTGGGCCAGGGCGCTGGTGGGCTCGAGGTCCGCGTAGCGCCGGAAGCGGTCGATCACGGCAGAGGCCTGATTCGGCGAGCTTAGATAGGCCTTGGAGAGGAACAGGTAGCAACGAGCGTCCCGCGGATCGAGGTCGGCGGCGGTCACCAGGGACTGCACGGCGGGCTCGTATTCGCCGCGTGAATACAGGCTCATGCCAAGGCCGATCCACAGCCGCGGCGACTTGGGAAAGCGCTGCGTCGCGTCGCGAAACACCTCGATCGCAGGCTGGTACGTGCGGTGCAGCAACAATTCGCTGGCCCAAACGAAAAGGTTCTCCTCACTGGGGTCCATGTGCGCCGCGGTAGCAAACTCCTTGGCTGCATCGAGGTATGCCCCTTCCTTCTCGTCCACGCGCCCCAGCAGGTTGTGGAGCTCTCCGGTGTTCTGCTGTTTCACGAGCGTCTCGGCTCTTTGCTTTGCGTCCTGGGTTCTGCCGCTCACCAGGTACGCGAGCGCTAGGTCGTAGCCGTTATCGTATGCGGCAGGGCGCGCCTGCTGCGCTTTCTCGAGAGGGCCGATCGCCTCGCTGACCCTGTTCTCGCGAAGATACAGCTCCGCCAGATTGTGATTGGCGCTGTAGGCGTACGGCTCGAGCGCGAGCGCCTGGTGCAGCTCGGCCTCGGCTGCCTGCGGCTTGCCCGTATGCAGCAGGGCGATGGCGAGATTCGTCTTCGCGGCCACCGAGTGCCCATCGAGCTGCGTCGCTGTCTGGAGTTCCTGCACCGCCTTGGCATCCTGCGACTCTGCGCTATAGGTCAGGCCCAACAACTCATGCACCTCGAAGCTCCCGGGGAGCTTACGCTCCAACGCCTCCAGCTGCGCCCGTGCTTCGCTGAACTTCCCCGCACGATACGCTGCGGTGGCGGCGGCGAACTCGGCATCCTGCGTGCCGGGCTTGCTCGGGATTTGCGCGCCACAACGGGACGTCACGAGCAGGCTCCCCACGAGCAAAAGAAGCTGCCGCGCTCGAAATTTCCCCGTACCGCGCTGCCTTGCTGCTCTCACAACGTCATCCCACACTGAACCAAGAGGAAGCTGGATCGTGAAGGACGCTCCAGCTTCCGCCATGTTTTCTTTCGCCCCTTAAAAAAACGCTTTCAAAGCGAACTGAATCTGTCGTGGATCGTACGGAGCATCGCGCGTGGAGCCGATCTCTCCGAAGGTCGAACTGTTGAAGTTCAGTGAATTCCCGATCGCAACCACGCCGTTGCCGCCAAAGCCCGGCGAGTTGAAGTTGGGATGATTGAGGATGTTAAAGAACTCGGACCGGAACTGCACCGAGACCCGCTCGTTGACCTGGAAGTTCTTGAACGCCGAGAAATCAAAGCGATGGAATCCCGGACCAAAGGTGGTTGAAGGACGTCCGCCCAGGACGCCTACGCCCTGCATGGGAATGCAGCCCGGCGGCGAGTTGGGAATCGGGCCGTTGAAGCCCAGCTGGCAGGGTTGTTGAAACGCCGCGGGATTGCCGAACCAGTTCAGTTTGCCTTGGCTATCCCGATGCAGACCGAGTTTCGGGTCCGCTCCCGGGAGCAGAAAGGCATCGCAACCCGTGCCGGAGGTGGTGGCAGTGGGGCAGCCGATACCGATGGGCTGGCCGCCCTGCAGCGTGACCAGGTAATTCGTGCTCCAACCACCGAGAACACTATCGGTGAACCTGCCGGCGTTGCCGAGGAAGCGCTTGCCTTTGCCGAAGGGAAGATCGTACTCGCCACTGAGATGGAACACGTTGCGAATATCAAAGGCCGCCAAACCATAGTCGAACGCGGTACCAAGCCCAGGGACATACGGTGCACGGTACCCGGTGACGCTTCCGCCGTTCAGCAGGTCCACCGCGGTGGTCAGCGTCTTCGAATAGGTGTAGGTGACGAGGTAGCTGAGTCCGTGGGAGAGCCGCTGCTCCAGCTTGGTTTGCAGGCCGTTGTAGATACTCGCGCCCAGTGTCTGCTGGTACGCCGACCCCTGACCGAAGTCCGGGAACGGCAGGTAGTTGTGGTTGGCAGGCGTGTCAGGAAGGTTGGTGTTTCTAACCAGCGGCGTGTTGGCCGGCACAAGCTGTGACGGGCGGTTGTCCCCGATGTCCACCTGCAGGCGGCTGCCGTGGGTGTACACGTACGCGACCGTCGCGGTGATGTTGGAGGAAAGCGCATACTGCAGGCTCAGGTTAGAGCTGATGGTACTGGGCGTGAGGAACTGGAACTGCAGCCCCTGAAGACCCAGGCCGGAGGCGTTGACGGCAAGGGGGGTGAAGGAGGCGCAGGAGAGACCGGAGTCGATGGTGGCGCTGCCGCCGGGGCCCGCCGTCCCGCAGGTTCCGTACGGGTTGGCGCCAGAACTGAAGGGTGCCGCATCCGATCCATTTCCCTGGAAATTGAAGCTATAGGCAAATGGGTAATTCCTGCCGATGTTGGGACCGAAGCCTGCGTTTTCAAACGCGTTGTAGAAGATGCCCGCTCCGCCACGCACGACGAACTTAGGCGTAAATTCATATGCAAAGCCGAGCCGTGGACTCAAGTTGTTTTTCTGCGTAACCGTCAGCCCTTTGCCGTATTGATCCGTCTGCTCAAGCCTGATGCCATCTTTGGCAAGCAGATCGATGAAACCTTTGCCGTTCAGAAGCGGGTTGTTTGCTGTGGACGAGAGGCTCCGGTCGGCCTTGCCGCTTGCCGGCAGCAGGTAGGTAGGCACGCCATTCGGCGGTCCGCCCTGGACGAAGTTGCCCTGCGCTCCGTTGGACTCGGAGATAGGGCTGAAGTAGTCGTAGCGAAGACCGACGTTGACGGTCAGCTTGGGGCTGACCTTGATGTCGTCCTGGAGGTAGCCGGCATAGTAGCGGCGCAGATCGTAGACCTTGCTGATATTGGAGGCTTGGACCTGGTTAGCTCCACCCACGTAGCTGACGCCATTGGGCACGGTGGCGGCGGTGGGGGTGAGCAAGATCTGCGCGCGGCCGGTCTGGTCCCCGGCCTGGCCGGGAACCCCAGCAAAGTTGCCGGTGAAATCGAATTCGCCGCGGGAGAAGGCCGGCTGCAGCGTGTTGAAGTGGACATCCTGATACTCAAAGCCCGCCTTGAAACTGTTCTTGCCGTACACCTTGGTGAAGTCGTCCACCACCTGCAGCGTCTGGCTAATCTCATCCGAGGGCAGAAAGTCGTTGCTGCCCAGATTGCTGAGGCCGGAGATGCTGATCTGCGGCAAGCCCCCGTTCAGGTTGCCTTGTGGGACGCCCTGAATGCCAAACTGAGAAGGGATCCCGCTGACAGAGCCGGACGGGCCGGTGCGAGCGGTGTGTAGATGATTAAATCCGATACGCGCCACATTGATGGTGCTCGGCGTGAAAACATGCGTATAGGCGACCACGGCCTGTTCCGAGGTGGCAATCTGGTTTCCCTGCTGGAATCCGCCGCCGTCGGCGATCCCGCCGAAGATGCCCGGGATGTAGTCTGGATCGTCGGAATAACTGAAGCGGGCGAAGATCTGGTTCTTGTCGCTCGGGTTGTAGTCCACGCGCGTGTCGAAGGAGTTGCGGCGCTCGTAGAGGCTGGGGCTGTTGGTGTAATTGTTGGAAAAGCCCCCGGTCGTGGGCGCGGGGTAGAGTTGCAGCAGCTTGATGGCGTTCGCGTCCAGCCGGCCGCTCGGAATCTGGTTCAGCGAGCAGCCATCGAAGCTCGCGCTGCTGGCGGGACAGTTCGTGTTGATCGGGTCCCGCACATAGCCCGTCTGGCTTGCTGCCCGTCCCGAAACCGGATCGACCGCGCCGGCGGTGACGGCCCGCGTTGTTGCCGGGTCGAGGATCGTGCCGAAGGGAATCTTTCTTCCAAGTGCATCCGTTCTGTCGTTAGCCGCCGTGAGTCCACCCTGCCCACTGATTAAGTCGGACAGGTTGGTAAAGTTGCTGTTTCTTTCCAAAAGGGTCGGCACGGTGCCGTTCAGCACGGTGCCTTGCACACGACGCAGGCCTTCGTAGTCGCCAAAGAAGAAGGCCTTGTTCTTCCAAATGGGCCCGCCGATGGAGCCACCGAACTGATTTTGCCGCAGCTTGCCCTTTTTGATCCCGTTGTTGTTCTCAAACCAATCGGCGGCATCCAGTTTGTCGTTGCGGAAGAACTCCCACACATCGCCGTGGATCGAGTTGGTTCCCGACTTGATCGTTGCATTCATCACAGCCCCGGCTGCACGGCCCAGCTCGGCGCTGAAATCCGCCGTCTGCACCTTGAACTCCTGGATAGCGTCGACCGGCGGCAGAATGACGAAGTTGGTGCCGTTCAAAAAGTCCGCAGCGTTGGAGTTGTTGTCGATGCCGTCGAGCAGATAGTTGTTCTGTGCGGGCTGCAGGCCGTTTGCGGTAAAGGCGCCCGACGAGGCGTTGCCGCGGGTATCGGCCTGCGATGAGTTCACGCCGGCACTGATCTGGGCCAGAAACGTAAAATTACGCCCATTCAGCGGCAGGCTGTTCACCGTGCGCTCGTTCACCACCTGACCTACCGACGAGTCCTCCGTCTGCAGCTGGGGCGGCTCCGTGGTGACCGTGACCGTTTCCGAAGCGCCGCCGGTCTTCAGGGTGACGTTCACCTGCAGTTGCTGTCCTACCGCGACCGTAAGATTTTCCTGCTTCACCGTCGCGAAACCGGGGGCGGACACCGTCACGGTGTAGTGGCCGATGCGAACCGGCGAAAACGTGTAGTTGCCACTTTGGCTGGACTGCGTGTCGAGCGTAATCCCCTGGTCCGTATTGCGGAGATTGACTTGCGCGTTGGGCACAACGGCCCCCGTGGGGTCTTGCACTATGCCCGTGATGGCCCCTTCGTCTACCTGACCGGCCGCGACCGAGGTGAAACCGTACAGGCTGCAGAGAAGGAGCAAACACTTCAGAAGGACACTCCGAGAGGGCTCAAACACGATCCGGCTACAAGACATCCTGGACCTTCCTTGTGTCTGTCATCATGCACCGCCAGCTTGGCGAACGAAATGACATGTCAATTTGTGGTGCGCAAACACTAGGCCGTCTGCCGTCCCGCTGTCAACCGTGAATCGAGGTGGGAACAGCGATTTTCGCCAACTGAAAGCGTTTTCTTGCCTCCTGCGCTGCTTGTATGCTGAAGGAGGTCTCAGGGCGGTTCACCATGATTGCCAATGCCTAGATCCCGTGAAGAAGAGCGGCTGCTGAGCCGTCGTGGCTTGCTGAAAGCGCTCAGCGCAGCGCCGTTGCTGCTCCGGTCTTCGCCGCTTCGTGGTCTCTCCTCGTTGATGACCACCGCGGAAGATCACCCGAGACTATCGTTTGCTTCCTCAGAGGCCCGGTATCGACCCAGCTATCCCGTGCGGTCGCCCTTGGACGATGTGTTCCGCCTGGTACCTCCGGGTTCCGATACCTACGTCACCGAACAGTTTGCCGTCGAGATCGGCCTGGTTCTGGACGGCTGGAGTCAGGACTTCCGTGCGGGAAATCTTTCTGCGCTGGCGGCCTCCCTCGCGCCCTCAATCCGGGCGGTCGCGCTGTCCCAAGCACAGGACACGCCCCTGCGCACCGGCTCCGGCATAGATTGCGTCCGCAAGG
>CAXUIF010000111.1:0-10796 GCA_964250995.1 uncultured Acidobacteriaceae bacterium
TGGCGGGCCGTTGGGCGTGGCGCGAAAGCTGAAGCCGCTGGCGCCGTAGCCGTAGCCGGTGGGGGACTCAGCGCCGCCGTCCATTTCGATGGCGGCAACGTGGTTCTTGACCGTGTCGCCGAGGCCGGCGAGATACGCTTTGCCGCCCGCGCCGCCGTTCTCTTCGTTCACCCAGAAAACGACGCGAATGGTGCGTTTGGGGTGGAGGTTGAGCTGCTTAATGAGGTTGACGGCGGCGAGAGCGGCGGTGATGCCGGAGCCGTCGTCCTGAGCGCCCTGGCCGACATCCCAGGAGTCGATGTGGCCGCCGATGTCGACGATCTGTTCGGGGTGCTCGGAGCCGGGGAGGTCGCCGTAGATGTTGAAGCTGCCTGCGTCGGGGAGCTGCTGGGCTGCCATCTCGAGGTGGACGCGGGTGGGGCCGGCCGCGGCGAGGCGATCGAGGAGGAGGGCGTCCTCGATAGAAAGGGCCGCAGCGGGGATCTTCGGTTGCGCGGGGTCGTAGACCGTGGTGCCGGTGTGGGGTGTTTGCATGGCGAGCGGCGTGATGGAGCGGACCAGCACGGCTACCGCACCGAGTGCGGCGGCGCGCGAGGGCCCGGCGGTGCGGTACATGACGGTGCGGCCATAACCCCGATAGGGAGCGTTGAAGACGACGATTTTGCCCTGGACGCCCGCGCGGCCGAGCTTGTCGAGTGTGGCGAAGTCAGGGACGACAACGACTTCGGCGGTGAGGCCGCCAGGGGGTGTGCCGACGCTCATGCCAAGGCCGAGCATGTGGAGGGGCTTGGTAACGGGTGCGACGAGGGAAGCGGCTTCGGCGCCGCGGACCCAATGGGGGACCATGACGGGCTGGAGCGTTACGTTCTGGAGGCCGGCCTCGCGCATGGCTTCGGCGGCCCAGGATGTGGCGCGGGTGAGAGGTTCGGAGCCGGAAAGGCGCTTGCCGATGCGGTCGGTGAGATAGGCCAGGCGAGCGTAGCCTTCGGTGTCGGCGAGGGCAGCGGTAATAAGGCGGTCGGCGGTGGGTTTGTAGTGAGCCGCGAGGTTGGTTGGCCGCTGCGCTTGCATGGGGGTGAAAGAGAGAAGGCTCAGGGCGACGGACACTGCGACGAGGGCACGCTTAGGGCTCATGGAGGTCCTTCGGATGGCTTGAAGTAATCTCCTCAGCATAGACGCAACGCTGAGCGCGTGTACCTTCCACGGCGGGAGGATGATTGTTGGCCTGGAGCCGTCCAGGCGAGGTTCCTGCTGCTGCACGATTGGGTGGCGCTGGGCAGGCTCAAGAACCTGACTCCCAGCGCGGGATCGATGCTGCACCACCGAGCCTCACGGGATGAGATAGGCTCCTGGAATCTTTGCGTCCAGGGTGGCCAGAGCAGCCCGATGGGCTTTGGCCAGCTCGAGAAGGTGGCCCTCTGTGATCTGCTTTGGCCCCGTAACCCAGCTGGGAAGGTTTGAGATGTCGTTCGCGTCTGGAAGGAAGATGTGTTGCATGCCCCGACTCGCCTTCAAATGGAGCAGGAATGCGCGCGCGTGCCCGACAGGCACGTCGTATGCCGGTGTTTGCGACAAGACACGGACGAGGCCGATCTCCGTGATGGAACACGTGGCCAAGGACAAGATCTCCTCACGGCGAATCCATCCTGCTACACGGTTGTGAAATTCATGACGGTCAAAGCACAGGGCGACAAGGGCACTTACATCGAGCAGATACGTCATGGGAAGTCAGCAAGGATTTCTTCTATCTCGCGATTCGTTAAGGAAGGTACCGATTCACTGCAGGTGCTCGGATGGAGGGTCAAAACGGGAAATCCGGTGATCGCATCGGTACCGATGACCACGGAAGGACGTCTGTTCCTGAGGGTCAGTACAATCCGGCTCTCGGCTGGCTCGACTGTGATATCGAGCGAGTCGCCCGTCCGGAGGCCCAGTGTGCGGCGGACTTGTCCGGGAAGGACGATTTGACCCTTGGTGGAGATGCGCGTCTGCATGGTAAGACCATCTTACATGGGTGAGGAGGTAGCGGGAAGAAGGCCGTCTTTTCAGATCCCGCTTCTTCAAGTACACTTGCAGATGGTGCGTGTCCCTTCCGCAGCCTCCGTGTGCCCGGGGTTTGATTGTGTTCTGGGGCGGAGACATCAGAAGCCCACGATCAGGTGGTTTTGGCTGAAGCAAGAGGAGTCAGGGCCTACGAGCCCGGCTCTGAAGGAGAGCGTTTGTCGAAGGAAGATGCAATTGAGGTGATGGCAACGGTGGTGGAGACGTTGCCGAATGCGCTGTTCAAGGTTGAGCTCGAGAATAAGCACCAGGTGCTGGCGCACGTTTCGGGCCGTATGCGCAAGAACTTCATCCGCATTCTTCCGGGAGATCGTGTGGCCATTGAACTCAGCCCGTACGACCTGAACCGCGGACGGATTGTGTACCGGTATAAGTGAAGAGACGATGTACGTGGTATGTGGATGAACGTTGTACGTTTCCGTAAGAAGTGTGGATGTACAAGCGTATGGCTGACGTAGCACGCACAACGTAAAACGTAAGACCCCGTAGAACTGGAGTTTTTAGATGAAAGTCCGTGCCTCTGTAAAGCCGATTTGTGACAAGTGCAAGGTGATTCACCGCAAGGGTGTCGTTCGCGTCATCTGCTCGGCGAGCGCCAAGCACAAGCAGCGTCAGGGCTAACTGCCCGGCGTAGAAGCGCGGCCCCTCTGGGCGAGTTCGCCGAAGTCAAGGCGTGCGATGAACCCAGGGGAGACAAGAGCCATGAGCAATGGCTATGGCTCAGGTCAGCCGCTCGACCCATAACCCCGCTCGACGACCTGCGTTCGCGAGCCCAACGAAAGGTAGCCTTTATGGCCCGTATCGCCGGCATCGATCTGCCAGGAAACAAGCAGACGCGGATTGCCCTTACCTACATCTACGGCATCGGGAACCCCCGCGCGCTGTCGATCCTCACCAAGGCGGGCATTGATCCCTATGTCAAGCTCGCGACCCTGGACGAGGATCAGCTGAACAAAATACGCCAAGTCATCGAGCAGCAGGGCGGCATTGAGGGCGATCTGCGCAAGGAGATCTCGCTCAACATCAAGCGCCTGATCGAGATTGGCTCCTTCCGCGGCCTGCGTCATCGGCGCAACCTGCCGACGCGCGGCCAGCGCACCCACACCAACGCCCGTACCCGCAAGGGACCGCGCAAGGGAACTGTTGCCGGCAAAAAGAAAGCGACCAAGTAAGCCATGGCGAAGACTGCACAGAAGACCGCCGGCTCAAAGACCGGCAAGGGCAAGAAGTTCAAGAAGCGGGAGCGGAAGAACGTTCCATTTGGCCTGGTGTTCATCCTGGCCAGCTTCAACAACACGATCGTCACGATCACCGACCAGCAGGGCAACACGCTCAGCTGGAAGAGCTCCGGCTCGCTAGGCTTTCGCGGCTCGCGCAAGGGAACACCCTTTGCGGCGCAGCAGGCAGCCGTGAATGCGGCCAATGCGGCGCGCGACCACGGTCTGCGTTCGGTCGACGTGCGCGTTTCGGGGCCAGGCTCCGGTCGTGAGAGCGCGATTCGCGCGCTTGCGGCGGCGGGGGTTGAGGTGCGTTCGATTCGGGACGTCACGCCGATGCCGCATAACGGTTGCCGTCCGCCGAAGCGGCGCAGGGTGTAAGAAATGGTTCCAGGTTGTGGGTTGTAGGTTCTACGCGAACCGTATCAGCTATACAGCCTAGAACCAAAAACCTAGAAGCATAGGGATCGGGACTAGAAGGGCCAAGCCGGCCTGTAAACAGATCGACAACCGATGTTTGGAGATACGAAATGGCTCGATATACAGGACCCGTCTGCCGCATGTGCCGTCGCGACGGCGTCAAGCTTTTCCTTAAAGGCCCGAAGTGCTTTACGGATAAATGCCCAGTAGAGAAGCGCAACTTTCCCCCGGGGCAGCATGGCCAGTCCAAGAAGCAGAAAAAGGTCGTTGGCTATGGTCTGCAGCTTCGTGAGAAGCAGAAGGCCAAGCGTATCTACTTCACGCTGGAGACGCAGTTTCGCGCTTACTACGAGACGGCAGCCAACCGCACGGGTGTGACTGGCGATCTGCTGCTGCAGCAGCTGGAAACGCGGCTGGACAATGTGTGCTACCGGTTGGGGTTTGCGATCTCGCGGCGGCAGGCGCGGCAGGTGGTGCGTCACGGCCACGTGTCGGTCAACGGCCGCAAGGTGAATATTCCAAGCTACCAGTGCAAGGTGGGCGATGTCGTCGCGATCCGCGAAAAGGCCAAAGAGATGACGTTGCTGGCCACGGCCAAGGACTTTATCTCGGGCCAGATTCGGGTTCGCTGGATCGACGCGAATCCGGATGGCCTGACGGGCAAGATCGTGGCCTTACCGCGGCGTGAGGATATTCAGCTGCCGGTCAACGAGCAGCAGATTGTGGAACTGTACTCGAAGTAAACAGGGTTAGGGCACAGGGAGCAGGGCACAGGAGGCGAAAGCTCCCTGTGTCTTGTCTTCGGGCCCTAAACTCTGGGTTTTCACCATTGAAGGACAACCGCACTACCGTCGGTCGCGCAGAGTGCTTCGTGCGGCGGCGAAGAAAGGATACACCATGCTTTGGAGAGGTTTTCAAAAGCCCAAGCGTTTGGCCGTCGAGCAGGAGTCGCTCACCAACACCTACGGCAAGTTTTCTGCGCAGCCGTTTGAGCGCGGATTTGGCACCACCATCGGCAACGCGCTGCGGCGTACGTTGCTGAGCTCGATCGAGGGGGCCGCGGTCACGGCCGTGAAGGTCGAGGGTGTGCTGCACGAGTTCCAGTCGATCACCGGTGTCGTTGAAGACGCGACGGACATCATTCTCAACCTGAAGCAGATTCCGTTCAAGCTGCATGGTGACGGGCCGAAGGCGTTGTATCTGCATATTGACCAGCCCGGCGAGGTGACCTCGGGCATGATCGAGGCGGACGGCGATGTCGAGATCCTCGACCCGGATGTGTACATTTGCACAGTCTCTGAAGGCGGCCGGATCGATATGGAGATGCGGTTGAAGCGGGGCCGGGGGTATGTGTCCGCCGACAAGAACTTCGACGGCGACTTGGGACTTGGGTTCATTCCGATCGATTCAGTGCATTCGCCGGTGCGCAAGGTGAACTTCATTGTGGAAGCGGCGCGTTTGGGTCAGATCACCGACTATGACAAGCTGACGCTCGAGATCTGGACGAACGGGACCGTGCAACCGGCCGACGCATTGGGGCTATCAGCGAAGCTGCTGAAAGATCACATGACGATCTTCATCAACTTCGAGGAGGAGATGGAGAGCGGTGGGCATGCCGACCACGATGGCCCGGGGATTCGGAATGAGAATCTGAACCGGTCGGTTGAGGAGCTTGAGCTTTCGGTGCGCAGCTATAACTGCCTCAAGAATGCCAATATCGCGACGATCGGCGAGCTGATTCAGAAGACTGAAGCGGAGATGCTGAAGACCAAGAACTTCGGTCGCAAGAGCCTGAATGAGATCAAGGAGATCCTGGCGCAGATGGGACTGTCGCTCGGCATGAAGATCGACGAGCAGGGCAATCCGGTTCCGGGCCCGACGTCGGTGCTCCCGGCGCAGGCTTTGGCGCAGAGCTACGCGGCGTTTGATGACGACGACGAAGATGAGGACGAGGATGAAGACCTCGATCTCGACCTGGCGCCGGAGCAAGAGACGTTTTAGTCGCAAACTGAAACGCAGCGGACTTTGGGTCTGCTGCGTTTCCTAGCCGCCTCCAGTTTGGAGGCACACCGGTTTACAGGCTTGTTCTGGACCGAAGGAGACGAAGTATGCGCCATCGTAACGGCGGATTCAAATTAGGTAGAAACACAAGTCATCGACGGGCGCTGCTTCGCAACCTGGTGACGAGCGTCATCCTGAATGACCGGATTCACACCACGATTACGAAAGCCAAGGCCTCGCGCCCGTTGGTGGAAAAGATGATCACGCTGGGCAAGAACGGCAGTGTGCATGCGCGGCGGCAGGCGCTGGCGTATCTAATGACGCCGGAGTCCGTGGATCGGCTGTTTGCCACAGTGGCGCCGCGGTATGGTGAGCGCCAGGGTGGCTATTCGCGCATTGTGCGCACGGGCAAGCGACAGGGCGATGCGGCGGAGATGGCGTTTCTTGAGCTGCTCGGCGCAGAGCAAGAGCTGAACGAAAAGGCGCAGAAGCGGGCGGAGATTCGGCAGCGGCGGCAAGAAGAGATGCAGCGGCAGCTGGAAGAGCAGGGTGCCGCGGAGAGCGGCGGGCCGGGCGAGCAGGCCTAGCGCGCAGGTCTAGTGCGCAGGCCTGGGGCTCGGAGTATGGGGGGAAGGGGCAGAGGAACGCAGAGCGTTCTTCTGCCCCTTTGGTTTCCCGGTGAGAGGCAGAGGATCTTCTCGCGCGGGGTTTGTTTCTGAGCTAGATTTCTTGTTCCTCCTGGAGGAACGCTGGCTTCCGGGTGCAGCGGTTTGGTCCGCTGCGCCGGAGCGTTCCTGAGGGGCTCGCTGCGACTACTGCATGCCTTCGTGTAAGCTACGGGCGCTCTCGCGGGCGGACTGCAAGGTGCGCCGCAGTACGGCGGAGTAGCACACGACCCGATCGCGGCCGGTGCATTTTGCTTCATAGAGAGCTTCGTCGGCGAGGGTGACCAGGCGGTGCGCGTCCGGGGTAGCAGGAGTTGTTGTGCTAACGCCGATGCTGATCGTAACGGGTGCCACTGGCCAGGGGAAGTCGCGCACGGACTGTGCAAGCCGATGTGCGAGTTTGCTGGCGTTCTCTTCATCAGTCTGGGGCAACAGAAGGATGAACTCTTCGCCGCCGTAACGGGCCAGCAGATCTCCCGCGCGGAGTTGCTGCTTCAAGTGTTGGGCCAGGGTGCGCAGGACGTCATCCCCATGACCGTGGCCGAAGCGGTCATTGTGGCTTTTGAAACGATCGACATCGAGCATAAGAACACACAGCGGCGTGGCGGTTTGGCGGGCCTCACGGAAGAACAGGCGCAGTTGTTCGTCGAAGACGCGACGATTGGCGAGACCGGTAAGCGCGTCGAGGGACGCCAGCTCGCTCAGCCGATGGTTGGCGGCTTCGAGTTCGGCCTGGTAGCGCTTGAGGTCGGCTTCACGGCGTAGCTCCTCGGTGACATCCACGCTAACGCCCCCGATGAGCGACTGACCGGCGGCATCGGTGCAGGGGAACTTGTAGGAACGCCATACGGAGTTGGACCCGTCCGGATTGCGGGTCTCTTCATGGCGGATCTGCAAGGTACCGGTAGTCAGGACCTCCTGGTCATTGCGCCGAAAGGTGGCCGCGAGGTCTGCGGGCCAGAGCTCTTCATCGGTCTTGCCCAGGAAAGCCTGCAGAGAAACGTTAAATTTTCGGGCGAGGGGCTGGTTGTAGTACAGCATGCGGCCGTCGGCGCCCTTGATGTAGGCGAGAAAGGGGCCGGAGTCCATGAAGGTCTGAAAGCGCTGCTCCATGGCTTCAAAGCGAGTTTTGGCGGCAGTTGCGTCCGCCAACGCCTGTTCGAGGGCATGATGTTCCGCGCGCAATTCCAGCCGGGCTTTTGCTTGGCCGGCGAGGATGCGCAGGGCCAGGCGCTGGTCTTGCGAGAGCGTACGCGGGGTACGGTCGAGAACGCACAGGGTTCCGACGGGGTAGCCGTCCGGGCTTTCGATCGGCATGCCCGCATAGAAGCGCAGCCCGGGTTCGCCGGTGACGAACGGATTGTCACTGAAGCGAGGATCCAGGGTGGCATCTTCGACCAGGGTGAGGCCGGGCTGCTGGATGGTGTAGTGGCAAAAGGCGACGTCCCGAGGTGTCTCCTGGATCTCCAGGCCAAGCTTTGCTTTCAGCCATTGTCGATGCGCATCGACGAGCGAGACGATGCTGATCGGGCAGCCGCAAATGGCCGCGGCGAGTTGAACGAGATCGTCGAACTCGGCTTCCGGGGGTGTATCGAGGATCTGGAGGGCGTGGAGGGCCTGCAGCCGTCTTGCTTCTGCTTCCACCAAGGTCTGGTGCATCGCGCCGGCTGGGGCGTCGTGTTCCTGGGTACTTTTGGGCACGAAGCCTGGAGGTGCGTCCGGGGGCGTGAGGATGGAACAGGCAGACATACCCTCTGTATCGGCAGCTTGGAAAGGAACTTTAGCGAGACCAAAGGGGGAGGGCGATGCCCCGCTTGTGTGGGAAAGGGCTGGACCGGGGTGGTCCGGGCGCGGATCTTGTGCGAGAAAGGGACAGAAAGCCTTCGCCTTCCGTGGGCGCTGTCGCTACATCGTGTCTTCGAGCACTGAACCGGTTGCGGAGCTACCGGAGAGAAGCCCTGCTTTCACATCTAGATCGTCGTCAGCCGCAGCCTTAGCTCACGCGTGGCGTTTGTTGCGGTACGGGCAAAACGCAGGTCTCTCCACTGCGCTTCGCTCCGGTCGAGATGACAGGGTATGGGGATTGAGATAGATAGGTTGAGAGCTATCGAAGGATAGGCTCAGAACTATCGATCGATCTGCCCCAGGACGATGTCGATGGAGCCGATGACGGCGACGACGTCGGCGATTTGGCGGCCTTTGCACATGGTTTCGAGGGCCTGGAGGGTGGCGAAGTCGGGGTTGCGCATGTGGACGCGGTAGGGCTTGGCAGTGCCGTCGGAGACGACGTAGTAGTTCATCATGCCGTGCGGGTTTTCTATGCTGCTGGTGACCTCTCCGGCGGGGACGGCGAAGCCTTCCGTGACGATCTTGAAGTGGTGGATGAGGGATTCCATCTCGGTCTTCATCTTTTCGCGGTCGGGAAGGATGATCTTGGGGGCGTCGGCGGTGATGCGGCCTTCGGGGAGGCCGTCGAGGGCTTGGAGGGCGATCCTGGTGGACTCGCGCATCTCCTGCATGCGCAGGACGTAGCGGGCCCAGACGTCGCAGCCGTCGGAGACGGGGACGTTGAACTGGAACTTCTCGTAGCCCGAGTAGGGCATGTCGCGGCGGACATCAAAATCGATCCCGGACGCGCGCATGGGCGGGCCGGTAACGCCCAAGGCGACCGCGTCCTCAGGGGAGAGGAGGCCGACGCCTTTGAGGCGGCCCTGCCAGATGGGATTGCCGGTGAGCAGGCCTTCGTACTCGTCGATCTTGGAGGGGAAGTCGTTGAGGAAGTCGCGGATGGATTTGGGAAGGTCGAGCGGCATCTCCATCGACAGGCCGCCGATGCGGATGTAGGAGGTCATCATGCGCTGGCCGCTGACGGCTTCGAAGATGCGCAGGAGGTTTTCGCGCTCGCGGAAGCAGTACAGGAAGACCGTCATGGCGCCGATGTCGAGGGCGTGGGTGCCGAGCCAGACAAGGTGCGAGTTGATGCGCATGAGCTCCATGAAGAGCACGCGGATGTATTGGGCGCGAGCGGGGATCTCGAGCTGGAGGAGCTTTTCGACGGCGAGCGCGTAGGCGAGGTTATTGCTCATCGGCGAAAGGTAGTCGATGCGATCGGTGAGCGGGGTGACCTGGGCGTAGAACTTGGCTTCGCAGGTCTTCTCGATGCCGGTGTGGAGGTAGCCGATGTCGGGGGCGAGGGAGACGACGGTTTCGCCGTCGACCTCGAGCACGAGGCGGAGCACGCCGTGGGTGGAGGGGTGCTGCGGACCCATGTTAAGGACCATGGTCTGGTCGGCGATGGGGTCGGTGCCGTGGTGGTGGCGAGCGCTGTCGGCGACCACGTCTTCGACGCCGGGAATGACCATGTCGGGCGCCGCCGCGAGCATGTCCTGCGCGGAACGCATGCGGGCGAGGGTGGCGCCGGTGGTGAGGGTCGGCGGCTTGGGGCCGGCAGTGGCGGTCTGGAGCTCTTGTTCGGTGGGTTCGGCTACGGGAGGCACGTTGGATCTCCTGAGAGTGGGACGCTTACGAGGGGCTCACGGTGCATGGTGGGTTGCCGCGCCATGCAAAGCAGGTTCCCTGCGGGAAGGACAGCAAGAAAAACAACGGCAGAAGCGAAACGCGGATTCCCTTCGGGAAGGGACAACAAGGGGCGAGACCACGGCTGGGAACCTAGAACCTAGAACGTAGAACCTAGAACGTACAACCTAACGGTAGCCCTCGACGGGGTAGTCCTTGCGGAGCGGGTGGCCGTTCCAGTCATCGGGCATCATGATGCGGGTGAGGCGGGGGTGGCCCGCGAAGGTGATGCCGAAGAGGTCGAAGACTTCGCGTTCGTAGAAGTTGGCCGAGGGCCAAAGGCCGGTGATGGAGTCGATGGTGGGGTTGTCCTCGGGGAGGCGCGCGACGAGGCGGATGCGCTGCTTGAGGCGGTACGAGAGGAGGCTGTAGCTGACCTGGAAGCGAGGTTCCGCGGGGTACCAGTCGACGGCGGTGACGTCTTCCATGAAGTTGTAGCCGGCGGTCTTGGCGGCCTGGCAGGCCGGCACGATGGATTCAGGGGCCACGGTGAGGGTTAGCTCTTCGCGATCCCATTTGGCGTCCGTGGTGAGGAACGCGAGCGCGTTGAGGGTGTCAAGAAAGACGGGGTGCGTGGCCAGGGCCTCGCGGACGGCGTCAGCGCCGAAGGCGGGCTTCTTGAGGTCGGGCGCGGCGGGAACTTGGGCGTTGTCGGTTGGTTCGGGCATGGGTGGCGTCTCGCTTGTTTTGTCTGTCCCCGGGATCGATCGGCGCGCCGGGGGAAGCTGCAGGTCTCTCCACTGCGCTCCGCTCCGGTCGAGATGACAGGTCGTGGAGGTTGGGGCGAACAGGGTTACAGATCGGCTTTGTCGTTGACGAAGTTGAGGATGCCCTTTTTCCAGACGTAAAAGAGGCC
>CAXUIF010000112.1:0-7819 GCA_964250995.1 uncultured Acidobacteriaceae bacterium
CCCCATCCTCGCCCTCATCCTGCTCCCCACCCGCGAGCTCGCGATGCAGGTGCTGGAGCACTACTACAAACTTTCGCCCCAGGTGAAAAATGACGCCGTGCTCGTCTGCGGCGGCCTCAGCGAGGGTCCCCAGCTCGACGCCCTGCAGCGCGGCCCGCGAGTCGTCGTGGCCACCCCCGGCCGGCTCGAAGACTACCTCGATCGCCGCCAGGTCAAGCTCAACGAGGTCGACATGCTCGTCCTCGACGAAGTGGACCGCATGCTGGACATGGGCTTCCTGCCCTCCATGCGCCGCATCGTCGGCGCGCTTCCCAAAGACCGCCAGACGATGTGCTATTCGGCCACGCTGGACGCCAACATTCGCAACATCGTGCGTGACTATGTCACCGACCCCGTCCGCGTCGAGATCGGCCAAACTTCCCGTCCATCGGACCGCGTCACCCTGCGCGTCTACACCGTCATGCAGGACCAGAAGCTCGCCCAACTCGACCGCATGTTGACGACCGAGGAAGGCAGCTACCTCGTCTTTTGCCGCACCAAGCACGGGGCCGACCGTATCGGCCGCAAGCTCGAAAAGTTCGGTCACAAGATCGAAACGATTCACGGCGACCGCTCGCAGTCGCAGCGCACCGGCGCGCTGAAACGCTTCTCTGAAGGCAAGGCGCGCATCCTCGTCGCCACCGACGTAGCCGCGCGCGGCATCGACGTCTCGCACATCGCTCATGTCGTCAACTACGACCTGCCGAATGCCTCGGATGACTTCGTCCACCGCATCGGTCGTACTGGCCGGGCCGGGGCCAAAGGCATCGCGACCACCTTTGTCACGCCGCTCGAAAAGCGTGACGCCAAAAAGCTCGAAAAGGAGCTCAAGATCGAGTTCGAGTGGCGCGAAGCGGACAAGGACCTCGCCAAAGAAGAGCGCAACACCCCCATCGACATGGCCAAGCAGGCGGGCACTGACCTGGACGGGCTGCTGGCTCTCGAAACCCGCTCCTGGAAAGGCGGCGCCGCAGAGGCAGGCAGTTCTTCCCAAGCCTCCGAACCGTCTGCCAACTACGGCCGTTCGCAAAATGGCAGGCGTGCCGGGTCCGGCCGAAGTGGCAGCGGCAGTTCCGCTGGCCGAGGCAAGAGCACAGGCCGCCGCCGCCGCGCCTAGCGCCTCAACCACTAGCTATGAGCCCCGCTTGGCGACCTCACCGCCAAGCGGGTTTTTAGCTTTCGTCCAGCAATTTCTGATGGAAGGCTGCCGTTGTACTCGTAAACCCAGCAGTCCATCATGGTGCCGCTCTTCAGCCGAACCCTCACCCGTTTGCGCTGGAAAAGGCTTTTCTCCAAGGCGAACGGATAGTACTCCTCATACGCATCGAGCTGATCGAGTTCAGCTTCGTCTGGTAGTTGAAACACCTCGCCTCGCACCCTCGATCCATTCTTCCCGTCGAGCTTGACCGCCGGGTAGTCTCGAAAGTGGTGCAGACGGGCCCGAATCGTCCCTGGGCCAATCGGCCGCAACCGGCGCACAACCGCCGCGATCTCTGCCGGAGCTCGTTCCGGGTGCAGCGTCCCATACACAAACAGATTGTCTGGCATAGGCCACCCTCAGTTCGGTGGTGGAGCGAGTTCTCGCTCGATCAATAGCCGCCGAAGATGCTCAAAGCTGTGCTGGGTCTGCCGGATATAGTCCCAGACCGGCTGCTCGGCTCGCAGCTTGTTCAGCTAATAGCCTAGCAGAGCCTCAAGGTCCACCAAAGAAATTGTCTCCTTAAACGTCAGATAGGCGACTAGGTCGAAGAAGTTCAAGAAATCCGTGAACTCAGGCGACTCGTCTGCGACCACCGTCTTCAATGTGGTCCGTTCCCCCGCTCCGTCACAGTCGAGAAGTCCCCTCATCGGCTGATAGTTCGGGTCGATGAAGAAGGACTTATGCAGCTCTAGCAGAAACTCGGCTTCCTTCGTGCGCGCGTTGCGATGGTACGTGAAGGCCGCTGCAATCGCCGACCCAACTCCGCCCAAAGCTGCGACAACCTTGAATACCTCATCCCATGGCATGTCCGGCGCCTCTCACGCAGATAAGATTTTCATCCCATGACGCAACAGAACATCCCCCAAAAGCGTATCCACCTTCCAGGCAGGGCTGCCCTTCTGCCCCTGTCTTGCACGCTGTGGACCACAGCGGCCCTCGCGCCACTCCCTCTCCCAGCCCAATCGCAACTCACCGCGCACGATGCCCTGTATGCTCGCCTCGTGCGCCTCACCTACGCAGACGGCACCCCCAATAACGGGGACATTCTCGCCACGGTCACCAGCTTCAACAGCGGAAATCATGTCGGGGTCTACCGCAGCACCGATGACGGCGGGACGTTCACTCTCCTAAGCCGTCTCACCGACCCGGACTTCGCCGGCGGGCTCTGCTGCGGCACGCTTTTCGAACTGCCCCAGGCCGTAGGCGACCTTCCTTCCGGCACCCTGCTCTGGGCGGGCTCGGTCGGCCAAAACCTAACACCGGACCGCCGTATGCAGATCAAGGTTTACATCAGCCGGGACGCCGGCAAAACCTGGACCTATCGCAGCCACATCGTCTCAGAGAACAAGGGCGGCCTCTGGGAACCGGAGTTCGCCCTCGCTCGCGACGGCGCCCTCGTGATGTTCTTTTCCGATGAAAGCCACCCCGCGCAAAGCCAGATCGTCAACCGCGCCCGCACCTACGACGGCATGCACTGGCAGGACCTCACCGACACCGTAGCCACGACGGTCCATGCCGACCGCCCTGGCATGCCCATCGTCAACCGGCTCGCGAAGGGTACCTACTTCATGACCTTCGAGCGCTGCGGTCCCGCGGCCTGCAGCGTCGCCTACAAGACTTCGCCCGACGGCTGGAACTGGGGCGACCCCACCGACATGGGCACCAAAATCACGACGCAGGACGGTCACTTCGTCGAGCATGCACCCACCCACCGCGTCCTCGCCGATGGTTCCATCCTGCTCGTCGGCCAGACGGAGCGGAACGCGGACGGAACCGTAGCCGCAGGCAACGGCCAGACGCTGTTCCGCAATCTCGCCGGCGACCCCGCCAGACCCTGGACGGCCCTGCCCGCCCCTGTACCTGTCGCCGGAGCCTACGACAATTACTGCCCCAACTACTCTTCGCCTCTGCTGCCGGTGCACAACGGCTCGGCCATCCTGGAGTTCGCCAGCCACTACAGCGGCGCAAACTGCCTGATGTTCTACGCGATCGGCCCCTTGTAGCGCTCCGCCGGCACGCCCATGCCCAGCAGCACGCGGGCAGCCGTGACCGAAGCGCATGCGACCATGAGGAGACGAGGTTTGGCCATGGCACCGAAGCGCGAAGAAAAGAAACGACTGGGGAAAAAACATCGTCAGGCCAGCACGCGCCCCAAGCTGGGCAAGGGTCCGGTGAAGGGTGCGCGCAGAGGCACCGCCGCCACCGGGGCTGTCTCGCCCAAGCAGCGGAAGGAGATTGCCGCCAAAAAGGCCGCTGCCGCCAAAGCCAAGCTGGTTCCCAAACGCAGCCCCGAGCACGAGCACCGGGTCATCGTCGGCGATCTTGAAGACGCACCGGTGCGCAGCAAACGCGCGAACGCGATCGCGGCCCGCGCGGAAAACCCTCGCCCCAGCAGCCATCAACTCGGTGCCTCAGCGCCCAAGACCCACGAGCCGCTCGTCGCGATCTGTGGTCGCCCCAACGTCGGCAAGTCCACGCTGTTCAACCGCCTCACGGGCACGCGCCGGTCCATCGTCGGCGACGAGCCCGGCATCACGCGCGACCGCATCTACGGCGAGGTGGAGTGGGGCGGGCGCACCGTGCGCCTGGTCGATACCGGCGGCGTTGTCCCCAATGATGAAGCCCTGATCCCCAGCGAGATCTTTCGCCAGGCCCGCGTGGCTCTCGACGAAGCCGAGGCCATCGTCATGGTCGTGGACGGCCGCACCGAGCTTGCCGCGCCCGACACCGAACTGGCGCGCCTTCTGCTGCGCGGGGGCAAACCTCTCTTTATGGCCGTGAACAAGATGGACTCGGCCCAACTGGAGGCCGGAGCAGAAAACTTCCGCACGCTCGGCTTCCGCAACGTCTATCCCGTCTCCGCCGAGCACGGCTCGGGGATCGGCGACCTACTCGACGCCGTTTGGGACGTCTTACCCGCTCCCCACGCAGCCGCGGCCCAGGATCACGCGGCCCAGGACCACGCGGCACCCGACGGCGAAGAGCCCGAGGAGACCCTCGACACACAAACCGAGGAGGCCTCCGAAGACGAAGGCGACCTGCTCGGCGACCGCGCCGTCCTGGTGCCTCGCGCCATGCAGGAGGCGCTGCTGGAAGGCGAAGCCGCAACGGCCGACGAGCCTGCCGGGATCGATGCGCCGCCCGTCGGCGAGCCCGACTTCGAGCCCCCAACCGGGGGCACCGGGGTAGAGCCCTGGCGCACGTCGCCGGGACAGCCAGCCGTTGCCGCCCGTCCCGGAACGTCGTTCAGGCGCAAGCCCTCACGCGTGAACCGTGAGGCCCCGGCATCGAGCGAAATGTTCGAAGCGGCCGGGGAAGACGAGGACGACGCAACAGCAGATCCGGAGCGACGCCTGCGTACGCACGGCGAACACATCCAGCGGGAAACCAAGATCGCGATCATCGGCAGGCCGAACGTAGGGAAATCCACTCTGCTGAACGCGCTGACCGGCACCGAGCGCGCCATCGTCTCCCCCGTGGCGGGCACCACGCGCGACGCTGTCGACGAGGTCGTGACGCGCGACGGCCACGACTTCCGCTTTATCGACACCGCCGGCATCCGCCGCAAAGGCAAGACGACGCAGATGGCCGAGAAACTGTCCGTGATCATGAGCCGCAAACATCTTGAAGCCGCCGATGTTGCGCTGCTCATGATCGACGCCACCGAGGGCGTCACCGGTTCTGACGCCACCATCGGCGGCTACGCGCACGAGAGCGGCCGATCCGTGATCATCGTGGTCAACAAATGGGACCTGGTTGCGCCAGCCAAACACCTCCTCAACCCGGACGGCACGCGCCCCTTCGACGGCAAGCCGCCCGCCGACAAGAACGCCTTCGAGGAGCAGGTACGCGACCACCTGAAGTACCTCGACTACGCCCCTCTGCTCTTCTTATCGGCAGTGGAAGGAAAAGGTTTAGAGCAGGTCTTCAAAAAAGTGGAACTGGTCGCCCGCGAACGCCGCAAACGCATCACGACCGGGAACATGAACCGCTTTCTGGAAAGCGTCGACTTCGGGCGCGCCTCTGTGCCGATGGCCAAACGCCTGCGGATCTACTACATGACCCAGGCCGCCGTCGCGCCGCCTACGTTTGTCCTGTTTACCGACCGCGACGTGAAGCTTCACTTCAGCTACGAGCGCTTTCTCGCCAACGAGATTCGCAAGACCTTTAAGTTCATCGGCAGCCCCATCTGGTTCAAAGTGAAAGCACGAAACAAGAAGAAAGAAGAATAACCGCCAAAAGCGGCCATCAATCCTGCGGCGTGGGGCCGTCTTCCTGTTCCACCTCTTTGCCCTCACCGGGGAAGGGCCACTTGCGGTTCAGGGGCTGCGTCTGCTCGCGCACGGCCTTGGGCACGGTGTTGTTCTTCAGGTTTTCCAGCACGTGCACTCCCAGCTTGCCCGCGCTCGCCAGATCGACATCGCCGTCGTGATCCAGATCCGCCGCGATGAACTGCGTTCCGGCGCTGGCGGTCCCGTTCTCTGATAAGGTCATGCGCAGGAAGGCCGGATCGCCCGCAGGATCCGCGAGGCTCATGCCGTCCGCAGCGTCCGTGCTCGCCCCTGCTCCGCCAGCCTGCCCGGCAGGCGCGTGCGCCTTGGCGGCGGCGAACTGCGCTTTGGTCGGCAGCTTGTACGCATAAACGACCACCGGATCGTACGACCCCGGATCGGCCCCGGAATGGCCGCGATAGCGCTTTCCGGTGACCAACTCCGGCGTGCCATCGCCGTCCAGATCGACTAGCAGCAGCGCGTGCGACTGCGAAAACGACTCATCGATCGTGTGCCGGATCCAGGTGCGATGCGCCGGCGTGCCCGCCTGTTCCAGCCAGTAAAGCCCGTAGCCATGGCCCTGGCCATAGATCAGGTCCATCTTGCCGTCGCCATTCACGTCATAGCCGAGAATCGGGAAGCCCGCGTCGCCCAGGGTCCAGTCTCCGTGCCACTCCCACTTATCGTGGTCGGCATCGATCTGCCGAAACCAGCCGTGCGTGGTCAGCACATCAGCCTTGCCATCGCCGTCGATGTCGGCGATGCCGATGCCGTGTCCATCTTCCGCGCGGCCGCCAAGCTTGTGCACCTTGGGCGTGCTTTGGCTGAAGTCCACCCACAGCACGCCCGCGCGGTTGTAGTGTGCCAGCGCCACGTCGGGCTTTCCGTCCCCGTTGATGTCGGCAAACGCGCCACCTTCGGTGTCGAAGCTGTCCGTAATCTTTTCCGCGTGCCACATCGCTCCGGCGGCCACAGCCTTGGGTCCGGGATTGCGGTACCACCACAGGCCGTTGGAGATCCACCCCGTGCTCACCAGATCCGGCAGCCCATCGTGATCCACATCGACGATCCACTCGCCGCAGTCGTTGACGAACTCATTGTGAATGCCGACGGTGCGGAACTGATGCTGCTTCCATTCGCCCCCGTTGGCGCCCGGATTCTCATACCAGTACGCGCCGCTCAGCAGGTCGGGAAAGCCATCCCCGTTCATATCGAGCAGCGAGATGCCTTCGGCGTGATCCGTTCCAAGACGATGTGCCAGAAACGCCAGCCGCGGCTCGCCTCCCGGGCCGTTGCCCGGATGCTGCAGGCGAAACTCCTTGGCATGCTCCGGATCCTGGGCATGACCTGGCGTGGACGCAAGCAGGGACAAGAGCAACAGTGGCGCGACGCGTTTCAAAAACATGATCGACTCGGCTCCGTGAGGTTCTGCGCTAAACAATCTTCATCGTTTCAGGGTTCCAATGGACGATGCTGTCGCGTTCCACACTGACGTTGCTCAGCAGCGCCGCGCCCGAGGCACGAAAGCCAAAGGTCGCGTCTTCCACTACCGGCTGCCGGCTGCGTACCGCGTTAAAGAAGTTGTGGAAGTGGTCGTAGTTATCCGCGTACCCCTCAGGCGCCGCAAAGCTCTGCACATCCTCCACAGGCGGTCCGCTCGGGTGCTGCACCGGATACTTCTCGCGGTACTGCGCGATGGTTTGCTTCTGCATGGCCTCGGCAAAGGTGGACACGGTGTAGCCCGGCTCTTTGGCAATCGGCGAGCGCGTTACCGTCACCGTGTTGGTTCTGCCCACAATCTCCATCTGGCCCTCGGAGCCGGTGAAGAGGAAGCCTTCGCTTTCTTCGCCGCCGTCAACGAAGTTGACCCGCAGGCTCAGGTTGAAGCCCTCCGGGTAATCGAACAAGGCAAGCAGCACATCGTTGGCGTCGCGGCCGTCCTTCCAGTACCGCAGGCCGCCGGTAGCCATGGCCCGCGTGGGCCCATGCGCGCCGGTGATGAAGTGCGTTCCGCTGAACAGGTGCACAAACAGATCACCCGCCACCCCCGAGCCATAGTCCTTCCACTTGCGCCACTGAAAGAAGCGCTCCGGGGAGAAAGCCATCTTCGGCGCGTTGCCTTCAAAGCGCGGCCAGTCGCAGGTTGTGGTTGAGGCATCCAGCGGCACCGTGTAGTTCCACGCGCCGATCGACGAGTTGCGGTCCCACCGTGCGCTGACCATGTTCAGCTTGCCGATCGCACCCGCGGCCAACAGCTCCTTTGCCTTCGCATACACAATCGAGCTGACCCGCTGGCTGCCCACCTGCA
>CAXUIF010000112.1:7919-9296 GCA_964250995.1 uncultured Acidobacteriaceae bacterium
AACTTCGTATCGGTCTGCCCCTGGATGCCCGCGCCGATCAGCGCAAGCTGCACGTTGTCATTCGCCGAACGTGGCGCAACCGCTGCCGTCTGGGCAAACATCGGTTCGAGGCGGGTCGCAGCCGCGGCAAGGGCGGCTGTCTTGGCAGCGGTTTGAAGAAAGGATCTGCGATTCAACACGGGGTGGCTGTCTCTCTTTCGTGCGCGTCACTGCCCTGCACGGGCCATCGCTGGACTCTAAGGCAATCCGCAGAACCCTGTCCAGCTTGTTTCGTTCCGCGGGCAAAGCTCACGCACCGGCGCGCTTCAAATCTCATCGCAGGAAACTCGGAGTTTTCGAGGTCATATCGCCGCTCCCGGAAAGACGCTTGGGGCTTGCTGCTAGCGCGCGAGAACCGGGGCGGTCGGCTACGGTTCCGCTTGCGCCCACATCGTCGCGGCGTCAAAAGCTTTTCGCTAGCCTCGTTGCGTCCCAAAGCAGCGTATCGCCTCTTCCCGCGCCGCCCGGAGCGCCCCCGCGGTGTCGCCGGCGGGGTAAAACTCCATGGCAATCACGCCCCGGTAGCCCAGCTTCGCCAAGGCTTGGTACACCCGGCAGAAGTTGATCTCGCCCGTGCCGGGTGCATGGCGTCCGGGAACGTCGGCCACATGGATCAGGCCCACATCGTCGATGTGCTTTTCCAGCTTCTCGATCAGGTTCCCGCGGCCGCGTTGCTCATGGTACAGGTCGTACAGCACCTTCAAATGAGGACTGCCCACCGCGCGGACAAGATCAAAGGCTTCCGCAACGCCGTCAAGATAAATGTCCGGATTCTCCAGAAGGTCGATCGGCTCGATAACCCCTGTCATGCCAGCGGCCCCGAGCAGGCCCGCTGCCCGTCGCAGGGTGGCAATGGCTGCCGCCCGTTGCTGCACGCGCGCCATGCCTTGCTTCACGTTGCCGGAAAGCAGAATGATCTGCCGGCAGCCAAGTCGGCGCGCGGCCACAACGACCTGCCCAAGGCTGGCCAGGTAGGCGTCCCCACCGTTCGGATCGGCGAAGCCTCCCTGGACGCCGGCGATGGCGTCGACCGAGAGAGACAAAGCTCGCAGCTTGGCAAGCATGCGCGTCCATTGCGCCTCGTCCCACTGCCGGTACTCGGCCACGAACTCCACGTGAGGGTAGCCGGCCTGCGCTACTGCGTCCAGCTTCCCCTCCAGGCTGCTCTGCCGATCCAGCGCCCAAAGCATGACAGAAAATGCGAGACCGGTCCCCGGCTGCGACCCGTGCGTGGGTACGCCGCCGCTTGCTGGCCCCTGCGGCAGCAGCGACACCGCAGCTGCCCGCTTCGCGAACTCACGGCGATTCAGCATGCGACCGGAATGCTATCAGACTGGC
>CAXUIF010000112.1:9396-10688 GCA_964250995.1 uncultured Acidobacteriaceae bacterium
ATCCGGGCCGCGCAAAATCATGCCTGGCGCGGCATGTTTCTGTCCGTCGTCTACCCCGGCGTGCTCTTCTTCCTGGGGACCCTGCTGCTCAGCGAAACGCCGCGTTGGCTATACCGCAAGGGCCGGCGCGCGGAAGCGCTCGCCGCCCTGCGCCGCTCGTCTCCGGAGCCCGAAGCGCAGCTGCAGATGCGCGAGATGGACACCCTCACCCAGACCCCCAAAGGCGCGCAGGAAGCAAGCGGACCGCGACCCGGGGCCGGCTCACTGCTGCAGCGCCGGTACGTCTTCCCGTTCGTTCTGGCGTGCCTCATCCTTGCGGCCAATCAGGCCACCGGCATCAACTCCATCCTCGGCTTTCTGGTGCTCATCCTGAAGCAGGCCGGCATGACCGCCCGCAACGCAACGTTGGGGGACGTCCTGGTGAAGGTGCTGAACTGCGTGATGACCGTGGTCGCCATCGCGTTGGTGGACAGAAAAGGACGCAAATTTCTGCTCAAACTGGGTACCGGCGGGATCGTGCTCGCGCTCTTTGCCGGAGCCGCGGTCTTCTATACCTTCGAGTCGCAGCGTATCGATGTGCGACAGCCGATCGAGCGCGCCCGCACCGGCAACACGCTGCGGCTGGCCGCCGGCGAGCCGTTCTCTCCCGCGCAGACCGGATCACAGGCCAACCCGCGCCCGACCGCGCTGTCCGTCCTTTACAGCTACGGCCACGGCGGTGAAAAACTCGCCACGCTGATCAGTACCGACCGGACCTCCCCGCTCGAGATCACACCGGAAGCGACCGACCCGCAGGCCCCCCTGCACATCAAGCAGGCCTTTCTCACGCCCGTACCCACTGAACGCACCGGATGGCTGGTGCTGGCCTGCCTCAGCCTGTTTATCGCCTCGTACTCCACGGGCCCTGGCGTGGTCGTCTGGCTCGCCCTCACGGAGTTGATGCCCACGCGCATTCGCTCCACCGGCATGGGCATCGCGCTGCTGCTAAATCAGGGTGTCTCCACGCTGATCGCCGCGGTCTTTCTCCCGGTGGTCGGCCGGTTCGGCTACTTCGCCATGTTCGCCTTCTGGGCGGGGTGCACCGTGCTGTACTTCCTCACCGCCGCGCTGTTGCTCCCGGAAACGAAGGGCAAAACACTGGAAGAGATCGAAACCTACTTCGACCGGACCAGCCCGCAGCCGTAGGGAGACGCCTGCCGCGTAGCTTCTCTACAATGCGCAGCATGCCGTCTCGCGCCCTCTGTCTCACGTTTGCCGCCCTGTGCCTTCGCCCGCAACTGCCCGCCCAGGCC
>CAXUIF010000113.1:0-7671 GCA_964250995.1 uncultured Acidobacteriaceae bacterium
CTCGGCATCGAGCAGGTCCTCTGGCTCAACCGGGGCTGCGCGGGCGACGACACCCACGGCCATGTCGACGACGTCGCCCGCTTCGTCGCCCCCAGCACCATCCTCACCTGCATTGAGCCCAACACCGCGGACGAGAACCACCTTCCGCTCGCCGAGAACCTGGAGCGCCTCCACCAGGCCCGCAACCTCGACGGCCAACCCTTCCAGGTCCGCACCCTGCCCATGCCTGCCCCGGTCGTCTTCCAAGCGCAACGCCTTCCGGCCAGCTACGCCAACTTCTACATCGCCAACCACCTTGTGCTGGTTCCGACCTTCAACGATCCAAACGATCGCGTAGCGCTGAACACGCTCGCAGAGTGCTTCCCCGACCGCACCGTGACCGGCCTCCACTGCACGGACCTTATCTGGGGCCTCGGGGCCCTCCATTGCCTCACCCAGCAGGAGCCCGCATAATGGCAAGTGCTATCAGCAGCAGCGCGTGGCCCCCGCCACCCGACCTCGCCTCCCTCGAAGAACTTGTCGCCGCGGCAGACGTAGAGGGCTTCCTCGCCGAGGGTGGCCCCGCCGACGAATATGAAACCGAGGCCGAGCAGCTCTACCAGGCCGTCCATACATGGCCTACGGCCGACTTGACCACGGAGCGCGTGCTGCCTGTCCTGGAGCAGATCTGGTCGCAAGCCTTCGCGCTGGGCACCCCGGGGCTGGAGAGCCGCCGCGTGAAACTGCGCGAGCTCGCCGCACAGATCGAGCGCTTCTTCGGCCCCCAAGCCAAACCGCAGGTCCGCGGCGCATGACCGCACCGCCTAATGATGACGAAGCCCTGATGCGCGTCGCCCTCGTGGAAGCCAATGCCGCCGAAGAAGCTGGCGAAGTGCCGGTTGGCGCGCTGGTCGTCTCCCGTGACGGCGAGATCCTCGGCCGCGGTAACAACCGCGTTCTTCGCACCAGCGACCCCACCGCCCATGCGGAGATGGTCGCCTTGCGCCAAGCCGGACAGAAGCTCGGCAACTACCGCCTCTCGGGCTGCAAGCTGGTCTGCACCCTCGAGCCCTGCGCCATGTGTGCGGGAGCCATCCTCCACGCGCGACTCGCCCGCCTCGTCTTTGCAGCCCGCGACCCCAAGGCCGGCGCCTGCGGCTCCGCGCTCCTGGTGCTGAACCATCCCAGCCTGAATCATCAGGTGCTGGTCACCGAAGGCATTCTCGCCGACGAATGCAGCGCCATGCTGACCGGCTTCTTCCGCCGCCGTCGCCTGGCCCAGGCACAATCCACACCCCCGCCCACAGCCGAAGACGCATCAGACTAGCCGGGCTCCCCTAAAAACATCACGTTCTCAGGAGGCAACACGCGCATGGCTTCAGATCGCTTTCAAGGCAAGGTCGCCGTCGTGACAGGCTCCTCCTCCGGTATCGGGCAGGCCATCGCGGTCCGCCTCGCCAGCGAGGGCGCCTCTGTCGTCATCGACTACCACAGCCATCCCGACGGTGCGGAAGACACGCAAAAGCAGATCGCCGCCAAGCAGGGCGGCAAATCGGTCATCGTGCAGGCCGATGTCTCAAAGCCCGCTGGCGGTCAAACCCTTATCGATGCGGCATGGACGCAGTTGGGCGGCTGCGACATCCTCATCAACAATGCCGGTATCGAGAAGGGCGCCGACTTCTGGGACGTAACCGAAGCCGACTACGACGCCGTGCTCAACCTCAATCTGAAAGGCGCTTTCTTCATCACACAGGCCTTTGTCCGCCGGCTGCGGGACGTAAAAAAGCCAGGCCGCGTGATCAACATCTCGTCCGTACACGAAGACATGGTGTTTCCGCACTTCGCCAGCTACTGCGCCGCCAAGGGCGGCATTCGCATGCTCATGCGCGACCTCGCCATGGAACTCGGGCCGCTGGGCATCACGGTCAACAACGTGGCCCCGGGCGCCATCATCACGCCCATCAATCAGAAGATGCTTGACAACCCCGAGCAACTCAAGCCGCTGCTCAACAACATTCCCCTCGGTCGCATGGGCACCGCCGAAGAGGTCGCCTCGCTCACCGCTTTCCTCGCGTCCGACGAAGCGGCCTATATCACCGGGTCGACGTACGTGATTGACGGCGGTCTGATGCGCAACTACAAAGAGCAATAGGGCCCCGCACTGCCGGCCCCCCAAACCCAGCACTCTCGGGAGACAATATGCGCATGCAACTTCTTGTTTACACCGCGGACTGGTGCCGTGACTGCCGCGAGGCTAAGCGCTTCCTGAACAAACATGCGATTGCGTTCAAAGAGATTGACATCGAGCACACACCCGGCGCCGCCGACGAAGTCATCGCGCACACGGGCAAGCGGGCGATCCCGCAGTTTGTGCTGGATGGCAAATGGGTGCAGCCCTACAAACCCGGGCGTGGCTTCTTATACGACGAGATGAGCCGGCTGCTGGGTGTGGAAGAAGCCTAGCCGTTTCCTGCTCAACGGCGCGCACTATCCGGAACGACCGTCGTCCATAAGCGACGCGAGGACGCACCAGCTGCCCTGAAGCGACATGTCTGCCAAAGAAGAGAGGCTGGTCCTTTCCTGCGTTTAGGCCGAGGTGGGCGGCAAAGCTGAGCCGTGGGCTTGCACTCAGCACTCATCAGCCGAGCGTTTCGGCGGGGGCCTGCTTTTGCTGCTCAGAGCCGCTTGTGTGCTCTTCATGCACTGCCGCCACAGCCTGCACCTGGACCGGCGTCTCCATGATCGCGGCGGGTACCTCGATCACCTCGTCGGGCACGTCCGGGCGGGCGCGACGACCATAGGGCCAGCGCAAGCGCAGAACGCGCTGGCGGGTACTCTCGCGTTGCGCCTGCTCACTGCGGCCCTTCAGCAGATCCTCGATCGTCACGATGCCCAGGAGCTTGCCATCGCTCGACACCACGGGGAAGGTCGTCAGCTTGGACTCCGCCATCGCCACCGCCGCGACCTTCAAGGTGTTGAAGGGGGACATCGTCGCCGTATCGGTCTTGGCCCTGGACAACAGCGAGGTCTGCTCATCGGGCGAGGCGGCAGCCGCAATCATCTGCGACCAGGTCATCGTTCCCGCGAGATGGCCCCCTTCGTTCACCAACGGGAAGAGCCGCTGCCAGTGCGACCAGCCCTCCGCGCCGCGCTCCTGCGTTTTGGTCAGCCAATCCGCTGCGTCTTTGCACGTAGCCTGATCGTTCAGGGCATACAGACTGGTGTGCATAGCCTGGGAGACCAGCATCGTCTCCAGAGGATCTACGGAAAACTCGCGGCTAAGGTGCAGGCCTTTGCGGCTCAGCGCTTCGGTCAGCAGCGACCGCGGTTGCACCAGCACGCTGACTGCATACGCCGCTCCACACGCCAGCAGCACCGGCAACACGAGGCCGCCGTTGTGGGTCAACTCGATGGAAAGCATCGCCGACGTGAGCGGACAGCCGATGGCGGCAGTCAGCAACGACGTCATGCCCACAAGGGTCCAGGCGCCGGTCGACATCTGCGGCAGAACATGCCCAAACGCCGCACCCATCGCCCCGCCGATCATCAGCAACGGGGCCAGGATGCCGCCGGCGGTGTTCGACCCCAGCGCAAAGACCCAGATCAAGCTCTTGACCACAAGCACGCCCAACAGCAACTTCCACGCCATGTCGCCCGAGATCATCTGCTGAATCACGCTGTAGCCCACGCCCAGCGCCCGCGGGAACAGCAGGCCGCCGAGCCCCACGCCCAGACCGCCGACCGCCGGCCACCACATCCAGTGGAACGGCAGCCTCTCGAACATTCCCTCGCTGAAGTGGATCGCCTTGGCCAGTCCCGCCGCCACGAACGCCGCGACAAAGCCCACCAGCAACGCACCCAGCATGGCCGAGTGGTACACCGGCGCCCCGGTCGGCACCATCTGCAGCAGCGGATTGGGCCCCAGCAGCAGGCGCCGCACCGCCCCGGCGGTCACGCACGCCATGGTCACCGGCACCAGCGAGCGCGGCTTCCATTCAAACAACAGGATCTCCACGGCCAGTAGCACCGCGGACATTGGGCAGTTAAATGTTGCGGCCATGCCCGCCGACGCACCCGCGACCATCAGCACGGTGCGTTCCGAATCCGTCATGTTCAAAAACTGTCCCAGCACCGACCCGATCGCGCCACCGGTGATGATCACCGGGCCTTCCGCCCCGAACGGCCCCCCGGAGCCGATCGAAATGGCCGTAGCAACCGGCTTCAAGACAGCGACCCGCGGCTGCACACGCCCGCCCCCGAAGACGATCGTCTCCACGGCCTCCGGCATGCCGTGCCCGCGCACCCTGGGCGACAGGTAGCGCGCGATTAACCCCACGATGAGCCCGCCCAGCACCGGCATCAGCGGCAGCCACCAATGCCGGCCCGCCTGCCAGGGGTCCCTGTCCTGCACGCTCCAGCGGTGGAAGTAGAACAGGTTCGTCGCCAGCGCGATCATCTCCAGCAAGGCCCATGCTGCCAAGGCGCTCACCGCGCCCAGAACGGCCGCCAGCGAGCTCACATACAGGATGCGGGCATCTGCGGTGTAGTCCCGCAGGCCCGCGGGTCTCACTTCTTTCACGCGGTTCCCTCCGCGGCGGGTTGGGCCTTGGCCGGACCATGGTTCTCCCGCAGCTCGCCAAGAGACCGCAGCAACTGCTGCCCGGACTCCCCGTCCAGTTCCCGGAGATGTGCCGTAATAAGGTGCTCCAGGCGATTGCGCCCCTCCGGCGTCAGCACCACAATCGAGCGCCGCAGATCTCGTGCATCGGTCGTCCGCTGGACCAACCCGGCACGTTCCGCGCGATCCACCAGCTCCACTGTGCTGTTATGGCGCAACACCATGCGCTCCGCCAGGTGGCTGATGGTAGCCGTCTGCCCTTCCGGCAAGGCGCCGATCACCTGCATCAGCTGATACTGCTGCGTCGCCACGCCCAGCCGCTCCGACTCGATCTCACTGAAGCTCAAGAAGCGCCGCAGCTGAAAGCGGAACTCGGCAAGCTCAGGGAGGCGTGCCAATTTTGGGTCGTCTGGTGTGCTGCTGCTGGTCATAGTACCCTTAAGTGTCGTCTAACGACACGATTCTTCTTTGATGCTCTCTGTTCGGCCACAGCAGATGCGTTGTACGCCTATCATCATAGGAAGACCGAGGGGCAGCAAGGGTTTCGCCCCCGATTCCGTCCACACCCGACAAAGGATGACGCAATGATCGCCCGTTACAGCCGTCCGGCTATGGCCGCTCTGTGGTCCGATGAGGCCAAGTTCAACCGCTGGCTGCGGGTCGAGTTGGCCGCCACAGACGCTCTTGCGCAGGCGGGCATCGTTCCTGCCTCGGCAGCGCAGGCCTTTCACGCGTACGCCACCTTCTCCGTCGAGCGCATTGACGAACTGGAACGGGAGCTCCGGCACGACGTTCTGGCCTTCACCACGGCCGTCGCCGAAAGTGTGAAGGCCGCCGGCAGCGACGAGGCGCGCTGGTTGCACTTCGGCCTTACCTCCACCGATGTTGTCGACACCGCCCAGGCGCTCGCCCTGGTGGAGGCCTCCGCGCTCATTCGCGAGGACATCCTGCGCCTGCGCGAGGTCCTGAAGCGCCGCGCACTCGAGTTTCAGCACACCCCCGCCATCGGCCGCACGCATGGCATCCACGCCGAGCCCACCACCTTCGGCTTGAAACTGCTGCTCTGGTACGCCGAGATGGGACGCAACCTGCGCCGCTTCGACGCGGCCACAGAGGACATCCGCTTCGGCAAAGTCTCCGGCGCGGTCGGCAGCTTCGGCCACCTGAAGCCGGAACACGAGGCCGCCATCGGGGCTGCCCTTGGCCTGCAGGCCGCGCCGGTTTCCACGCAGGTGCTGCAGCGCGACCGCCACGCCGCGTACATCACCACCCTCGCCGTCCTCTGCTCCAGCCTGGACAAGATTGCCACCGAGATCCGGCACCTGCAACGCACGGAGGTCCGCGAGGCGGAGGAGTTCTTTTCGGCCGGGCAAAAGGGCTCCAGCGCCATGCCGCACAAGCGCAACCCCATCACGTCCGAGCAGATCTGCGGCCTCGCCCGCGTGGTGCGCGGCAACGCCCAGGTGGCGCTTGAGGACGTGGCGCTGTGGCACGAGCGCGACATCTCGCACTCCTCCGCCGAGCGCGTCATCCTCCCCGATACCACTACGCTCGCGGACTATCTTCTGGACAAGACCGCCACCCTGATCGATCGGCTGCTCGTCTACCCGGAACGTATGCTTCGCAACCTGGAGCTTACCGGTGGGTTGGTCTTTTCGGGCCAGCTGCTGCTGGAGCTGGCAGAAGCCGGCATGAGCCGCGAGGACGCCTATCGCCTGGTGCAAGGGCATGCCATGGCCGCCTGGAACGACCCCGACCCAGGCGCCCCCAGCTACAAGCAGCGCATCGCCGCGGACCCTACCATCCAGGCCCACCTATCGCCTGAGACGATCGTTCACGCCTTTGACTTTCGCCGCCAGTTGACCAATATCGACCAGGTGTTTGAGCGGGTGCTGGCCGAAGGCTAAGCGATCTATCGTCAGCACAGAAGCCTACTACCCTTGCCATTCCCGAGGGGTATCTGCATTCCCCGGCGGGGAGCACTTGCCGGGGTGGGTCTGGAGCCTGGGTTGCGCGCTACCGTGAGATCTGCGCACGCCCATTCAGCTGCACCGTGATCTCCGGTTCGGTCGGCCCATTCTTGCCATACAGCAACAACGCCGTTCCGGCGACCTCCACGTACAGGCACTTCTCGTCCATCGTGCAGGCGATCTCGCCCAGGAACTGCTTCAACTCCGGCAGACCAGACTCGCCGGGCAGCGCTACCGTGAACTCGCGATGCTCGCCGTAGGAGAATGCGCCGTCTTCCTCGACCCAATAGCCGAACAGATTGGCCGCTGTCGCCGTGTACCCGCCAAAGTGCTGCATCAGGAAGTCGTGCACTGTCTGCTCCACCGTGGTACCCGCCGGACACGGCTGCTTCAGCTTCAAGGAAGGCAACAGGAACCGGACGTTCTTTCCCAGTGGCTTTTCAACGTAGCCCATGCCCGGATTGTAGCCGCAAGCCCGGCGAACTTTGGCCCGGCTGCACAAAAACGTCAGGGTGAAGGATCGCCTCGTCGGGCCTTCGCTTTTGTCCGTTAAAGGCCTGCGATAATCAAGCCGGATGTCTTCCCAGCCGCGCTCGCCAGGCCTGATAGTCACGCTCGCCATCACCGGCGCCAGCGGCTCCGTGTTCGCGGCCGAAGCCTTGCAGCAGCTCGATGCGGACGAGCGCGTCGGTCGGGTGCATGTGGTCGCGTCGCCTAGCGCCCTGCGCGTTCTGGCCGAAGAAGCCGGCATCAGCGGCCGCGCCAGCTTGGTAGAAAAGCTGCTGGGGCACCCCTCCAGCAAGTGCACCGCGCTTGCGCACGAAGATATCGGCGCTTCGATTGCCAGCGGCTCGTACCCCGTAGACGCGATGCTGATTCTGCCCTGCTCCATGGGCACCCTCGCCGGCATCGCGCACGGCCTGGCCGAGAACCTTATCGCCCGCGCCGCCGACGTCGCGCTGAAGGAACGCCGGCCCCTTGTGCTCTGCACCCGCGAGACGCCTTTGAATCTCATCCATATCCGCAACATGGCTGCGGTGACCGAGGCCGGCGCGACCGTCTTCCCAATTACGCCCACGTTCTACAACCAGCCCGTGGCCGTCG
>CAXUIF010000113.1:7771-10626 GCA_964250995.1 uncultured Acidobacteriaceae bacterium
TATCAGGGAGTTGGATGTTTGCCCATGTTGGCCAGCGTGCGTACCCCACCCTCCGGCGCCGGATTGGACTGCAGAAAGTCCGCCACCGCGGGCGCCACGCGCGCCGCGCACAGGGCGGGCGCCAGGTGCCCACACCCTTCCACAATGTCCAGCTCCGAGTGCGGATCGAGCGCGTGCATCTGCTCGCCCAAAGCCAGCGGCGTCAGTTCATCGCGGCTGCCCCACACAATGAGCAGCGGCTCCGGCAAGGTCGGCAGAAACGAATCCACAAAGGTCTGCGATGTGGCCATCGCGGTCAGGTTTTTGTCGACCACCCACTGCTGCGCCTGCAAACGCCGCATCAGGTCGGCCCGAACGCTTTGCGGAAGCGGCTTCGCCTCCGGTTCCATCAGGGACCACAGACGCTGCGAATCTTCCGGGGTCTTCGGGTCGAACACGGTCAACGGATAGCTCGGCTGGAACTTCAGACCGGCGGCGTCAAAAATGACGACCCGGTCCAGTACCTCCGGGTGCGTATGCGCCAGGTCAAGCACGACCCAACCGCCCATCGACCAGCCGCCCACGTGCGTCTTCTGCAGCCCGAGCGCCTGGATGAAGTCGTAGACGAACTTCGCCTCGCCTTCCATCGAGTAATCGCCGTTCGCGGGCTTGGGAGACCTTCCGTAGCCCAGCAGATCCGGCGCATAGACATGGAACCCCGCCCGCTTCAGTCGCTTCAGCATGGGGCCCCAGCTTTCGTCGCGGTCGCCCAATCCGTGCACCAGCACCAGCGGCACCCCGCCGCCCGGAATATGCGGCTCTGCTTCGTAATAGTGCACCCGGCCCGCCGGCGTCAGGACATAGTTGCTCTGCACCCGCGCCGCAAACAGCCCCAGGTGCGTGATCTGCTGCGCCAGCCATAACGGCGCACGCAGGGACAACGCAGCGCCCAGCAACCCGAGCACCAACACAACCACAAGCAGCCGACCAAAAGCTCTCATCTCAGCGTCTTCCGCTCCCAATCCTCTGCAGTTTCCTTAGCGGTTCAGCATTGGATGCCCGCCTCTAGCGCAGCGGCTTACCGAACTCTTCCCCGAAGACGGTGTGGCTCAGTTCAAAACGTCCGCCGTTGAACTTGTCCGGCCCATGCAGGTGACCGATGGCCAGCAGGGCCACCACCCAGTAGCTCATCGGCAGCCGCAGCGTCTCACAAACCTTCTGCTGCTCGAAGCCCTCGATCGGCGCCGTGTCGAAACCCAGCACCTCGGCCATGAGCATCATGTGGGTGTACGCCAGCGTGACCTGCTTGTTCAGCCAGCCCGTCATCTGATCGTGCGTAAAGCTGGAAAGGTAGGCGGGCACGCTTTCCTTGGCTTGTGCGGCGTAGCTCTCGGGCATGCCGGCCGCGCGTCCCAGGCGCAGCATCTCGTCCAGGTCCTTTCGCCAGCCATCGCGGTCACCGCAGGCCACGATCACGGCGGAAGCCTCCTCGACCTTGGCCTGGTTGTAGCTTGCGCCTCGAAGCCGGCGTCGCTGCTCCGGGTGTTGCACCACAATGAACCGCCAGGGCTGCATGTTGTAGCCGCTCGGGGCATGCAGCCCCGCGTCGAGGATCTGCCGCAGATCGCTCGGCGGAATCGGCTCGCCCGTGAAGCTGGGCGTCGAGCGGCGCTCACGGATGGCCTGTGCCAGGGATTTCACCTCTGTCGCCATCGTGTCTCCGGACCGTCTCCGGCCAGTGCCTGCGCTGTGCGCTGCGCATGTGGTGTGTGGCTCATCGTGTCGCCGCCACAATCTCGTTGATGGGCCGCTGCACCACGAACGGACTTGCGCCCGCCGCGTCGGCGATCACCCAGATGTTGCTGAAGCCCTCGCGTAGCTCCGGGTGCGCCGTCAGCAGCGCGCGCGCCGCCTTCAGGTTGCGCTCGATGGCCGCCTCCCCGGTCAGCGCCGGTCCGTCCACCTGCACGTGCATCGTCAGGTTCAGTGCCTTGCCGTCATCTGAGGTCTGGGTGCCCAACTCGGTGACTCGATACACCGTGCCGCCTGGCCCCTCCAGGGACAAAGGCGTTTGCGTGTTCAGCCCGCTGCCCAGCACCTGCGGCGCCGCGGTGCGCTGTTCCGTACGCAGCTTCTCCAGATTGCCGGTGGAAACGAAGCTGGCCGGCCGCAGCAACTGATCGGCCTCTCCGTACAACACCCATGCCAGCCACGGCTGGTTCCCTTTCGCGTCAGCGCGCGCGGCGCTCCAGTACCACAGGCCGTCGTGCCCCGCAGCCGTCCTCGCATGGGGGTAAAACCCCGCCATCTTCCAGGCCGTGCCTTCCTGTTGCAGCAAAAACGACAGCAACCACGGGTTGGCCCCACGCGCCTCCACCATGGCAAAGGCAAAGCGCCCGGGCGGCAGCCCGGCGATGCCGAAATCCGTCTCCGCTACCGTTCCAGCCAGGGCACAGGCAAACTCAGCCACGCTGTTGTCCCCGGCCTGACGAGCCGAGGCGTCCAACAGGTACACCTGGGTCACGGCCAGTTGGTCCCCGGCCACCCGTTCGGCTGTAGAGCGCACAAGAAAGGCCGCCTGGTTGGCGTCGCCCGCATATTGGGTTACCGTCGCCGCCCGCACCCGGTTCGCATCGCCCGCCTGCACCGCAGCCGCCAGCGCGTACGCGGCCGTGCCGATTTCTGTGCGCTGCTGCGCGGTCATCCGCGCCTGGGTGGTGCAGCTCTGGGCGCGGCTTGTCCGGGCCATGCAGCCACCGCCCAGCAGGATTGCCAGCAGCGCAGGGGCCAAATTTGTCCGTCGACCGCCGCAAAGCCGCAGGTATCGCATCCTGCTCAGCATACGGAGCCAAGCCCAGCGCCGTCCAGTAAGGATC
>CAXUIF010000114.1:0-10590 GCA_964250995.1 uncultured Acidobacteriaceae bacterium
GTGCGGGGGTGCGGTCGGTGGTGGTGGAGAGTCGGGCGGTCAAGACGGTGCCTCTGACGGCGAGCGTGGAGGTGGACTTCGATCAGGAAAAGAGGGTGGTGTTCGACGAGGCCTGGTCGACTTTGGAGCATCGCTTCTTCCGCGGAGACTTCAATGGCCGGGACTGGACGGCGTTGAAGGCAGAATGGACGCCGTATGTGGAGGGCGCGCGTACGGGTGGGGAGCTGCGCCGGGACATCAACTTGATGATCGGGGAGCTGAACAGTTCGCATTCGGGAATCGGCAAGCCGAGCGTGCCGGCGGTGCGGACGGGCCGGCTAGGAGTGCGGTTTTGAGCGGGCCGCGTTTGAGCATGGAGGCGCGTTGGTCGTCCGCGAGATTGTGCCGCTCGGGCCTGTGGCGCTGGAGGGCTCGGTGCATGACGGCGACCGCATCCTGGCTGTGGATGGTGTGGCGATCGGGCCGGCAACCAGTCTGGACCAGTTGCTGGAGGACAAGCCGGGCAAGCGCGTTGTGCTGAGTGTCGCGCAGGGTGGCGACGCGGCGAAGAAGCATGACGCGGTGGTGCGGCCAGTGACGCTGCAGGTGGAAAGCGGGCTGCTGTACCGGGCGTGGGTGGAGAGCCGGCGCGCGTATGTGGACAAGGTCTCCGACGGGAGGCTGGGGTATGTGCACATCGCGGCAATGGGCGACGCGGACCTAGCGCAGCTGTATCTGGATCTGGACGTGATCAACCAGGCCAAGCAGGGCGTTGTGGTGGATGTGCGGAACAACAATGGCGGGTATGTGAACGGGCGTGTGATCGACGTGTTTGCGCGGAGGAACTACCTGATCGGGACGCCGCGGGATGAGCCTGCGATGCCGATGCGCCAGGCGCTGGGCCAGCGAGCGTTGGGGCTGCCTTCGGTGCTCGTGACCAATGAGTCCACGTTGTCCGATGGTGAGGATTTCACGGAAGGGTACCGCACGCTGGGGTTGGGCAAGGTAGTGGGCACGCCGACGGCAGGGTGGATCATCTTCACGGGATCGCAGCGGCTGATCGACGGGTCGCAGGTGCGGGTGCCGGGGGACCGGATCAAGGACACGCGCGGGCAGGATATGGAGATGCATCCGCGGCCCGTGGATGTGGAGGTGGTGCGGCCGTTGGGAGAGACAGTGACGGGGGCGGATGCCCAGTTGGAGAAGGCGGTGGGGGTGTTGCTGGATGGGCTCAAGTAGCGCTGATAGCCGAGGAGAGCGGGAGAACAGTAGCCGGCCAAGGTTGGGGGCTTCTTCTCCGGACGAGGAGCTATGAAGAGTTGGCGGAGCTATCCGCCATACGCCGTAGCCACTCCCCTAGCAGACCCCGTTCAGCGGCGGTCAGGACGCCTTCAGGAGGACCTGAAATATCGGCTTGCCCCATCAAGGCTCGGAGGTGGGTGGCTGCGGCACCGACGGTTGCCGCAGGAGCGGTTGACGGGTCTGTCGTGATCGACCTCAGAGCGGTTTCACAAGCGAGCGCAGCGAGCGACGGGTCACGCTGCTCGGGAGGCAGCGTGAGCAGGGTCATCACGATGCCAAACGCGGCGGCGTGGAAAAGATGGGCCGCCCATTCTTCGCTGACGCGCAGCCTATTGGCGACGGCCACCTGCCTTATGTGGTCCCGCAGCAGGCCGTGGGCCGTTCGCGCGGCCTCGCCCTCAGGGCCAGGCTGCGGGTCAGCGTACATGAGGAGGTAGAGTGCGGGATGGCTTAGCCCGAAGTCGACGTGCAACTGCCAACCCAGCCGAAGCGCCTGGACAGGATCTTCGGTCGTCTCCGGAGGCCGTTTTCTTGCGAGATAGGTCCTGAATCCGAAGTCGGCGACGGCACTCAGAAGACCCGTTTTGTCGTGAAAGAGGCGATAAAGGACAGGAGGTTGCACGTGGGCGGCTTGCGCTACGGCACGCGTGGTCAGAGCGTCTCGGCCGTGCCGGTTCAGCAAGGCGAGGGCTGCCTTCAGAATGCGCTCGCGGTGATCGCTTGAGGGTGAGGGCGCGGACGCACCTGCCCTGGGCTTGGATGAAACGGAGTGGGAAGAGGACGTCGCCACCGCTTCATCTTAGTCTAACGTTACCATTTTTAACTTCGGTATGTTATCTCTGGTAACAGCAGAGAACCGCGCGTTTCAGTGAGAGAAGAGGCACAGCATGATCGTGGTGACAGGGGCGAATGGGCAAATAGGGCGGCAGATTGTCGAGGGCCTTTCGAAGAGGCTGCCGGTTGGGCAGATCGGGGTCAGTGTTCGCGATCCAGAAAAGGCTAGCGATTTGGAGCAGCGGGGTCTGCGCGTATGCAGGGGAGACTTTGCCGACGCTTCCAGCCTGGCCCAGGCTTTCGACAGAGCGGAGCAGGTGCTGATTGTGTCGGTGAACCAGCTGGGTGAGATCGCCATTCAACAGCACGGGAATGCGATCCGAGCTGCCAGGGAGGCTGGCGCGAAACGGATTCTCTACACCAGCCATCAAGGGGCCAACCCGTCGTCGGCCGTTCCGTTCGCGCGAGATCATGCGGCAACGGAGGAGTTGCTTCGACACTCAGGCGTCCCGTTTGTGTCGCTGCGCAATGGGTTTTACGCCGAGTCGGCTCTATATCAACTGGGCGGGATCAGGGACACGGGCCGGCTTGCCCTGCCGGAGGATGGCCCGGTTTCCTGGACGGCACGCGCGGATCTCGCGGAAGCGGCGGTGGCTGCACTCACGGATGGGGCGCTGTTTGATGGGATCACGCCCCCCTTGACGGCGGCAGAGGCTCTGGATTTCGGCCGCGTCGCCGGGATTGTCTCGGAGCTGCTGCAGCGTGAGGTGGCGAGAGTGGTGGTTAGCGAGGATGCGTACCGGACGGCCCTGCTTTCGCATGGACTTGCGGCGCCAGTGGTGGACATGCTGGCTGCGCTGTTTCAGGCGACCCGAGCGGGGGAGTTCGATGTGGTGGATCCGACTCTGGAGCGGATCCTGGGACGCAAGCCAAGGGCCATGCGCGAGACGCTGGCTCAATTCTTCGCGACCGCGGAAAAGCCAGCCTAGTGCAGGGGCAGGATGGTGGAGGGCCAGGCACCGAACGGCAGCGAGGAGGCGCTCTCGCCGCGGTCGGCGGACCGCGGGCTAGACAGCGACGGTGCCGGGTTCGAGCTTTACCTTGAGCCAGCCGTGGTCGTGCTTGTCGAAGTGGCGGTAGGCGTCGATGGCGGAGCCTACAGGGACCTTCTGGGTGAGAACTGACTCTACGGAGGGGAACCGGGCTGCCAGCCGCTACAGGCGGCTTACGCTACGGCTACAACCGTCGTTTTGATTAAGCTGCGTACAGCACGACTGAAGCAACGCCCTGACGAAACTTGGCGTTCCCCAAGCGCGAGAGTGAGCACCGATGGAGTCAGGCCTGCGACTTTGGCGGGCGTGGACGGTCTAATCTGTACACAGAGGGCCAGACACGAGATGAAGC
The DNA here is from genome assembly GCA_964250995.1 of uncultured Acidobacteriaceae bacterium. Lineage (GTDB taxonomy): Bacteria > Acidobacteriota > Terriglobia > Terriglobales > Acidobacteriaceae > Granulicella. Next base: position 3,460 of record CAXUIF010000114.1, read on the forward strand.
TCACGCGGTATACGAAATTTACGGGGGATCTGTCGACGAGCTTCGATCTTGAGGATCTGATGGAGGCGCTGAGCGACTTCTTTCTGGATTCAGGCTTTCAGGACCCCTACTCGCAATTTCAGAACTCGGGTGAGAACTCCATGGAGGACCTGCGCGAGGCGGTGCGGCAGGCGCTGGACGCGGGTGAGTTGCTGGATGAAGATGCGCAGGAGAAGTATGAAGAACTTCCCGAGGAGGGAAAGCAGGAGCTGGTGGAGAAGATCATCCAGCGCATGAAGGATGAGGCCTTCTTGAACGCGGAGGAGCCGGCCGAAGGGCAGGGGCAGCAGGGCGAGGGGCAGACGGAAGACGCGCGCTTCGAGGTGACCGACAAGGGTATGGACTTCCTTGGGTTCAAGGCGCTGCGCGATCTGCTGGGACCGTTGGGAAAGAGCTCGCTGGGGCGGCATGACACGTTGTATGAGGCGGCGGGCGTGGAGACCAACGGGTCGTCGAAGCAGTACGAGTTTGGGGACTCGTTGAATCTGGATATCGGGGCAACGTTGAATTCGGTATTTGCGCGGGAAGGGGCGCCAACGGGATCGGGCGTATTGAATCTTGAATACAGCGATTTGCATGTGCAGCAGGCGGACTACCAAAGCTCCTGTGCGACGGTGGTGCTGCTGGATTGCTCGCACTCAATGATTCTGTATGGCGAAGACCGGTTTACGCCGGCGAAGCGTGTAGCGATGGCACTTTCGCACCTGATTCGCACGCAGTATCCGGGGGATGCGTTGTCGTTGGTGCTGTTCCATGACTCGGCAGAAGAGATTCCGATCTCCCAGCTGCCGCGTGTAAAGGTGGGCCCGCACTACACGAATACGCGTGAGGGCTTGCGGATTGCGCAGCGCATTCTGCGTTCCAGCGGCAAAGACATGAAGCAGATTGTGATGATCACGGATGGAAAACCGTCCGCACTGACGCTGGAGGACGGGCGCATCTACAAGAATGCGTTCGGGCTGGATCCGATCGTGATTTCGGAGACGCTGGAAGAGGTCGGACGCTGCAAGCGGGCAGGCATCATGATCAACACGTTTATGCTGGCGGATGATTTTCAGCTGGTGCAGTTTGTGCAGAAGATGAGCGCGATGTGCCGAGGCAAGGCATACTTCACAACGCCGCAGACGTTGGGAAACTACCTGCTGCAGGACTACATGACGCGCCGGTCGAAGATGGTCAATTAAGCGCTCCGTTGGGGTGCATCTGACGTACTCATGGCTGGTCGTCAGGCTTACGTGCGCCGTGCGCGGCATTGGATTGCGAATCGAGGCTGGCGGGGGTTCTTTGCAGAGCTTTGGTACCGTGCGCGCCTGATCGTACAAGGCAAGCCTGTGCCTGGGCGCGAGAATGGGAGCGCGACGCCGCATCCGTTCGATATGGCCTACGGTGTGGACACGGGAGGGCTGGTGTGGGGCGAGGCGCTGGAGCGGCCTGCGACCCGGGATGCGGCGTTTTGGGCTACGGGGTACTACGGGATTTCGCCTTCGGCGTTTACGGCGGCGCTGGAGCGACTGCAGTTGGACTGGGCGCAGTTCACGTTTGTGGATGTGGGGTGCGGCAAAGGGAGAGCGCTGTTGCTGGCATTGCGCTTCCCTTTCCGGCAGGTGTTAGGCATCGAGTTATCGCCGGCACTGGTTGCAGTAGCTCAGCGCAATCTGCGAAGCTTCGGCGCGCCGTGGCGTCAGAGCGATGTACCGGCGGAGGCCGTTGCGGGTGACGCCACGGTGTTCCCGGTTCCTGCCGGACCTGTGATGTTTTTCCTGTATCACCCCTTCGCAGCGCCGGTGATGAAGCGCTTTCTCGCGCATTTGGTGGACGCCGCGCACGCAGAGCAGCGCGAGGTATACGTGCTGTATGCGAATCCTGAGTTAGGCGAGATGGCAGCGGGTACCGACGGGGTGGAGTGGATGTGGCAGGAGACATTTGCGTTGACGCCGGAGGAGGGGGCGGCGGACCGGTTTGGGTCCTATGGGGAGGTATTTGCGGCGTATCGAGTGGTGGGGTGAGCCTGCGAGGGGGGCCGAACAGCGGATCTTGCTACAGTGACAGCGAGAGAGGCAAAGGCAAACGCGGATTTCCTGCAAGATGACAGCCAAGAGGCAAGGGGTATGCGGAGTGCCTTTGGCGATTGACGGAAAAGAAAACGGGCCGGGCTACTGGCGGTCGCGCCAGATACGGTACAGGCCCCAGGCGGCGGCTGTGCAGTTATCCATGATGCGACCGTCCAGGAGCATGGTCTCGAACTCCGCGATGGAGACGCGATGCACGGTCATGTCGTCTTCTTCGGGGTCGCGGTCGTGGGGCCCCTGGGTAAGCCCTTCAGCGAGGTAGGTGTGATGGAGCTGGTTCATCACGCCGTACCCGATCCAGAGTTTGCCCAGCAGCGTCAGGCGTTGGGCGGTGAGTCCGGTCTCCTCGCGAAGCTCGCCGCGAGCCATGGCTTCAATATCGGCGTTGGGATCTTCCCAACCGCCCTGCGGAAGCTCGAAGTAGGTGCCGCGAACGGTGTAGCGATATTGGCGTACAAGCCAGAGGAAATCGCCCTCCGGCGTGTGTTCGAGCGGGAGGATGATGGTCGCGGGGTCTTTGTCAACGACGCCGTAGAGGCCGCGCTGGCCGTCTGCGCGTTCGATGATGTCTTCGCGCACACGCGTCCAGGGATTGCGGTAGACCTCGCGACTGGAAAGGGTCTTGATGGACATGGGGCTCCTGCTAGGGACGCTAGCGGCTCGTGCGCGGGGCTACTGCAGCTTGGTTGCAGGTGACAAACAACAGAGGCAATGGCGAACTGGCAACTTGCCTGCACACCAAGGTTAGCTGGTGAGGATAGCGAGGGTCATCTTGGGTAAGAAAATCTGCTTTTCGTCTATCCGCACATCCGGGCGTGAGGCGAGGCGCAAAGTCTCGCCTTCGAGGAGCGGGCAGCGCATGATGGTGTCGCCCAGGTACATGAGAACGCGCACGGAGCCGCGTTGCATGGTGAGGCCCTTGCTGTCCGCAGTGCAGGTCACTTCAAGATGACCGAAGTCGCCATCGTTGAGATCGACGGTGGACCGGCGCAGATAGATGAGGTCTTTCACCCACTGCAGCATATCGGCGTGGGGGCCTTCGTGCACCTCGCTCCAGTTCAGCTTCGAGCGTTGGAAGGTGTCCGGTGACTCCGGATCGGGGATCTGCGACTCATCCCAACCGAAGGCGGCGAAGTCGCGCTTCCGGCCCTCGGAGACAAGCTTGCGCATCTCTTCTTCTTCGTGATCGGCGAAGTAGAGGAATGGGGTAGAGGCCGCGAACTCTTCGCCCATCCAAAGCATGGGGACGAAGGGTGCAGTGAGCACAAGCCCGAGCGCCACCTTGCTGGCGTCCAGACCTACGAGGTGCTCCAGGCGTTCACCCGCAGCGCGGTTGCCGACCTGGTCGTGATTCTGGATGTAGCCGAGGAAGTGGTGGGCGGAGAGGCCCTCGACGGGGCGGCCGTGAGTGTGATGACGATAACTGGAGTACTTGCCGTCATAGACAAAGGCGTGCCGAATCGACTTGACGAGATCGTCCATCGAGCCGAAGTCGTCGTAGTAGCCGCGGCCGGGCTCGTTCCAAAGCAGGGTAAAGAGAGCGTGGTGGAAGTCGTCGGACCATTGCGCGTCCATGCCGTAACCGCGGGCTTCGATGGAGCGGACAAACTTGGGGTCGTTGAGGTCGCTCTCGGCAATTAGCACGAAGCGCTTGTTGAGCATGGTCCCGAGGCGGGCGACCTCGGCGGAGAGCTGCTCCATGAAGTGAACGGCGGAGCGATCGATGAACTCATGCGTGGCGTCAAGGCGTAAGCCGTCGCAATGGAAGTCGCGCAGCCACATCAGGGCGTTGTCGATATAGAAGCGGCGGACCTCGTCGCTGCCGCTTTCGTTGAAGTTGACGGCCGCTCCCCAGGGTGTGTGGTATCTGTCGGTGAGGTAGGGACCGAAGCGATTGGCATAGTTGCCGACCGGACCGAAGTGGTTGTAGACCACGTCGAGAAGGACGGCGAGATTGCGCGCGTGGCAGGCGTCGACGAAGCGCTTGAAGCCTTCGGGACCGCCGTACGGATGGAAGACGGCGAAGAGGGAAACGCCATCGTAGCCCCAGCCGCGGTCACCCGCGAACTCGTTGAGGGGCATGACCTCAACGTGCGTGATGCCGAGCTCGACCAGATGGTCCAGATGCGGGATCGCGCTGTCGAAGGTACCTTCGGGGCTGAAGGTGCCGATGTGGAGTTCGTACAGGATGCCGCTATCAAGCGGAGGCGTATGCCAGTGCGTATCGGTCCAGCGGAACGTGGACTGGTCGTACAGGCGCGAGGCCGCGTGCACTCCGTTGGGCTGCCAGGCGCTGCGGGGGTCGGGATAGGCTATGGTGTCCTGGTCGACAAGAAAAGCGTAATTTGTTCCAGGACCGGCTTCGGGTGAGGAGAGCTTCCACCAGCCGCGATCGCTGTGCCGCTGCATGGGTTGTGGTTCGGCGCCATTGAGCTGCAGCCGCACCTCCTGCGCGCGGGGCGCCCAGATCCTGAAGTCGTGCATGGAAAAACCTCGATGCGCCCCTGGCGCGTGGTGAGAAGAAAAGGCTACTGTGCGCGCACCAGAAGAGCCACCGGAAAGCTGCGCAGCAGCACTCCGGTGTCTTGCGGACCGGCTTGGAAGACGTCCCCGCTCAGCCGATTTGTCCAGCGGCCCGGAGGGAGAATCAGTGAGGCTTGGGGCAGGCCACCTGTTTGCACCCAGCGCGGGACAACGGTGACGAGATCGGTTCCGCGCTGAAAGGCAACAAGCCGTGTGGCCTCCGGACCGGTGATCTCGAGCGGTGTGTAGGCGGCTTCCGCGCCGAACCATGCGGGATGCTGCTGACGCAGGGTGAGCGCCTGGTGCACAAGCCAGAGCTTGGGCAGGCCCTCGTCGATCCGGGCCATGATCTGCGTCGCGTCCAGGCTCTTCAACTCAGCGAGCAGGCGGGAGCGCAGCGCGTAATCGACAGGGCGGCGATTGTCTGGATCGACAAGCGAGAGGTCCCACAGTTCCCCGCCCTGGTACAGATCCGGAACGCCGGGGGAGGTGTGCTTCAGCAGCGTTTGCGCAAGCGAGTTGACACGGCCGGCGTAGGTGATCTCTGCGACGAAGTCGGTGAGGTCGGAGGTGAAAGCCTGGTCGTCCAGCAGCCTTTCAAGATAGCTGTTGAGGGCGTCCTCGTACTCGCTATTGTTGCTGGTCCAGGTGGTGCGAACCTTGGCCTCGCGCATGGCCTTCTGCATGTAGTTCTTCAGGCGGTCCAGCGTAATGGGCCAGGCCCCGACCAAAGTTTGGAAGAGGAACCATTCTGTGCCGGGGTCAACGGCCTCGCCGCGGTAGTTGGAAGTGGCTTCGTGCCAGTGACCGACCTTCGCAGCAAAGCGGTCAGGAATCTCGCTGAGCACGGCGAGCCGGGCACGCACGTCGTCGGAGCGCTTGGTGTCGTGGGTGCTCAACGTGAGCATGGTGTGGGGGAAGGTGCGCTGGAGGGTGCTGTTGTAGTGATGGAAATCCTGCGCAGTGAAGCCGCTGCACGCTGGGTTACCGCCGACTTCGTTGAGCGCGGTAAGGCGGTTGTAGCAGTAGAAGGCAGTGTCTTCCACGCCTTTGGCCATCACGGGACTGGTGAACTGCTGGAAGCGATAGACGAACTCGCTCTCCTTTTCGCCGGGAACGTTGCCCTGCAGCAGGGCGATCATGAAGTCGAAAAGCTGGCCGTCGATGTCCTGGCGGTTGTTCTTGGCGCACTCGCCGGCTTTGGTGATCACGGCGCGGTCTTCGTCGGTGATCTCCTTGCGGAACGGCACGACGTAGGTCCGGTAGATCGAAAAGCAGGAAGCGAACTCGCGGATAGCGCGACGAATTTCGGCGCGGGTGAAGTCGCGATAGTCGCGGTTGCTCTCGCAAATCTCGACCAGCAGACTGGCAAGCCGGTTCACATCGGAGCCCAGAGCCTCCTGCGTCACATTCAGTTTTTTATCGTGCGCAGTGACGGGGAACGTGGCTTCATCGCCGGTGAAAGCGCGGTAGTGTTCGCCCAGCTTCTGCAGACCTTCTGGCTGTACGAGGAGGCCGAGCACCTGATTCAGGAAGTCATATCCGCTGGTGCCTTCGATGGGCCAGTTTTCGCGCAGCCACTCGCCGGGTTCAAGGATCTTTTCGCCGATGATCCAGGCCTCGGGCGCGGCTTTGCGCAAGCGGTCGAAGTATTGCAGCGGATCGCGCAAACCGTCCGGGTGGTCCACGCGGAGGCCATCCAGCACGCCTTCACGAACCCACTTGAGGATCAGCGCGTGCGTTTCCTCAAAGACGTACTCGCGCTCCATGCGCACGCCAATCAGGGTGTTCACGTCGAAGAAGCGCCGATAGCCGAGTTGCTGGTCGGCGGTCTTCCAATACGACAAGCGGTAGCTCTGCTGCGCGAGCAGCTCGTCGAGCGCGTCGGGGCTCCTGTTCATCTCTTCGATCACGTGGTCGATCTCGCGGCAGGTTGCGCCCTCTTCTGCACACAGGCGATCGAGCAGACCAAAGAGCACGCGCTTGTCGCGATCGCGGGCATTCAGCTTCCAGCGATCCCACTCCTCGGCCGAAGGCAGTCGGCCGAAGCTGGCGGACAGGAAGCGGAGCGTGTCGCTGCCCGCGCGATCAGCGGCTTTGGCAAGGAGCAACGGCAAGGTTGTGGGCGAGATCGGCAGGCATTGCTCGGAGACCTCGATGGTGAAATCAGGCCCGTGTCGCTTGATCTTCACGCCGCCGGAGCGCAGCACGCGCCCGTACTGGTCGCCAAGAATGGGCACCAGGACCTTCTCGCGCAGACGCTCTTCACTGGAATGCCAGTCGATGTCGAAGTAGCCCGCATAGCGGCTGTTGGTGCCGTTTTCGAGTACATCCCACCAGTAGCGGTTCTGCTCGCCAAGGCTCATGTGGTTCGGTACGATGTCCAGCACCTGACCCAGTCCGATGTTGCCGAGGGTCTTGCAGAAGCGCTCATGCGCGTCGGCGCCGCCGAGCTCCTCATTCACCTTGCGGTGGTCGACCACGTCGTAACCATGTCGGC
>CAXUIF010000115.1:0-10456 GCA_964250995.1 uncultured Acidobacteriaceae bacterium
TCAGGGCCTCCGAGATGCCCGGGGCGACCGCCCGCAACGTGGCCGCACCGGCGGTACCGAGCCCGTGAAATGCATCGATGATGCCCATGACCGTGCCGAAAAGACCGATAAAGGGAGCAACCTGCGCGATGGTCGCCAGCCACGTCATGCGACGCTCCATCAGGGTCAGACTTTCACTGGCGGCAGTTTGCGCGGCGCGCTCCAGGGCCTGCGGGTTAGGTGGCGTGCCGCGGCCGCCGGCCTGGCGCTGATACTCGTCATAGATCTCGTTGAAGACCGCCACCAGGGGACTGGGGCGGAACTGCTCGGCGACCGCGGCGACCTCGCTGAGGCGGCCTGATTTACGAAAGGCCCGAACGAAGCGCCGGTTCTGGGCATCGGCCTCGCGGAAGGCTCGCCACTTGGAAAACATGACCGCCCAGGAGAAGATGCTTGCGGCCAGCAGCAGCAGCAGCACCGTGAGCGCAACGGGCCCGCTGTTGTGCAGCATTTCGGCAAGGGCGCTTGTGTGCGCTCCGGTAGGAAGGGAAGCCTGGGCGGCGGGGGAGCTTTCCGCGACCGGAACATCTTGAAGGAGCACAGCGAGCAAGATCATGTCGACCGCTCCAGTGTAAGGCTCACAGGAGAGCGGAAGGAGCTTCCAAAGCTGACCGGGTGCGGAAGTCGCCACGAGAGAACCATGTTTGGTGCAGGAGCACAGGGACAGGGCATGCTACGCTGGCGAGGCGAAGCCGTAGCGAAGACGCACATGCACGGCAGATCTATCGCAAAGGGTTCCATGAACCCAATGCGAGAGTGCGTTTGATGTGTCGACCATCGCGGTTCGGAAGAGTTGGATCGCCTCAAGGGCCGAAACTATGTTGTTGGAGCTGCGAGTAGAAAACTATGCGGTCATCGACCACACTGTCGCGGAGTTTGGACCGGGTCTGAACCTGCTCACCGGCGAAACCGGTGCAGGCAAATCGATCCTGATTGATGCGTTGGCGCTGCTGCTGGGCGGCAAAGCGTCCAGCGATATGGTGCGGTTTGGCGCCGAGCGCGCCGTGGTGGGGTGTGTGTTCGAGACCACGCCGGGTGCCGAGCAGGTTCTGGAGGAGAACGGGATCGACGTGGCAGGGGAGGAGATTCTGCTGCGGCGGGAGCTCAGTGCCAGCGGCAAGGGGCGGGTCTTCGTGAACAACCAGCCCGCCACCGTGGGCGTTCTGCGTCAGCTGGCCCCGGAACTGGCCTTGGTGCACGCCCAATCGGAGACGCTGGTCACCTTTGACGCGGCGCAGCAGCGGCTGCTGCTGGATCGCTCCGCGCAGATTGGAACCGAGGCCGTGGCCCGGGCGTACGCGCAGTGGCGTGCGTTGCAGCAGGAATTGGAGACCCTGCGTGGGGCCGAAGGCGACCGGCTGCGGCAGATGGACCTGTGGAGCTTCCAGGCCAAAGAGATTGAGGCCGCGGCCATAGCGGATGCCGAGGAGGATGTGCGGCTGGAGGCCGAGAAACGGCTGCTCGCGAACGCGGAGCGGCTCTTTTCGGGTGCAAGTGCGGCGCTGGAGCTGTTGTATGAAGGCGAGATCTCTGCGGAAAGCCGCCTGGGCGGGGCGTTGCGGCATCTGGAGGACCTTCTGCGGTTTCAGGAAAGCCTGCGAGAGGCTTCACAGCAGCTACGCGCGGCACAGGCCGCAGTGGAGGACGTCGCAGCCACCCTGCGAGACTTCGCCGAAGAAGCAACGGCCTCGCCTGCCCGGCTGGCCGAAGTGGAAGATCGTCTGGCGTTGCTGGAGCGCTTAAAGCGGAAGTACGGTCCGGGCCTGGGCGCCGTGATCGCCTTCGGTGAGGCAGCAGCCCAGAAGCTGGCCGACCTGGAGAACCGTGATGCGCGCCTGCAGGAGCTAGAGGCGGCGGTGGAGCAGGCCGCTGAACGGTACCGATCGACGGCTCGGGGCATGACCGAGGCACGGCGGATCGCTTCGGCCAAGCTGGCCAAAGCGGCGGAGAAGCGGATGAATGAACTCGCCATGCGGTCCAAATTCGCGATCGAGGTTTCCGCCTCCGAGGCGGAGGACAGGTGGACGGCGGCGGGGTGGGATGCCGTGGAGTGCCGCATCGCGACAAATCCGGGCGAGCCGTTGAAGCCGCTGACGGAGATCGCGTCCGGTGGCGAGATGTCGCGGGTGATGCTGGCGCTGAAGGCGGCTGTGGAAGCGCAGGCTGCGACGCAGGCAAAGAAACGTGGAGCGGCGTTGCCGCGGACACTGGTGTTCGACGAGATCGATATCGGCATCGGCGGGCGCGCCGCAGAAGCGGTAGGGGCCAAGCTCAAAGAGCTTTCGCGTACCCAGCAGGTTCTCTGCATCACCCACCTTCCGCAGATCGCCGCGTTTGCCGACCAGCATCTGCTGATCGAGAAGACTGAGAAAGCAGGCCGTACCCGGACCGGCGTGCGCAGCATGGGCGAGGGGGAGCGTGTGGAGGAGATTGCGCGCATGCTCTCAGGAACCAGCCTTACTGAGGCGTCACGGACCCACGCCCGGCAGATGGTGGAAGCCAGTCGCTGAAGGCGGGGCAACGGCCGGTCCCGGTACGGCTTCTTACGTTCACGTCCGGCTTCTCACCCTGAAGAAGCTGGCGAGGGAGGCCCCATGGCCGAAGCAAAGAAGTGTGCTCATACACCCTGCACCTGTATGGTGACCGACAAGAAGTTCTGCTCGACGATGTGCGAAGACGCCGCAGGGACTACCAGCCTTGGCTGCGACTGCCCGCATCAGGAGTGCGGCGGACGCACCTAGGAAGAAAACAGAAGAACTACCGGTGCCTAGCTGGAGGCTGGGCACCTGCGCCTATGCCCGGGAAACGGGATATACTTAGGTTTGTGACCACCTCTGTTCTCGACCCCGTGGAAGTGCAGCAGAAAGGCCCGGCTCCCGCAGCAAAACGCGTTCTTCTTCTGAAGCCCCGAGGCTTTTGCGCTGGTGTCGTGCGCGCGATCGACATTGTGCGGATTGCCCTGGACACCTTTGGCGCGCCTATCTACGTGCGCAAGGAGATTGTTCATAACAGCTATGTTGTGAACGATCTGGCCCAAAAAGGGGCTATTTTCGTCAACGAGCTGGACGAAGTGCCGGAAGGAGCGCGCGTCATCTACTCGGCGCATGGCGTTTCGCCGGCTGTCCGGGCCAGGGCCAAGGAGCGTGGGCTCAAGGTGATCGACGCGACCTGCCCTTTGGTGACGAAAGTTCATGTTGAGGCTATCAAGTTTGCCAAGCAGGGCTACTCGTTGATCCTGGTTGGCCATCGCGATCATGAAGAGGTGGAAGGAACGCAAGGCGAAGCTCCCGAGGTGACCCAGGTTGTGTCCACCCCGGAGGAGGTCGCTGTGCTCAATGTGCCGGACCCGAACAAGGTGGCCTACCTTACGCAGACGACGCTGTCGCTTGACGAAGCGGGCACCATGATTGAAGCGCTGAAGAAGCGCTTTCCGAACATTGCCGGACCGCACGCTCAAGACATCTGTTACGCCACTGAAAATCGTCAGACCGCAGTGAAGAATGTGGCCCACGGTGCCGATCTTGTCCTGGTGGTGGGATCGCGCAACAGCTCGAACTCCAATCGCCTGGTGGAAGTTTCGATGAACCTGGGGACCAGCTCGTACCTGATCGACAAAGCGGAAGACATTCGTCCGGAGTGGCTGCAGACAGTCTCGACGGTCGCGATCACAGCCGGGGCCTCCGCGCCGGAGATCCTTGTCCAGCAGGTCGTGGATTTTCTCCAGGGCAAGGGCTTTGCGTCGGTGGAAGAGGTCGAAGTGATGCCGGAAAACGTTCGCTTTGGGCTTCCGCCCGAGATCGTGCAGGCCATTGCCTCCGCGCCTCCGCTACACCCCGCACCCTAGCTTCGCAAGCTGTCCGTTACCGTTTCCCAACGCCAACGAATGAGAGTGCATGAGTACATCTAGTCTGAATCCGCAAGGGACGAAGCAGCCGCGGTTTGGCCGCCTCGATCTCGGGATGGATCAGGTCAAGCGGGCCATCGGGAAGTCTATCGAGTGGATGTTCCAGCAGCAGCATGAAGACGGCTACTGGTGCGGTGAGCTGGAAGCCGACTCGATGCTGGAAGCCGATTACATCTTCATGCACACGCTTCTCGGAACGGGAAATCCGGGCCGGATGGAGCGCTGCATCAACGAGATTCTCCGCCACCAGAACGCGGACGGCGGCTGGAGCCTCTATCCCGGAGGCCCCTCCAATGTGAGCTACGGCGTCAAGTGCTATCTGGCGCTGAAGCTGATGGGCTGGAAAGCGGACCATCCCGTGATGGTCCGGGCGCGCGAGAATGTGCTGTCGCTGGGCGGCGTCGTCGAGTGCAATACTTTCACGAAGATCTACCTTTGCGCGCTGGGTCAGTACGACTACGATGCCGTGCCGGCGGTTCCGCCCGAGATCGTGCTGTTTCCGAACTGGTTCTACTTCAACATCTACGAGATCAGCTCGTGGTCGCGCGGCATTCTGGTGCCACTCTCGATCATCTACGCGAAAAAGCCTTTCAAGAAGCTCTCGCCGGAGCAGGGCATCGACGAGCTTTTCGTCGGCGGCCGCGAGAACGCCAACCTGCATCTTCGCTGGGATAGCAAGCACCCTGTTTCATGGCGGAACTTCTTCCTTTTCTGGGATCGGGTGGCGCACTGGGCGGAGCGGGTGCACATTCGCCCGTTGCGCAAGCGCGCGCTCAAAAAGGCAGAGCGCTGGATGCTGGAGCGCTTTGAACGGTCTGACGGCCTTGGCGCGATCTACCCCGCCATGTTGAATGCCATCGTCGCGCTGCGCTACCTGGGCTACTCTCCGGACGATCCGCAATTCATCCGGGCTATGGACGAGTTCGAGAAGCTCGGCATTGACAAGCCCGAGGGCGAGCCGGGGTACCCCACCCCGACCTTCCGCATGCAGCCGTGCTTTTCGCCGGTATGGGACACAGCGCAGGTTCTGTCCACGTTGGGCGAGGCTGGCGTGCCGCGCACAGATCCGCGCCTGCTCAAGGCCGCAGATTGGCTGCTGGCCAAGGAGGTCCGCCATAAAGGAGACTGGGCCGAAAAGGTGAGGAATGTGGAGCCGGGTGGATGGTACTTCGAGTTCAACAACGAGTTCTACCCGGATGTCGATGATACGGCTGAGGTTCTGCTTGGACTGAAGGCTGTGCAAAACCCGCGGGAGCGATATCAGCACGAGGTGGAGCAGCGCGCCATGCGGTGGCTTCTCGCCATGCAGTGCAAAGAGGGTGGATGGGCGGCGTTCGACCGGGATAATACCAAAAGCATCTTCCAGTACATACCCTTTGCTGATCACAATGCGATGCTCGATCCACCGACGGTGGACATTACGGGGCGCATTCTCGAGATGCTGGCGGCCTACGGCTACACGCGGCGGGACAGGCCGGTGCAGCGCGCGATCCAGTTCATCCTGAAGCAGCAGGAGTCGGACGGCTCATGGTTTGGGCGATGGGGCGTGAACTACCTGTACGGCACCTTCCTGGTGCTGCGCGGCCTGGAGGCGATGGAGTACTCGCACCTGGAGCCTGCGGTGCAGCAGGCGGCCGAGTGGATCCGTATGGTGCAGAACCCCGACGGGGGCTGGGGCGAGACGTGCGGTACCTATGACGACCCGGCGACCCGGGGCGTGGGAGCGTCCACGCCGTCACAGACGGCCTGGGCGCTGTTGGGACTGCTGGCCGCTCAGGATACGCGTTCTGATTCTGTGGCCAAGGGTATCCGCTGGTTGACCGAGCGGCAACATGAGGATGGGTCCTGGGATGAGCTCATGCCGGGGCGCAATGGCGAGAGTTACTACACCGGGACGGGCTTTCCGCGAGTCTTTTATCTTGGCTATCATTTGTACAAGCAGTACTTTCCGCTGCTGGCGCTGACGACGTACCGAAAGGCGCTGGAGCGGGAGACGATTGAAGCCTAGACCCGGTTCGACTCATCGAAGAAAGACCAGAAGCCGGGCTGCGGGGCAGCTCGAGGGGAGTTTCTCAGGATGGCAGTTCCCGTATCGCAGGCATTCACCGTCGCGACCTATGTGCTGAAGCAAAAGCTGAAAGGCCGGAAGCGGTACCCGCTGGTGCTGATGCTGGAACCGCTGTTTCGCTGCAACCTGGCCTGTGCGGGCTGCGGGAAGATTCAGTACCCGGCGCACATTCTGAAGGCGGAGTTGACGCCGGACCAGTGCTTTCAGGCTGTAGACGAGTGCGGGACGCCGATGGTGTCGATCCCCGGCGGCGAACCGCTGCTGCATCCGCAGATGCCCGAGATTGTGGCCGGCCTGGTGGAGCGCAAGAAATACGTCTACATGTGCACGAACGCGCTCTTGCTGAAGGAGAAGCTTCACCTGTTCAAACCCAGCAAGTACCTGAGTTTTTCGGTGCATCTGGACGGCGAAAAAGAGCACCACGACTTTTCGGTCTGCCGTGAGGGTGGGCACGAGATTGCCATGGAGGGCATACGTGCGGCCGTGGCCGCCGGCTTCCGCGTGACCACCAATACGACGCTCTTCGACGGTGCCGATCCAAACTCCGTGCGCCGGCACTTCGACCAGCTGACCGAGGCAGGTGTGGAGTCGATGATGGTCTCGCCCGGATATACCTACGACAAGGCGCCCGATCAGAACCACTTCCTGGGCAAAGCCAAGTCGCGCCGCATGTTTCGCGCTATCCTGTCGAACCGCAAGAAGGAGTGGCAGTTCAACACGCACCCGCTCTTTGCCGAGTTCCTGATGGGCAAGCAGCACTTCGAGTGCACGCCGTGGGGCATGCCCACGTACTCGATCTTTGGCTGGCAAAAACCGTGCTATCTGCTGCAGGACGGCTATGCCGACACGTTCGGGGAGTTGATGGATGCGACCGAGTGGGCCAACTATGGCGCGAAGAGCGGCAATCCGCGCTGCGCCAACTGCATGGTGCACTCCGGACACGAGGCCTCGGCGGTGGACTACAACTTCAGCTCGCTGAAGGGTTTCTTCGTGACCGCGAAGAAGTACGTGTTTCCGTCGCTGTACAAGGACGAAGGCGCGCAGAAGCTGCTGAATGAATGGAAGCCTGAGGGGCATGTGCCGTTGGTGCAGATCGCCGGCGGAGCGGCAAAGCCGACACCGGTGGTGGTGACGACCTCGGTCGACCGTAGCTACAGCGAAGTGGTGGGCAAGTAGCGATGGCGACTCCTGACCAGGAACACGGCAAGATCGAACAGCTGCAGGCGGCCAGCCCCGACGAGCTGGAGCATGCAGCAGGGCGCGAGCGGGAAAACCTGGAAGGGTGGATTCCGGCGCTGGCGAGCGATGCCGAAATCCGCGAGGCGCTGGAAAAGGCGTTTGACTACCGCGGCGATGTGACGATCACGCGTCGTGACGGCGCAGTGGTGGAGGGCTATCTGTACGATCGCCGCAGTGGGCCCACGTTGGCGGACTCGGTAGTGCGCGTGATTCCGGCGCCGGCAAAGGGCAGCTCCGCCGCAATCACGGTACAGCGCGTGAACATTGCTTATGGCGACGTGGCGGCGCTGAAGTTTTCCGGCCGTGATACGGCAGCGGGCAAGACCTTCGAGGCCTGGGTAAGGAAGTATTGGCAGAAGAAGGCGGCAGGGGAAAAGGACATTCAAATTGTGCCGGAGACGCTGGAATAACGGGGTGGATGAGCAGTGAGGGCGAGTCACTTCATCTCCGAGCCAATGATGGCAAGGCCAGAGCTGTGCTCTTTGTGAAGCGCCGGGGAGAGATGCCTTTGGAGATTGTTGCGGGCCATCGAGCCCTCCTCCTGCTTGCCTCGGACAGCCTGATTCAGGTGCTGACCCTGTGAGGTTGTTTCTTACAGGGGCGACCGGGTTTGTGGGGGCGCATGTAGCGCGTGCGGCTGCCGAGGCTGGGGGTGCGCTGCGGGTGCTCGTGCGGCCTTCCTCGAATAAGGCACATCTGCCCACGAACGCGGAACAGGTACTAGGTGATTTGCGCGAACCGACGAAATTTGCGTCTGCACTGCAGGGGTGCGATGCGCTGATCCATGTGGCGGCAGACTATCGGTTGTGGGTACCGGATCCGGCTGAGATGTACAAGGCCAATGTAGAGGGCACGCGCGCGCTGCTGCGGTTAGCCCGGCAAGCCGGGGTACCCCGCGTGGTCTACACCTCCAGTGTCGCGACGATGGGCTTTCGCCGGGACGGTACGGTAGTGGACGAAACGACGCCGGTGAGCGAGGCGGCCATGATCGGCCACTACAAGCGGTCAAAGTGGATGGCCGAGCAGGTAGCCCTTGAGGCTGGGCGGGCGGGGCAGCATGTGATCGTGCTCAATCCGACGACACCGGTAGGCGCACTCGACGTGAAACCAACCCCGACCGGGAGAATTGTGGTGGACTTCCTGAACCGCAACTTTCCTGCGTATGTCGAGACAGGGCTGAACCTGGTAGACGTACGCGAGGTGGCGCGGATGCACCTTCGGGCCCTGGAAGTGGGCCGACCGGGCGAGCGGTACATCCTGGGAGGGGAGAACCTGACGTTGAAGCAGATCCTGGACCGTTTGGGTGCGATGACCGGTCTGCCGTCTCCCAGGGCGAAGGTGCCGCATGCGGTAGCAATGGCCTTCGCTTTCCTGGATCAGACGATCACGGGCAAGCTGCGGGGCAAAGAGCCGCGCGCGACCGTGGAGGCCGTCCGCATGGGCCGCAAGTTGATGTTTGCGAGTTCGGCGAAGGCGGAACGGGAGCTCGGCTTTCAGGTGTTGCCGGTGGACGCGGCGCTGCGCGAGGCGTGCCGGTGGTTTGTGGCAAATGGGTATGCGCCGGTGCCCCCGAAGGTCGTATGAGCCGCCGGATCGCGATTCTTGCAGCGCTGCGCAGCGAGCTGAAGCCGCTGGTTCGTGGATGGCAGGCTCAACCCGCGCCTCAGAACGTAGCGGTGTGGACGCACCGTGACGCGGACGGCGATGAACTGATCGCCGTATGTGCGGGAATGGGCGCAAACGCTGCCCGAAGCGCTTTCACGGCAGCAGAGCAGGGCGGGCCGCTGGACCTGGTGTTAAGCGTGGGGCTTGCGGGGTCGACCGGCACGGGGCTGCGCGTGGGGGACGTGAGCAGTGTGACCGAGGTGATCGATGTGCAGACAGGCGAGCGCTTCGCGCTGACGGACAGCCACCGGACGCTGCGGATCGCAACAGTGCCCCGGCCGGCCGATGCTACGGAAAAGAGTCGCTTGCTGGCGACCTACGGAGCGGTGCTGGTGGACATGGAAGCGGCGACGGTGGCGCGTTTGGCAGCCATGCGAAAGGCGCCGATGTGTTGTTTCAAGGCTGTCTCGGACGAGGTGGACGCAGTTCTGCCAGACCTCGACCGCTTTGTGGACGAGGAGGGCCAGTTGGAGACGACGCGTTTCGTTGCTCACGTCGCCGTGCGCCCTCGCTATTGGGGCCCGGTCGCCGCGCTGGCAAAGGGCAGCAAGGTCGCGTCCGTGGTTTTGGCGCAAAAAACAAGGCTGTTTTTACAGCATAAGGACTGGATGTTCACCAATCGCACAGGGCAGTTCGAGAAGGCCGGCGATGACCTGCAACCTTAGACGACGGGAGCGAATGGAAACGCGTCCAACCGGGAACGGTCGGCGGGTAGGACCGCAAGAGGTGTGGCTTTGGCTTGGTTTGCATTTCTGATGGCGCTCCTTTCTGGCGCGGCGAATCCTGTGCAATCGGCGGCCCATGGGCAGCTGCATAAACAGCTGCAGCAGACGGTGTGGGCCGCTGTGGTGATTTATACAGTAGGGCTGCTGGGGTGCCTGGCGTTGGAGCTTTTCGCACGCGAGCCGTTGCCGCTGGGCAATGTCAGTCATGTGAGCTGGTGGGCCTGGACGGGTGGCGTTATCAGCATCGTCTCAACCCTTGCCGCGCTGACGCTGGTGCAAAAACTTGGGTCGGGGATCTTCACCGGCGTTGGGGTGACTGCGTCGCTGATTATGTCGGTCGTGTTGGATCACTTCGGTCTGTTAGGCATGAAACAGCACACGGCCTCGCCGGGCCGCTTGGCCGGGTGCGGACTGCTGATTGGCGGGTTGTGGCTGATCGCCAAGTTCTAGGGATCAACGTACGGAAAGACGGATGATGGCTGACGCTGTTCCGAGCACGATGCGGGCTGCGGTGTACCGCGCGCCCAACGAAGTTGTCACTGAAAGCCTTGCCGTTCCGGAGATCCAGGCAGGCGAGGTGCTGGTGCGTGTCGACACCTGCGGTGTTTGCGGTACGGATTTGAAGAAGATCCACACGGGATCGCACGCGGCGCCGCGCGTGTTTGGGCACGAGATGGCGGGGACCATCGTTCGGGTGGGCGAGCGGGTGCGCGGCTTCGCGTACGGGGACCGCGTGATGGCCTTTCATCACATTCCTTGCGGGCGATGCTTTTACTGCCGCAAGCAGACGTTTGCGCAGTGTGAGCAGTACAAGAA
>CAXUIF010000116.1:0-6440 GCA_964250995.1 uncultured Acidobacteriaceae bacterium
GCCCATCCCAGCGCTGTCCGGCTGGGCTCGCCGGACAACCCGCTGAAGCCAATGAGCGGCCCCGCAGTGCAGCGCGTCAACATGGGTGTGGCCGGCATGCCGGGGATGCCCGGCAGTAACACGGGCGGAGGCCCACGCTCCGTGAGCATGAGCATGGGCTCGGGTTCGCCGAGCGGCCAGAATCTGGCGGCCACCTCACCGCGGCAGGTAAATGGCTTGGCGACCGGCTGCGTGGGTTGCACCGGTCCCCTGACGTCCAAGGCAACCGGCATTCAGCGTGTCGCCATGAACACGGCGCCCGTGCAACCCACCTTGCAGCAGCCCGCGGTCAAGTCCGCCGCGACTCAGTCCAAGCCGACACTGATTTACAAGCCGGAGCCGGTCTATACCGAGGAAGCCAAGGCGATGCACCTGGAGGGCAACGTTTCGGTGCGGATTCGCGTGACCGCCAACGGCACCGTTGAGGTACTCGGTGTCGTCAGCGGCCTGGGACATGGCTTGGATCAGGCCGCGACCAAAGCCGCTGAAGGTACCCGCTTCAAGCCCGCGATGGACGCGCAGGGATCGCCCGTGCCCTGGGAAGGTGTGGTGCTGGTGAAGTTCCAAATGAGTTAAGGCCCGGGGGCTGCTGGAATTTGCAGGAGATCGCAGCCCCGCCCTGCTTCATCCCGTATTCTTATGGCAGCCTCTGCCGCAACTTGCAACCGTACACAAGGAGCCCCACCTCAATGTTTACCCGGACGAAACTCACTGCTGCCGTGACACTCGCCCTTCTAGCCGCACCGGCGATCCCTGCCGTGGCGTTTCCCATCGGCAAGAAGAAGGCAGTACCCACCAGCGACTACCGCAAGCCCTCAGCGGCACAGAACGCTCTGATCGACAAGGCGATTACGCGGGAAGCGGTCATCATCAAGACGCTGAAAGAACGGACGCCGCTGGTTGAGACCTACATCCAGAACATGAAGTCCGATCCGGTGATGGGACAAACCCCTGAGTCGGATGTGCACTTCCTGGGCCGCGTAAACTTTGGCAAGGTCATCAACGATACGACCTTCTCCGAGGGCTCCAAACCAGGAGAGAAGAGCAGCAAGTTCGGCGCGTTCAAGCATTCCCTGGGCTACCTGTCCGGCCTCTCCACCAGCCTGCATCTGACCTACCATGAGGCCGGTTTCGTGCAGATGCTGCTGGTGGACAGCAACAGCTTCAACCGTGGCACCTACCAGTTTTCGTTCGTCCGTAACGACTTTCTTGGAACCATCCCTACGGTGGTATTCGACGTAAGCCCAAGCAAGCACGGAGCGACCGGTCGGTTTGCGGGTCGTGTCTGGATCGAACGCAACAGCGGCAATATTGTACGGTTTAACGGCGACTTCTCTGGTTCGGAGAAGGACATCGCCGAGTTCTACCACTTCGATTCGTGGCGGACCAACGTGCAGGAAGGCCTTTGGCTGCCCACGTCGGTCTACATCGAGGAAACAGACCCGAAGAGCCCAAGCCACACCCTGAAGTTCAAGGCTGTCAACTACATCTGGGGCTATTCCCTCAAGGTTCCGCCGAAGGAAGCGGATCAGGCCACGCTTGAGGTGGAAGGTGCGACGGATGCGTCGCAGAACGCGCCCGATGTGAGCCCCCTGCAGGCCCAGCGTGAGTGGGTGCAGCAGGCAGAGGACAACGTCGTCGATCGTCTGTATCAGGCCGGTTTGATCGACGCACCCAGCGAGTTCGACCAGACCCTGGAGCTTCTCGCGAACAACATCCTCGCCTACAACAAGATCGCGATCGATCGTCCGCTCAAGGTCCGCACGCTCCTTACGGAACCGCTTGAAACACTCTCGGTAGGCAACACGATCCTGGTCTCAAAGAGCTTGCTGGATACCACAGCCGTGCCGTCGGCTGACGGCAAGCAGGCAGAGCAGCAGGGCGATCTGAACGCCATCCTGGCGTTCCAGGTGGCCCACATCCTGCTCGGCCACCATATCGACACCAAGTTCGCCTTCAACGATCACCTGATGTTTCCGCAGGAGTCGGCATTCCAGCATATCCCGATGCACCACACGGATCAGGAAAACGTCGACGCTGCCAAGAAGGCGGTGGAACTGCTGAACGTAGCCGATATCGCGGATGGCCAGAAATACTTCGGCCTGTACCTGCAGCAACTCCAGGCCCGCGAGAAGGGGCTGCACGCCTTGACGGAGCCGCAGATTGGCGACGGCTTGCTGAAGGAGGACGGCAGTTTCTGGATGCAGGCCCTGGTTTCTAAGGCGCCCAAGCTGAATAACACGGATCTGCAGCAGCAGGCGGCAATGCCCCTGGCACAATTGTTGCGATTTGATCCATGGACGGACAAGGTGATTCAGCTACACTCTGCGTATGCACCCCTGCTCAGTTCGAGGGACAAGCTGCCGTTTGAGATCACGCCCGTTTACCTAAAGCTGGCGTATTGGCAGCCTCCTGCGCCGCCCGCGGCCTCAGCACCGGCCGCGCCAACTACGGGCGACAGCACACCTCCGGCGGGAGCGACGAATCCAGGAACGGCAACGGCGACTGAGACTACCACGCCAGCCACCGCTCCGGCAACTCCCGCCGCCAATCCACCGCAACAGCGCTAGCAGCCTCCACCACAGGGCACCGGGCCCACACCAACTTGCGCGCTGGCCCAACATCGGCGCCCCTGAGTGATCGAAATGATCCCAGGGGGCGTCGGCGTTTCAGGAGACCTTATGATGAAGCACTGCCTTTCCGCTTTGGCCCTCACGTTGGCTGTCGCAGTCCTCGCCCCGCACGTCTCGGCGCAAGCGATCGCGGCGGCAACCGGCAGAACTCTGGCGGTAGGTGTTGCCTACCAAAACATCGATCCAGATTACGGCCCAAGCCGCGCCTCCGGTGTTCAGATCTTCGCGAACTATGATTTCGCGCGTCACTTCGGCGCCACAGCGGAGGTCAACCTCCAGACGGCGTTCTCCAATGTAGTCTTTCTGGAGCGCACGTACCTGTTTGGTGGGCGGGGAGAGTACCGGCGGGGCAAGTACATGCTCTACGGAAAGGCTTTGGTCGGGGATGCAACCGCTTCCAACAACACGAACAACCCCGGGCTCTATAATGCTCCTGGCTCCTATCCTCTGTTTGCCATTGGAGGCGGACTGGACGTTCGCCTGCAGCACCACATTACCCTGCGGCCGATCGACTATGAGGAGCAGCACTGGTTTACCTACCACCCGAACAGTCTGACGCCGCACATGCTCAGCTTTGGGGTGGCGTACCGCTTTGGGGAGTGAGCAGGTCGACTTCTGAGTAGGTTGGCTTCCTTAAATGGCAAGAGGCCCCATCGCACGATGGGGCCTCTTGCTGCCTAAAGGTTGAGCTTGGTCCAGCTTAGAAGTGATATGCCACACCGATCGACGGCGTCGAAATCACATAATAGCGGTTACTCGTAAAGGCCGAAATTCCGAAATCGGGCACCTTAAGAACAAAGCCACGGTATTCCGCGCGAATATCAAAGCTCGGGCTGATTTCGTACGCCACCCCCGCTCCGAAGAGTCCCCCGATGCGCGTGTTCTGCCGTGAGTCAAGCCGCGTCGTGCCGTTATCGAGGATAGGCGTGAACAGAATGCCGCCAACGCCGCCTTCCACGAAGGGGTTGTACTTCTTGTAATTGCGGGAGTAGACGTAAGCCGCAGAGATCTCCTGCTGCCGGGAGTGCACGCGCCCCACGGGTACACCTGCCGAAAAGGCGTTGTACACCAGGGAGTTTTGCGCCCAGCCGTAGTTCACTTCCAGACCGCTGCGGGGGGTGAGGAGGTAGCGGTAGCTTCCAAGAATGCCAGTGACGTGCGTCGTAGTCAGGGGCTGTACGGCATTTCCGGAGACCTCTGGAGCGACAACCTCGAAAGCGCTGATGCTGGCATCCTGCCGGCTTTCCTGTGCTCGCGCTGAGAGAACGGCGCTCCCGAGCAGAGCACCCAGCAATACAGTTTTCTTCATGCTTCCATTGATCCCTTCGCGATGCAGTCTGCCCTTCCCTGTTCCATTGCTGCTCCGGAAGGCCTCGGGCAGAGTCGCTTTCGGTATTGTACCCGCATGGTTAGACGGAGCCGACGGAAAGAGGGCATGAAGGCCCACGAACCTTCAGCGTTTTCGCTCTTCTTCGAAGCAGAAGGGTGGGCCACTACGGCGTGCATGCGCTTCGACCACCTCCAAGAACGCGGCAGCGGCGTGCGACAGAACCGTCCGGCGACGCACCACAAGCCGTAGCTTGCGTTCGATCAGCAGCTCTGGAACGCTTACCGCTACGAGAGCTCGGGCTGCCAGTTCGGTCTCGACCGTGAGGCGAGGAACGAGTGCGATGCCGTTGCCTCGTTCCACGAAGCGCTTGATGGCTTCCAGGCTGGGCAGTTCGACGTCCATATGCAGGGGGGTGCGGTACCGGCGGAACGCGGCTATGACCTTCTGCCGCAGAGGCGAGGCCACATTGTGCGCGACAAAGGTTTCGCGGCCAAGCCGCCCAATGGACGCGCTGCCGCACGCGGCCAATTCTTGGTTAGGCCCCACAATACACACCAGCTCGTCCCGGTACACGACCAGCGAACGAAGCTGCGGGTCGTCCGGCCGGAAGCTGAGCACCCCCAACTCGACGGAGTGTTGCTGCACCTCATCGGGAATGCGGCTGCCGAGGGAACGTTGCACGGCAACCTTGAGACCCGGGTGCCTGCGGCGGAAGGCATCAAGCACGGGCAGCAGATAAAGGCAGGTGTACTCATTGGCCGCGAGGTCGAGCCGGCCCGCGTGGAGGGCGCGCAAGTCCTGCAGGGCTACCGCTGCCTCCTCGCGAAGGTTTACCATCTTCTGCGCATAGTCGCGCAGGATGTTGCCAGCATCGGTGAGGCTGCCGTCCCGCAAAGAGCGGTCAAGCAACGTCTCGCCGAGCTCCGCTTCGAGCTTGGCGACAACCTGGCTCACCGCCGGCTGGGAGCGGTGCAGACGAGCAGCGGCGCGGGAGAAACTTCGCTCTGCGGCGACCGCAAGAAAGGTTTCGAGTTGAAAGAGGTCCATTGCCGTTCTCCCGCAGACTGATGCATTTATTAGAAGTGTGAATGCGCGCAGCGCGCAAGATAAGTTGGCGTTATGCTCAAGGAGACCCTCACGAGATCGTTGCTATGACTGACCGGAACAGGATTATCTTCTTCGACACGACGCTGCGGGATGGCGAGCAATCGCCTGGTTGCACCATGCACCATGAAGAAAAGTTGCGGATGGCGCACCAGCTGGCGACCACCGGCGTGGATGTGATCGAAGCCGGGTTTCCGATTGCCTCCGAGGGCGACCTCGAGTCGGTGCGGGCGATCGCGCGCGAGGTCGGCACACGGCCAGACGCGCCGCGGATCGCCGCGCTCGCCCGCGCCAAGCAGTCCGATATCGAAACGGCAGCGCGCGGTGTGGAAGCGGCACACTGGCCGCGCATTCATACGTTCCTGGCGACCTCGGATCTGCATCTGGAGGCCAAGCTGCGCATCACGCGCGAGCAGGCGTTGCAGCAGGTCGCTGCAGCCGTGCAGCAGGCGCGCGCTTACGTGGAAGACGTGGAGTTTTCGGCAGAGGATGCGACCCGGTCCGACCTCGATTTCCTCGTCCACATTGTCACGGTGGCGATCCAGGCGGGCGCGTCCACGATCAACCTGCCGGACACGGTGGGGTACACCACGCCTATCGAATACCAGGCATTGTTCGAGACGATGCACGCGCGCGTGCCAGGGGCGCACGAGGTGATCTTTTCCACGCATTGCCACGATGACCTGGGGATGGCAACGGCCAATGCGCTGGCTGGGGTGCTGGGCGGCGCCCGGCAGGTAGAAGCCACGATCACGGGCATCGGCGAACGCGCGGGGAACGCAGCCCTGGAAGAGGTCGCGGCGGCGATCATGGTGCGGCACGACCGCTACCCGTTCACCAGCAACATCGTGATGCAGCAATTGGCACCCAGCGCCAAGCTACTCAGCGAGTTGATCAGCTTCGGCTGCGCACCCAACAAGGCGGTGGTGGGCAAGAATGCCTTTGCGCACGAGTCGGGCATCCATCAGCATGGCGTGCTGGCGAACCCGCTTACCTACGAGATCATGACGCCGGCTTCGGTCGGTGTCACAGCGAACAGCATTGTGCTGGGCAAGCACTCGGGACGGCGTGCCTTGCAGCACCGGCTGCAGGAGCTGGGTCATGCGCGCTCGGGCGCAGAGCTGGACACCGTATATCACCGCTTTACCCAGTTGGCCGACCGCAAGAAGTTGATTTATGACCAGGACCTCGTGGCCTTGTTGCACGAAGCCACCGCGGCTGCCTAAAGGGACCCAAGGACAAGGATGAAGCTTGCGATAGCAGTGCTGGCCGGCGATGGTATCGGGCCTGAGGTAACGCGGGAAGCGGTTCATGTGTTGCGCGCCGTAGCCGAA